>JBHJHK010000528.1:0-7763 GCA_050330975.1 Candidatus Competibacterales bacterium | reverse complement strand
ATCCAGGATCGGCCACTGGCCCACGGGGTAGCGGGCCACGCCGTTGGCGTCGACGGTGTTCACCATGACCACGGTGCAGAGGTAGGCGGGTTGGTGGGGGCGGGCGCGGATGGCCAAGTAGGGGGCCTTGCCGTGGAAATCCGCCCCCTTGACCTGGGGCCTGGCCAGCCCTGCCTCCACCAAGTTGTACTCGGTGAGGAGATCGGCGTTTTGCAGCCGCAGACTCTTCTCCAGGCGGCGGCTGTTGGCATAGGTTTCGATCCCCACCGGGGTCACCCCCTGGCTGTGGAGGGCGTCCCACAACGCCAGGCCGTGTTGGTATTGGCAGTGGAGTTCCCAGCCTTGCTCCCCGACGTAGGAGATGCGAAAGGCCCTGACCGGGGTGCCCCGGACGGTGATCTCCTTGACGGTGGCAAAGGGGAAGTTCTCCGCCGTCAGGGCGGCGGGATCGTCGGCGACGGCCTGTAAGGTGGTGCGGGCGTTGGGGCCCCACAGGCCGATGCAGCTAAAGGCCTCGGTGCGGTCCTCGATGGCCACGTCGTTAAAACCGTGGTCTTCGGCCATGCGTTTGATCCAGATGTAGTCCCGGTGGCCGGCGTCGCCGCCGTTGACGATGCGGTAGTGGTCGGTGGCCAGGCGCAAGACGGTCAAGTCGGCGCGGATGCCGCCGACCTGATCCAGAAAATGGGTGTAGATACCCCTGCCCAGGGGAGTGTTGCCCCCCACCTTGGCCACGCACAGGTACTCCAACAGGGCCTCGGCCTGGGGGCCAGAGACGTCGTAGATGGCGAAGTGGGACAGGTTGATCATGCCGACGTTGGCCGACAGCTCCAAGTGCTCGGCGTTGGACACCCGCCAAAAGTGGCGGTTGTCCCACTCGGCGTGGCGCTCCGGTACCTGCTGGGCGTATTTCTCCAGCAGGTGGGCGTTGCTGGCGTAGCCGTGGGCCCGCTCCCAGCCGGCTAGCTCCATAAAATGGCCGCCCAGGTCCCGCTCCCGCTCCCAAAAGGGGCTGCGGCGGATGTCCCGGGCCGCGGTGAAGGGTTCGCGGTTGTGGACCGGGGGGTTGTAGATCTTGGCGGCCGTTTGATAGCAGCGGTCGTGGATGAACTGCTCGGTCTTTTGGAAGGGGTAGAAGCGGGCGACATCGATGGCGTGGTGGTCGATGGCGGTGTAGCCATCGGTCATCCAGTCGGCCAACAGCTTGCCCATGCCGGGGCCGTCCTTGACCCACACGGCGACCCCGTACCACAGCCCGCGCACAGCGGGGGATTCGCCGATGGACGGGCCGCCGTCGGCGGTGACTTGTAACAGGCCGTTGAAGGAGTATTTCTCGTTGTAGCCCAGTTCCCCCAGGATGGGAGTGAGAGCCATGGCCCGCTCCAGGGGTTCCATGATCTGCTCGATGTCCAAATCCCGCTGGGAGGGGGAAAGCCGGGCCTGCTCTTTTTTCAGTAGATCCCGGGGGTGAACCAGGCGGGGCGCTTGCTCCTCGTAATAACCCCACTCGATCTGCCCCCCCTCGGGGGTGGTGGGATCACCGGTGTCCCGCATGTAGGCCGAGTTGCCCTGGTCGCGCAACAACGGCCAGCCGATGTCCTTGCCGGTGCCGACGAATTCTTTGTAGGGACCAAAGAAGGTGAGGGGGTGATCCACCGGCATCACCGGGAGATCCTCGCCGGCCATGGCGGCGATGAGCCGTCCCCACAGGCCGGCACAAACCACCACGTGGCGGGCTTCGATGTAGCCCCGGGGGGTCTCGACCCCCTGGATGCGGCCGTTGTCGATGTTGAGGCCAAGGGCGGGGGTATTGGCAAAGGTCTTGAGCTTCCCCGTGGCCTCGGCATCGCGGACCAGTTCGCCGGCCACGGCTTGGGAGCGGGGGACGACCAGGCCAGCGTCGGGGTCCCACAGGGCCCCTTGGATGAGCTCTTCTTCCAAGAGGGGGAATTTTTCCACGGTCTCCTTGGGGCCGATGAGGTGGGCGTTGGTGCCAAAGGCCTTGGCGGAGCCCACCTTGCGCTTGAGCTCCTCCATGCGGGCGTCGTCGCCGACCCGGGCCACCTCGAGGCCGCCGATTTTGGCGTAGCGCCCCCGCTTCTCGAAGAAGTCGATGCTGTACATGGTGGTGTAGCAGCTCAAAGGGTCGTGGGAGGTGGCGTAGCAAAAGTCGGAGGCGTGGGACGTGGAACCGATATCCGTGGGAATGGAGGATATGTCGATGCCGACGATGTCGTCCCAGCCCCGCTCGATGAGATGGTGGGCGACCGAGGCGCCGACGATGCCGCCTTGGCCGATGATGACGACGTTGGCCTTTGTGGGAAAGTTCGCCATGGCTTGGGCTCTCTACTGAACTGATATACGGGTGTGGTGGCTTTGGGAACCGCTGTGTGATGCGGGCAATGGAGGCGTCGGTCGGCCGTGGACAACGGGGATTCCACCAAACGAGATCAACGGCTTAGCCGCATTTTTTAGCTGTTCACAACAGAGTGTATTACACCGCAGAGCCGGTTGAACCCCCAGGGGGATCAAGACTTCTCACGGGCTGGTCAAACCGCGGCTTCCTCGCTCCCTACGGCCCCAGGATCCCTCCTCCAGGGATGGCAAAGACGAGGGGGCCCCCGGCTGCAGGGCCTGCCACCCATCCCATGGCTACCCAGCCCAGCCCCCGGGGCAATGGGGTCGATGCCGGGGATCGGTAGCCCCGGCGAAGGGGCAGCGCCAGCGCGGTGAAAACAGTGCGCTAGAAGCCCCCATACTGGGGCAATTCACTTTTCAATGTTGTTCTGGGCCCTTGCGGCTCCCTCGTTCGTGGCCACTGGGCAAGATCAAAAAATTGGACTGGCCATCAATTGACTCTTTTAATATGGGCCAATACTCCATCTTGTCGGTTCCAAATGTCATGCTCAACAATACGCGCTTCTGTTTATTGGGAGCGAAAGGCTCGGTACAGTGGAGAAACCCGTCTCCAAACATAATTGCTTCCCCAACTTGATAGTTATAAATCCCCGCCTGATTCTCACCCATCGCATACACAAGGTTACCATGATCTCGGTCCAGGGGAAGCAAGGGGGTGATAAGCGTGTAAGCATTGGCATTGGGAGAATAATCCACGTGCCATGAATAACCCTCTGCCCGATCACAAATCACCAAAAAACCACAGTACATGACAATCCTATTCTCATAGTCCACCAACTGCTTGGTGTCAGAATCGATGCCCAAGTTGTCTAAAAAATTCTGATAGATTGCATAAGTGCTTGGATTGTTAGCTGAAACCCACAATAGAGGATTTTTCTTATAAGACTGGACATAGTAGTCCTCCGACGCCCGATCAAGTGGTCGCGAGACCAATTGTCCCCCTTCAAACAGATACTGACTATCCGAATCATCTAAAATAGCTTGAACATTTTTAGCATACGATGCCTTAATTTCATCTAGGAGAGCCCTATCAAATCTGAACGTAAAGGCATTGAGATTTGGGGCAAGGCGCTTGAGTTTATTCATCGACAATAACTCTCTGGGGAAATGAAAAATAGGTGACTGAAAAACATTTATACAAGCAGTCAGCGGTAATCATCTTCATCCAGGATCGAAGGCCAATGGACGTTTAGAAGTCACTCATCCGAGTGCCTTTTCTCATGGGTCCACGATCTCTTCGCCTCCCCAAAATCCAAGGCAAACAATCGCTTGGCATTGGTGGTGGTCGCCGTGGCCACCGTTTCCAAAGACTGCTGGCGCAGTTCTGCCACCGCAGTCAACACCACGGCCACCTGGGCCGGTTCATTGCGCTGCCCCTGGAAACCGTTGAGGGGCTGAAAGGGGGCATCGGTCTCCAACACTAGGGCCTCTAGAGGTGCCTGGGCCACCACCCGCCGCAGCTTCTGGGCCCGAGGGTAGGTCACTGGCCCTCCAACCCCCAAGAAAAAGCCCAACTCCACCAGCTGCCGAGCCTGCTGTTGGCTACCCACAAAGCTGTGGACCACCCCCCGCACCCCGGGGTGCTGGCGCAGGGCCTTGAGAACCGGGTCGAGGGCCCGGCGGGCGTGGACGATGACCGGCAACCCCAATTCCCGGGCAATGGCCAACTGTGCCCTGAACACCCGCCACTGTTGGTGCCAATCGAGACCCGCCACATAGCCGTCGAGGCCACACTCCCCCACCGCCACCCCACCACGGCTCTGCAACACCTTCGGCAAGACCGCCAAGTGCTCGGGGCGGTGGTTGGCTATCTCCAGGGGATGGAGACCAAAGGTGGGGTACAGCCCCGGATACCCCTGGGTGACCTCGTAGAGCGCCGGCCATGTGGCGGCGGCGACCCCGGGGACCACTTGAATTTTGACCCCCGCCGCCACCGCCCGGGCCAGAACCTGGGGGCGGTCGGCGACAAAATCTTCTAAATCAATGTGGCAGTGGCTGTCCACCAACACCGGGGGCGAGCCCATGGGAATTGAAATCCCTCAGGCCACCGTCTCGCCGGCCGCCTGGAGATCGGCGTGGTACGACGAACGCACCATGGGCCCCGAGGCCACCTGGGAAAAGCCCATGGCCAACCCCACCTCCCGCAACCGGGCGAACTCGTCGGGGGTGACAAACCGCTCCACCGGCAGGTGAAACCGGCTGGGCTGGAGGTACTGGCCCAAGGTCAGCATGTCCACGTCGTGACGACGCAAATCCGCCATCACCTCTTCCACCTCGGCGGAGGTCTCCCCCAACCCCAACATCAAACCCGACTTGGTGGGGACCTTGGGAAAGCGAGCCCCAAAGCGCTGGAGCAGGGTCAATGAGTGCTGGTAGTCCGACCCCGGCCGGGCCTGTTTGTAGAGGCGGGGGGCGGTCTCTAGATTGTGGTTGAAGACGTCGGGGGGGGCAGTGGCCAGTTGTTCCAACGCCACCTCCAGCCGGCCGCGAAAGTCCGGCACCAGGATCTCCACCTGGATGGCCGGGGCGGCGGCCCGCACCGCGGCGATGCACTGGGCGAAATGGGCCGCACCGCCGTCCCGCAGGTCGTCGCGGTCCACGGAGGTGATCACCACATAGCGCAACCCCATGGCGGCCACGGTGGTGGCCAAGTTGCCGGGCTCGTCGGGGTCCAAGGGCAGTGGCCTGCCGTGGGCCACGTCGCAAAACGGACAGCGCCGGGTGCAAATGTCACCCATGATCATAAAAGTGGCGGTGCCGTGGCTAAAGCACTCCCCCAGGTTGGGACAGTTGGCCTCCTCGCACACAGTGTGGAGCTTGTGCTGGCGCAAAATGGCCTTGAGGCGATCCACCTCGGGACCCGCCGGGAGCTTGGCGCGGATCCAGGCCGGCTTGCGGGGCCGCACTTTGGGGTCAGTGGGCTCGATCTTCACCGGGATGCGGGCCATCTTCTCAGCGCCGCGCAGTTTTTCCCCCCGCACCACCGGGGTGGGGCCCTTGGGTTGGGAGGTGGGTTTGGCTTGGGACATGGCTAATTCACCTGAGGGTGGGCACGGTCCCTGGCGGCAGGGAGCTGCCGCCCTCAAAGGAGGGGGTGGGGACCGGCAATTGTTCGATGAGATGGGCCGCCAAGTCGGCGCCCGCCTGGGACGGGGAGAGGGAAATGCCCAGATCGACCAGCTGGGTCATGGTGAGCCCTGGGTAACCGCAGGGGTCGATGGCGCCAAAGGGGGCGAGGTCCATGGCGACGTTGAGGCTCACCCCGTGGTAGCTACAGCCCCGGCGCACCCGCAGCCCCACCGAGGCCAACTTGCGGCCTTCCACATAGACCCCCGGCGCCTCGGGGCGGGCGATGCCCTTGACCCCCCAACGGGCCAGCAGGGCGATCACCGCTTGCTCCAAGGCCGTCACCAGGGCCCGGGCCCCCATGCCGCGGCGCCGCAAGTCGAGGAGGCAATACAACACTATCTGCCCCGGCCCGTGGTAGGTCACCTGCCCTCCCCGGTCGCTGGCCACCACCGGTATAGACCCGGGATTGTGGAGGTGTTCCCGGCGACCATTGGCCCCCAGGGTATACACCGGCTCGTGCTCCAATAGCCACAGGGCGTCGGGGGTATGGGCGTCGCGACTGGCCGTGGCGGCCACCATGGCCACCAGGGCCTCGGCATAGGCCACGGTGCCCCGGGCCTGGACCACCCCCGACGACCACGGGGGCAGCGCCACTGGGGCGTCCAACGGGGGGGCGAGGACCGTCACAACGCCGTCACCACCCGCTCGTGGTCGTTGAGATCCCGGTAGATAGCGTCGATGTGGGCCCGACTCCTGGCGGTGATCACCACGGTAACCGACTGGTAGCGGCGTTGGCGGCTGTATTGGACCTTGGGGGTCTGCCGTTGGACTTCCGGGGCGTGGGGTGCCACCAAGGCCACCACCAAGGCGGCGAAATCGTCGGCGTTGTGGCCCACGGCTTTGATGGGAAAAGTACAGGGGTAGAGCTGCTCGGTGAGACGGTGCTCGGCCAAGGGCGTGGTGCGGTTTGGATTTGCCATCATTGTCCATCCATCCCTCGGGCCCCCCGCCAGCAAAAACCCAGGGGGCCGTCAGTCGAAGAAACTGTAGAACGTCATCGCCAGCTGGTCCCACATCCGCCACAGAAAGCCGCTGCGCTCCACGGCTTCTAGGGCCAACAAAGGCGCATCGGCAATGGTCTCATCGTCGAGGGTGACCACCACCCGGCCCAGGTCGTCGCCGACCCCCACCGGCGCCTCCACCCAGTCTGCCACCTCCAGCGCGGCATTCAACCCCGGGTAGCGGCCCCGGGGAATGGTGACGTGGAGGGGAGCGGCCAGTCCCAGGGGCAGTTGGCTGCTCTGTCCCTTCCACAGGCGCAATTGGGTGAGGGCCTGTTGGGCGTCGTAGAGCTTGTGGGTGCGGTAGAAGCGGAAGCCGTGGTTTAACAAGGTGCGACTCACGGCAAAGCGGCTGGCGTTGTCCTCGGCCCCCAACACCACGGCGATCAACCGCATGCCATCGCGCTCCGCCGAGGAGGCCAAACAGTAGCCCGCCCGGCTGGTGTGACCGGTCTTGACCCCGTCTACCGTGGGGTCCTGCCACAACAACCGATTGCGATTTTGCTGGTCGATGTCGTTGTAGGAATAGGCTTTGACCGAGTAGCGGCTGTAGTGTTCGGGAAATTCCCCGATGATCGCCCGCACCAAACGGGCGATATCCCGGGCGGTCATGTAGTGTTCCGGGTGGGGCAGCCCCGTGGAATTGACGAAGTGAGAGCCGGTCAAGCCCAACCGTTCGGCCCACTGGTTCATCAGCGCCACAAAGGCTGCTTCGCTGCCGGCCACGTGTTCCGCCAGGGCGATGGTGGCGTCGTTCCCCGACTGGACCACCATCCCCATGATCAAATCCTCCACCGCCACCCGCGTCCCCACCTCGATGAACATCCGCGAGCCCTCGGCCCGCCAGGCCTTCTCGCTGATCAACACCTGTTGTTGGGGGCTCAAAGCGCCCTCGGCCAGCTGGCGATAGATCACATAGGCCGCCATGAGCTTGGTGATGCTGGCGGGCTCCACCGGGGCATCGGCGGCGGCCTCGGCCAGCACCGCGCCGCTGTGGAAGTCCTCCAAGACGTAGCTGTCCACCGGCAACGCCGGGAGCCCGGGGACTGCCAGGGGCGCGGCGGCGGTGGACACTTGGGCGAAGACGGGGGTCAGCCCCCAGCAAAGGACGAGACAACACCAGATGATGGGGCGCATGGAGAAAGGCTCGCTAGTTCCCAACGACTTTCCCTTCCGAGGGAATGGGGGTGAACACGGGCTCTTGGGGGGCAGGGC
>JBHJHK010000527.1:0-5977 GCA_050330975.1 Candidatus Competibacterales bacterium | reverse complement strand
CTTCACTAAAAACCCCTATAGGCGGCACCTCTGTTGATGGAAGCTCTGACGGCTCAGCCTCTGGAATTTCAGGAATAATGGGAGGCGTTGCGGGAGGTAGAAGAGTCTCAACAAAATCAACAAGCTGAGTGCCACAAGCCGCATAAATAGCGCCACCAATAAATCCACCAATGGTTAGCGCT
Source organism: Candidatus Competibacterales bacterium (assembly GCA_050330975.1). GTDB lineage: Bacteria > Pseudomonadota > Gammaproteobacteria > Competibacterales > Competibacteraceae > JBHJHK01. Next base: position 5,795 of record JBHJHK010000527.1, on the reverse strand, counting down.
CGACCCAGAGGCGTATTGACGAAAATAACCCGTCCGCCCCGTAAAATAAACTCTCCTCCCTCCAACACCATCTGAGCACTCTCACCGCTGGGATCCACCATCAAGATCGGATCACCTTCACCATAAGCGTACCGGTTCAGCGTCTTGGGGGTGTATAGACTGCCTCGCAAAATATCCCGATTCAAAAACCGCCTTAACTCCGGATGATAGAACCGCGCCCGCATACAGTAAAGCCCGTTGGCCTCCGCCATCACCCCATCACGGCCATTGTACAAAAAGGGCGTCTCCCTACCCCGGAGGTTGTACACCGCCATCGCCTGGCCATAGGGGCCGTAGGCATACCGCGCCACCACCTGGCCCGTCTCATCACTCAACGCCAGCGTGCTGCCCCGCAAATCGTAGTGGTAGCTCAGATAGCTGTCGGGTAACTCATTGCCGCTAGGGGCCACCTGACTTTCCCCCAGCAAGCCCAGGCCGTAGACGTAGTACGTCTGACTTCCATCGGGATGCTTGCGGATCAGCACCTGGCTCAACGCCGCTTGGGGATTGATCACATCCTCGGTACGACCGCTCCCATCCAAAGTGGCGATCCGGTGATCTTCGGCATCGTATTCATAGGTGGTGCTACCAGCCTGGGTCAGGCGGTTGCGGGCGTCGTAGACGAACGTCGTACTCACCCCCTGCAGCGGCCCCTGGGTCAGGTTGCCATCGGCGTCGAGCGCGACGCTCAACCCATCCACCGTCGCTAACGCATTGCTGGTGGGCGCGTAGGTCATCGTCCGGCGGGGCGTGGCCACCGGCAGTTGAGGCGGTAAGACCGTCGCGGCCGCCAGCTGGCCCAAGCGGTCGTAACCCAGAACAGCCATATGGATCAGATCAGTGGGAATCACGCTGGGATCTTCGCGATCCACAAGGGCAATGGGCGAGCCATCCCGACGTAGAATGACACCGCCTTGAGCGTTGTAGGCCACGCTCTGCTGGGTGCCGTTGGGTCGATCAATGACGATCAACCGCCCGTTGGCGTCGTAGTGATAGGTCGTCACCCGCCCCGCCCAGTCCGTCACCGTCTTGAGCCGATCGGCTGGATCGTAGGTGTAGGTCACCGTGAGATTACCGGGGCCGGGGTAGGTGAGGGTCTCCAACAACCCACTGGGGTAGTAGGTATAGCCGATGACATACCCCCGGGCATCGGTGTACTGGCTCACCCGATCTAGGTCGTCATAGACCCGCGTGATCGTCCCCACGCCTGACTCGTGGACGGTCTCTAGGTTACCGTTTCCATCGTAGCCGTAGGTGAGGGTGCTCACCGGGTCGGTGACGGTGTTGAGGCGCTCGCGTTCGTCGTACGTGAGGGTCTGCTCAAACCCCCGCCCGGTGGTAAAGACTTCGAGCAGACCCCGGGCGTTGTAGCGCTCATAGTCGATGGGTGCGCCGCTGGGATCGGTCTCCAAGTCCAACCGTCCCCCGAGGGTCGACTCGTAGGTGGTCTGGTTGGCGCGCGGATCAGTGACAGACTCCACGTTACCATCATCGTCAAAGCGGCGTTCGCTGAGCTGGTTGAGGGGATCCTCGGTCTCGTTGAGGCGGTTGAGCTCATCATAATTAAAGCCCGTCCGCCGCTCGCTGCCATCGGGCTGGGTTTCAAAGTGATTGGTGAGCCGATTGAGGTCGTCGTAGGTAAAGCGCTGGGTGCGATCGGGATCGCTGGAGAAGGTGGCCGCCAGGACCGTTTCGAGGTTGTTGCGGACGTCGAAGGTCTGGGTGCGGACTAGACGGTCGAAGCCATCGTAGAAGTGGACGCGATTGCCGTGGTTGTCGTACTCGAAGCGGATTACCCCCGTGTCGGGACGGTCGATGCGGTCGAGCAGACCATCGCGAGTGTAGCCATAGGTGGTGGTATGGCTCCGGGGGCTCTCCATAGCTGTCACCCGATCCTCGCCATCGCAAAGGGAATGATGGCAGCAGTTCCCGCTGGGTTTTATGACATTGATTTCAATAGAGTTATTTTTTGCTGCATCGATTTAAAAACACAGAAAATCACAGCTCTTCCCGGTCGTGTTTATCACCTTGATTTCAAATAATATTTTTTTCGACCCAACCATGGTTAACTCTTTGAAAAACATACGTAATCAATCAGATGAGCAGCGCTTTATGCTTTTCTTATATTGGAGCAATTGATTTCAAAGGAATTTTTGGAAAAACATTTTGTTATGCGACATCGAAAATTCTTCTAAAATCAATGTCATATTTTCAACCGGGAAGAGCTGTAGTGCATCTGAGCAATCACATTCCGGGCAGGGACCTAAGAAGCTGCAAGCTCAAGCTAAGGCTAACGATTACGCAATCGCGCTAACGCTGATCGCCATAAATAGAGATTGGGGGAACTTGAATGCACGCCTCGACGTTGGAAGAGTTTGAGAGAGAATACTCTGATTTCCAGGACTCGGCATTGTATTTAACTGGACAGAAAGAGAGAAACGCCAGATTGGGCTTTGTGCGAAAGATTGAGGCTATGCTAGATCGTTATCCAGATAGTGCTGATTTATACCACAAGCTTGGTTTGTGTTTATATGATCTATCGCACTGGGAGGAAGGTGATAATAATGCCATTGAAATTGCTTTTCATCGTGCCTTGCTACTCGATCAGGATTCTGTTTTTTCAAGGTTGTTCTTGACTTTTTTTATTTCGATATCGCCAAGCATCACTTATCACTTCAATGTAGTGAAGCACTGTTGCCTGACATTTCCGTAAGAGGTGTTCCTAGATGGTGGGTGAGAAAATTGAATCAGATAAGGTTGAGTAGCCTTGTTGTTTTAGATGCATTGGGGAAAGATGAGTTAGAGCGTGAGCTTAGGGAATTGCTGGAGGAATACAGCGAGCTAGACGAAAATGAGCTGGATGCAGTAGAGCCAGTTGAGCTTAACAAAGTACTTGCTGAGTCGAAATACTCGAAGGATCAAGATATTATGGAATATGTAAAGACACTTCGGAATATGCTAACCGACTAAATGATGAGTTATCACGCATCTGGGTGATTAGCCCGCGTAGCCCGCGTAGCCCGCGTAGGATGCGGTGAGGAACGAACCGCATCGATTGGGCGTATCAAGCCTCCTTGAGCGCTCGCCAGGGTGAAAAAAACGCTGCGTAGCCGCGAAGAAAATCACCTTACGCTAAGCCGCCGTTAGCTCTCAACAGCCGAGTGGTATTGAGCGCGGTACCGTCGGGCAGGGTGGCCGCCGATGGGGTACGGACAGTGCCTTTGCCCTGAGGGAAGAACAGCTCGAAGGCCCCCTGGAGGAAGGCAACCACTGGGAAGTATTTGTAAATCCCAGTCTCTTTCAAACCGCTACTATCCACCCCTCCTCAAGGGGCGGCTCCCCCCCCACCGGCCCGGGCGGGCGGCGGGCTGAGCAGCATGGCGGTGGCCGCCTCGTCCAAGGGCTCGGGCTCGTCGCCGCCCCGCCGGGGCATGCTGTCGATAAACGGCCGCAATTGCTGCCGGGCCCGCTCCAGCAACTGGCGCAGGGCCACCACGGGGTTTGGGGCGTCGTCGATGCGAAGGTCGAGGTAAGGGTAGGCCTCCCGACCATAGACCAGCAGGGCCGCCGACTGCTGACCCCGTTTGTCCCCCCCCGCCCCTTGCCCCGCCTCCAGGGCGACCATGAGCCGCTCGTCTAAGGCTGCCCCCGAGCTGTGCTCAAAGGCCGCCACCATGGCGCTCAATACCTCGGGGCCGGCCAGCATGTTCCCCTGGACGGCACAGTGATCCCCGACGTGGTGGCCGTACCAGGGGGTGCAATCCTTGCCCGTGTGGCCAGCCGCCTGGCCGGTGGCGTCGACGACGCCAATCTGGCGCCGTTCCCGGTGGGGGTCCGCGGTCAACACCAACTCCAGGGTCTGGACTGCCCCTTGGCCCAGGGCGAGCTGATCCAAGGCATCCAGGGCCAAATAGGGATTGACCCAGGACTGGGTGCTCACCGCCCCCACCCCCGGGCGAACAAACGGACACAAGCTCCCCACCGCCGGCAACGCCGTGGCCACGGCGACCCCCAATTGGCCGCTCCTGGGACAGTAGGCCACGATGGAAAAGGTATTGATTTCTGGCATTTTGCTAAACCTCGCCTGGAGTCAAGCAAAGGACGGGGGGCTACACCCGCAGGTGCTCGCTCACCGCCGTACGGGCCGCAGGACTGCGGGCATCCCCGCGGTCGACGATCTCCCCCCGCTTGAGGACGGCGTAGCGATCGGCAGTGGCCAGGGCAAAGGCCAGGTTTTGCTCCACCAACAACAACGCCACCCCAGTGCGCCTGCGCTCGGCCCGCAGTGCCTCCCCCACCCGGGTGACCATGGAGGGCTGGAGGCCCTCGGAGATCTCGTCGATCAGCATCACCCTGGGTTCGGCCATGAGGGCCCGGGACAACAACAACATCTTCTGCTCGCCGCCGCTCAAGGTCCCCGCCCGCTGCTTGAGGCGCTGGGGAATGATGGGAAAATGGCCGGCGATGAGCTCCAAACCCCGGCGAAAGGTGGCTTCCGTGGCCACCCCCAGCCGCAGGTTGTCCGCCACCGTCAGGTCCTGGAACAGGGTCTGTTCCTGGGGGGTGTAGGTGAGGTGGCGACGGGCGATGCGGTGGGTGGCAAGGCCCGTGATATCGCCCCCCAACAGCTGAATCCGCCCCCGACCACAGGGGACCAAACCCATGATGGTCTTGAGCAAGGTGCTCTTGCCCATGCCGTTTTTGCCCAACACCGCCAAGATTTCCCCGGGGGCGAGGACGAGACTCACCCCGTGGATCACCGGGGCTTGGCCATAGCCGCTCACCACGTCTTCCAGGGCCAAAACCAGTGCCTTGTCCACCGTCGCCGCGGCGCTCACGGCGCCGCCTCCAACTGTTCCCCGGCGTAGATGGCCTTTACCGTCTCCGAAGCCACCACCTGGTGGACATCGCCGTCCAACACCAACGACCCCTGGTGGAGGACGATGATTCGGGAGCTGATCTGGCGAACGAAATCCAGGTCGTGCTCGATGAGGAGGATACACAGACCGTGGTGGTGGGCCAGGTCCTGCAAGATCTCGCCGATGAGCTCCCGCTCGGCCTTGGTGAGGCCGGCGGTGGGTTCGTCCAACAGCAATACCGTGGGTTCGGTGGCCAATACCATGGCCAACTCCAGGCCCCGCTTCATGCCATGGGACAAATAGCGGGTCTGCTCTTGGAGGTGTTGGTCGAGACCCGTGGCTTTGACAATTCGCAACGCCGGGGCCGGCAGTGACAAGGTGGGCCGTCGCCGCCAGCGGTCCAGGCCGTCCCGTTGACCTCGGGCCAGCATCAGACAATCCCCGACGCTGAGGCTGTCGAATAGAGTGGTGTTTTGAAAACTCCGCCCCACCCCTAGGGCGGCGACCCCCTGGGGCGTGCGCCGGCCGATATCCACCCCATCGACACTAATATGGCCTTTGTCCCGCTCCCGGCCGTTGGAGATACAGCGCATCAAGGTGGTCTTGCCGGCGCCGTTGGGGCCGACGATGCTCAGTAACTCCCCCCGGTGGGCGCTAAAACTGATGTCGTCCAACACCACCAGGCTGCCATAGTGGCGGGATAAGCCCTGGACGCACAGGGGGACGTCGCTGGCCGCCGCGGTCTGGGGCCGGGGCTCGGTGGCGACCAAGGCTTGGCCCGGCGCCACGGCGGCGGGTGCCCTGCGCCCCCGCAGCCGCCGCCAACCCCCCCCCCCCCCCCCCCCCCCCCCCCCCCCCAAGGGGGGGCCCCGGCCCGGGGGGCGGGCGCCGCGCCCC
>JBHJHK010000526.1:0-11492 GCA_050330975.1 Candidatus Competibacterales bacterium | reverse complement strand
GGGCTTGGCCTTGGCGGCGGCGTCGCTCTGGGTTCTGCCGTTGGCCTTGGCGGCGGTTTTGGCGTCGGTTTTGGCGTCGGTTTTGGCGTCGGTTTTGGCGTCGGTTTTGCCACCTTCGGCCTCGTCCTTGGCGGCCAAGTGGCGCTGGGTGGCGGATTTGAAGTCGGTTTCATACCAACCGCTGCCCTTGAGGCGAAACGCCACCGCCGAGATGCGCTTTTTGAGGGCGGGTTCGTGGCACATGGGGCAGTCCACCAACAACGGATCACTGAGCTTTTGCAACGCCTCTAGTTCGTGGCCACAGTGCTCGCATTGGTACTCGTAGATGGGCATGGGAAATCCTCGAAGGGTGGGGAATAAACTCCAGCTGTCAATAGGGGCAAAGAATTGTGAAATCAAGGGGCCTTCGAGGCGAAGAGGGCAAAAGAGGCCGGGGCGAACCCCCGGGGGACCCGGTCTAGGCGGCGGGGTCGACCATGAGGACCTTGAGGCGTTTTAGGGCGGCGTTCTCCAACTGCCGCACCCGCTCGGCGGACACGCCGTACTGGGCGGCGAGCTCCTGGAGGGTGGCCTTGGGCTCGTGCAAGCGTCGGCGTTCGATGATGTCGCGGCTGCGGTCGTCCAAAGCCGCCATGGCCTGCTCTAGCTGGTGGTGGGCCTGTTCCTCCCAGTCCTCTTGGGAGAGCTGGTCGACGGGGTCGCTGCCGCTGGCGGCGAGGAAGGCCACCGGGGCCAAGGTGTCGTCGTCGTCGTCGCTGGGGTCGGGGTCAAAGGCGATATCTTGGCCGCCGAGGCGCGATTCCATTTCAAAGACGGTCTCGGGGCTGACCCCCAGGTTTTCCGCCACGGCCATGGCCTCGTCGCGGTTGAGCCAGCCCAGGCGCTTCTTGGCGCTTCTCAGGTTGAAAAACAACTTGCGCTGGGCCTTGGTGGTGGCCACTTTGACGATTCGCCAGTTGCGGAGGATGAACTCCTGGATCTCCGCCTTGATCCAGTGGATGGCAAAGGACACCAACCTCACCCCTTGGTCGGGGTCAAAGCGCTTGACGGCCTTCATCAGGCCCACGTTGCCTTCTTGGATCAAATCCCCCAACGGCAGACCGTAGCCCAAATAGCTACGGGCCACCCGCACCACAAAGCGCAGATGGGCCAACACCAACTCCCGGGCGGCGTCGAGGTCGCTCAACTCCCGCAGCCGGCGGGCGAGGTCTTGTTCTTGTTCCTCGCTCAACAGCGGCAAGCTGTTGGCGTAGTGGATGTAGCTGTCCAAGTCGTTGAGGTTGACCGGCAGCTGCATGGATTTGGTCATTAACGCAGTGCTCATAGAATGATCGCCTCCTGGAGTGGCCAACAGGAGTGTTGGATAAAGTTATCTACTTGGCGATGTGGGGTCACTGGGAATGCTTTTCAAGGGGTGAAGATCAACAATAATCACAAAGGAGCGGGACCACTGGGCAAGCCTTGGGCCACGTAGTATAACCTTAGACAGGCGCTTCAAAGCTTGGTTTGACGTCCCCCGGGCCCCGCAGCACCTCGGCTTATCGCCACGCGGCCCCCCCGAGGTGCGGGTCCAGGGGGTTGTGCTAAGCTAGCTGGGTCGAGGGAGGACGTCGTCGGACCACGTCCCTTTCCCTCAACCCAACCCCACGCCCCACCCCAAGGCCTCTTGGGATGGGCTGCGGGAGCGAATGAGCCGAGGAAATAAGGTGTGAGTGAAAAGGTGAGCCAGATGGATTTTGAACGGGCCCGCTACATCATGGTGGAACAACAGGTGCGGCCTTGGAACGTATTGGACCAACGGGTGTTGGACGTCATGCTCACCGTGCCCCGGGAAGCCTTTGTACCCGAGCGCTACCGCAACTTGGCCTGCGCCGATGTGCGCATCCCCATCGGCCACGGCCAGACCACCATGACCCCCAACGTCGAGGGTCGCCTGCTCCAGGCCATGGACATTCGAGACACCGATAGCGTCCTCGAAGTGGGCACGGGCAGCGGTTACCTGTGCGCCTGTCTTGCGCGGTTGGCCCACCAAGTTCACAGCGTCGATATCGTGCCGTCCTTTGTCGAGCGCGCCGGGGTGATCCTCGCGGACTGGGGTATTGCCAACGCCGCATTGTTCTGCGGCGATGCCGCCAGGGACTGGGGCGATCGCCGCTTCGATGTCATCGTCCTCACCGGGGCGCTGTATCAACTGTTCGACAGCTGGCGGTTGCGCCTCGCCATCGGTGGGCGATTGTTTGCCATCGTCGGCCAGCCCCCCGCCATGGAGGCCCTGCGGGTGGTGCGCAGCGATGAAGACGCCTTTGAGGCCGAAAGTTTGTTTGAAACCGATATCGATTACCTCCAAGGTGGGGAACCGCCCCGCGCCTTCCAGTTTTAAACCGCCGCCCATGGATTCCCATTGACGTCCATTTGTCACCGGCCCGGATTCCAGGGCCCCCCCACAGCGACGAGTCCTCCTATGAAGGCCATTTCCGTCTCCTTGGTCGGCGCCCTGCTGGCCGGCGCCCTGGCAACGCCAGACTACGCCCGTGCCCAGGGCCTCGTGGAACTGTACGAATTCGCCCTCAGAACCAACCCCGATCTGCTCGCCCAGGCCCGCACCCGGGACGCCGTCCAGGAGACGGTCAACCAGGCCCAGGCCCTGTTGTTGCCCAACCTGAGCGGTTCGGCGTCCTTCTCCCGCACCTTCAATTTCAACGAGCCTCCGGGGGTGGTGGACGGCAATCAAGGGGATATCGCCTTGTCGCTGATCCAGCCGGTCTACAACCGGCGCCTCTACAAGGGTATCGATCAGGCCGAGGCGGTGGCAGACCAAGCCGAGGCCAACTTGATCAGCACTGGCCACAGCCTGTTGTTCACCGTGGCCCAGCGCTACTTCGACGTCCTCGCCGCCCAAGAAGTACTCACCTTCGCCCTCAAGGACAAAGAGGCCATCGGCCGCCAGCTCGAGCAGGCCAAGCGACGCTTTGAGGTGGGGCTCATCACCATCACCGCCGTCCAAGAGGCCCAGGCTCGCTTCGACACCGCCACCGCTGACGAAATCTTGGCCCGGGTGCAATTGGCCGACACCAAAGAACTCCTCCGCCAGGTGGTGGGGCGCTACTACGACCAGATCAACCTCCTCGACCCCGAGGTGCCCCTAGAGCCCCCGGTGCCCAACGACGTCGAAGAGTGGGTGGTCATCGCCTTGGCCAACAACCCCCAGATTATGAGCGCCCGCTTCGCCGCCGATGCCGCCCGAGAGGAGATCGAGATTGCCCGCTCCGACCGCTATCCCGAAGTGGACTTCACCGCCTCCTATGGACGCATCACCACCTCGGGCGCCCTCGACGATACCCGCTACACCGGCCAACTGGGCATCCAGTTGAACGTCCCCCTCTTCCAGGGGGGCGGCATCAGCTCTCGGGTGCGCCAAGAGGCCTTTGAGTTCGAGTCCAGCAAGCAGCAGCTGGAGGCCACCCAGCGGGACGTGGTGCAGCAGGTCCGCATCTCCTTCCAGGATTTGACCGCCGCCCTGTCGCGGATTCGCGCCCTCGAGCAGTCGGTGGTTTCCAACAACAGCGCCCTGGAGGCCACCCAGGCGGGTTTTGAAGTGGGGACCCGCACCATCGTCGACGTCCTAGACGCCGAGCGCAACCTGTTCCTCGCCGAGCAAAACCTGGCGGTGGAGCGCTTTGACTACCTGGTCAACTACCTGTCCCTGCTCCAGGCGGCCGGGCGCATCGACCTCAGAGATCTCGCGGCCATCGATCAGTTTCTCACCCCCGACCGCAAGACCACCAAGAGCGACTTCTAAAGACCCACCGACCGTTGCCAAGGCCATGGGCAGCTTGCGCTTCCTCGCCCCGTTGTTGGTTCTGGCCGCCGCCAGCAGTTGGCTACTGTTGGCGGTGGAATCCCGCCTCCAGGGGGAAGGCGCCGCGGCCAAGTTGCCCACCTTGACCATGGACGCCGTGCAGGCCGCCCAGCTGACCGCCGCAGGCGAGCGGGAATACACCCTCCTGGCCACCCATTGGGTCCAACACCCAGACCCCGGGGGTACGGACTTGCTGCTGCCCGACGTCCACGTCTTTGAAACTGGGCGGCTGGCTTGGTTGGTGCGGGCCGACCGGGGCTGGGTCGCCCCGCGGGGTGAGACCGTCCAACTCCACGGGGGGGTGGCCATCACCCGACCCACCCCCTCAAGCGGTCCGCCGCTTCTGATCACCGCCCGAGAAATGTGGCTTCACCCCCCCACCCGGCGGGTGACTAGCAAGCAACGGGTGCGCTTGAAAACCCCCAGTGGCTGGATCGAGGGCACTGGCCTTGAAGCCGACTTCAACGCCGACTCGATCCGCTTGCTCAACGATGTGCGAGGTGCCTATGAGCCCCCCCCGTCTCGGGCTCCGCTCGCCGACTAACCCCCTCAATCTCCCATTGTCGCGCCTTCCAGGCGAGGCCAAGGCCTTGGCAGTGGCCTTGGGACTTTGGGGATTGACCTTGGGGTCGGGCGTGGCCAACGCTTTGCCCGAGGACCGCGACCAGCCCATCTATCTAGAGGCCGACAACGCCGAATTCGATCAACAAAGCGGCACCATGGTCTACCGGGGCAACGTCGTGTTGACCCAGGGGTCCCTGGGGCTCATGGCGGATCAGGCCACCCTCTACACCCGAGACGGCGAGCTCCAGCGCATGGAGGCCACCGGCCAACCGGTGCGGTTTCGCTACACCCACGCCCACGACAAGCCCCAGATCAACGGCGAGGGCTCGCGGGTGGAGTACGACGTCAGCGATGCCCAAGTGGTGGTCACCGGTGACCCGGTGCGCTTTACCCAGGGGGGAGACGTCATCACCGGGGCTCGGGCCGTCTATCACCTGACCACCGACAGGGTGACCATGGAGGGTTTGGGGGAGCGGATCAAAATCGAACTCGCCCCCCGCCGGGGCAGCTAGACCATGGTGGAGCTGGTGGCCCGGGAGATCGTCAAGCGCTACCGGCGCCGCAAGGTGGTGGACGCCGTATCCTTGGGGGTCAAAAGCGGCGAGGTGGTGGGGTTGCTGGGGCCCAACGGCGCCGGCAAGACCACTAGCTTCTATGTCATCGTCGGCCTCACGGCCTGTGACGAGGGGCGGGTGACCTTGGGGGGGCGAGATATCACCCGCCTGCCCATGCACACCCGGGCGCGCTTGGGGCTCGGTTACCTGCCCCAGGAACCGTCGGTGTTCAGAAAGCTCACCGTGGAGGAAAACGTCCTCGCCATCCTCGAGACCCGCAAGGGCCTAGACCGGAAAGCCCGCAAACGCCGCGCCGAGGCCCTGTTGCGAGAACTCGACGTCTGGCACCTCAAAGACCAACAGGGCATCAGTTTGTCGGGCGGGGAACGGCGGCGGGTAGAGGTCGCCCGGGCGTTGGCCGCCGAGCCGCGTTTTATGCTCCTCGACGAGCCCTTTGCCGGGGTGGACCCCCTGTCGGTCAAGGGCATCCAAGAGATCATTGTCCACCTGAGCCGCCGCGGCATCGGCGTGCTCATCACCGATCACAGCGTGGCGGCCACCTTGAGCGCCTGCCACCGGGTCTACATCCTCAACGAAGGCCGGGTCATCGCCGAGGGTAGTCCCGACCAGATTCTCGAAAACGAACAGGCCCGGCGGGTCTACTTGGGGGACGGCATTTCTCCGGCACTACTTAACAAAGTGGCACAATAAGTGCTATAACCTAAGTTATGCCGCAGGGTCACCCGTCCCGGGGCCATGCCCGCCGACCGGGAGAGGTGGCCCTGCCAAAGGTCCACTAGGTCCCGTTGTCAACGCCTCGTACCAACGCCTAAGCCCATGAGACAATCCCTACAGCTGCGCTTGGGTCAAAGCCTCACCATGACCCCCCAGCTCCAGCAAGCCATCCGGCTGTTGCAGCTGTCGAGCCTGGATTTACAAGCCGAGATTCAAAGCGTGCTGGAATCCAACTTGATGTTGGAAACCGCCGAGGAGGCCGGTGGCGACGACCTCCCCGCCGAGCTGCCCACCGTGGGGGAGGCGCCGTCCACGGCCGAGGCCCCCGCCACCACCGAGGTGGGCGAAGTCAAAGCTGCCACTGGGGAGGGGAGCGACGAGGCCGAGCCCGCTCTCTACGAAAGCCCCAGCGACAATTTACCCGACGATCTGCCCGTGGACAGCGCCTGGGAAGACGTCTACGACGTCTACGACGGGGCCACCAGCTATTCCAAGGGCGACGACGACGAACAACAGGGGGGGTTGGAGCAGCGTTCCTCCACCTCCCAGTCCCTGCGGGACTACTTGGTGTGGCAGATCGAGCTCTCTCCTTGTACTCCCAAGGACCGAGCCATTGCCTTGGCCATCATCGACGCCATCGACGACGGTGGCTATCTGGCCACGCCCTTGGAGGACATCCACCAAGGGTTACAGGACCCCGATATCGAACTGGACGAAGTGGAGGCGGTGTTAAAGCGGGTCCAGGGCCTAGATCCCCCCGGCGTCGGCGCCCGCCACCCCGGGGAGTGTCTGCGGCTACAGCTGCTCCAGCTACCCTTGGACATCCCCTGGCGCGCCCAGGCCCTGACGTTGGTGAACGAACACCTAGAGGCCTTGGCCAATCGGGATTTCAACTCCCTCCTCAAGCGATTGGGGGTCAACCGCGACGAACTCCAGGCCATCATTCGCCTCATCCAGCGCCTCAACCCCCACCCCGGTACCCAACACGCCGCCGACACCGCCCAGTACGTGGTGCCCGACGTCTTTGTCTACCGCTACCAGGGAAGTTGGCGGGTGGAGCTCAACCCCGACACCGCCCCCAAACTTCGCATCAACAGCCACTATTCGAGCCTCATCCGCCGGGCCGACAACAGCGCCGACAACGTCTACCTCAAAAATCACCTCCAAGAGGCGAGGTGGTTTTTAAAGAGCCTTAAAAACCGCAACGAAACCCTGCTGCGGGTGGCCACCGCCATCGTCGAACGCCAGCGGGAATTCTTGGAAAGGGGTGAGGAATACATGAAGCCCCTGGTGCTCAGGGATATCGCCGAGTCCATGGAGATGCACGAATCCACCATCTCCCGGGTGACCACCCAAAAGTACATGCGCACCCCCAGGGGCATTTACGAATTCAAGTATTTCTTCTCCAGCCACGTGGCCACCAGCGACGGCGGCGAGCGCTCATCGGTGGCCATCCGGGCGATGATCAAAAAGCTCATCAGCGCCGAAAATCCCCGCAAACCCCTAAGCGATAGTAAAATCGCCCAAATGCTCCAGGGGGAGGGTATCGAGGTGGCCCGCCGCACCGTGGCCAAGTACCGGGAACTCATGGCCATTCCCTCCTCCAGCGACCGCAAACAACTCGCCTGATGGCGGCTAGGCCGCCTGCGTCTCCGCGCTCACCCAACGCGGATCTTCCCCCACCGACCTCGATGGCCATTTTGGGAGTGTCGACACAATGCAAATCAATCTCACCGGTCACCACGTGGACATCACCGATGCCCTGCGGTCCTATGTCCATGAAAAACTCGCCCGGGTCGAGCGTCACTCCGACCAAGTGACCCAGGTTCACGTGATTCTCACCGTTGAAAAGGATCGCCAACGGGCCGAGGTGGAGATCCACGTCGCTGGCCAAGACTTGTTCGCCGATGCCGAGGAAGGCGATATGTACGCCGCCATCGACGGGGTAATGCACAAAATCGACCGCCAAATCGTCAAACACAAGGAAAAGCTCAAAGCCCACCGTTGAGGCTAGACGCCCTGGTTTTCCCATGGATATCACTCGTCTCGTCACCGCCGAACGCGTCCTGGCGTGTTCCGACATCGCCTCGAAGAAGCGCCTGTTGGAGCGCTTGGCCGAACTCATCGTCAGCGACAGTGTCCGGTTGGAGCAGCGGGCGGTCTTTGAGCGACTCATTTGGCGGGAGCGTCTGGGGAGCACTGGCCTGGGCAGGGGCGTGGCCCTTCCCCACGGCAAGCTACCGGGGCTGCACCAGGCCTTGGGGGCGTTGGTCAAGCTGGACAAGGGGGTGGACTTCGACGCCTTGGATCAAAAGCCCGTCGATCTGATCTTTGCCCTCATCGTCCCCGAGCACTTCACCGACGAGCATCTGAAGATTCTGGCCCACTTGGCTGAATTGTTTAGCGATGTCCAATTGTGCGCCGATTTGCGGGCCGCCCCCGATTCCGCCGCCCTCTTCCAGCGGCTGCTGGCGTGGTCCGGCGATGGCCCTGCCCGCAGGGCGGTGGCCCCCAAGGCCCAGTCTTCCTAGGGGTTGGACCAGACGTGACCCGGGAAGCTGGCCTTGAAGCCACGGTGCCGGGGACGTTTTTGGTGGTGGCGGGCCTGGGCATCTTACTCACCGGGCCCAGCGCCATTGGCAAGAGCGAACTGGCCTTGGCGCTCCTCGACCGGGGCCACGCCCTAGTGGCCGATGACGCCACCACCCTCGTTGCCGCCCCTCAAACCCTGTGGGGCCATTGTCCGCCGCCCCTGCGGCGGCTGTTATTGGTGCGGGATGTGGGGGTGGTGGACGTGGTGGAGCGCTTTGGGCCCGCGGCTTGGGTGGCCCATTGCCCCTTGGCGGGGGTGATCGCCCTCCACCATCGCCTAGCTCCCCGGCGCCGCATCGCCCTCGGCGGCGTGCGGGGTCAACGGCGGTTGTTGGGGCACAAGGTGCCGCGTCTCCACCTGGTGATGGCACCCCAGCGGCCCATGGCCCTGGTGGTAGAATGTGCCGCGGCCAACTTGGTTCCCAGACCCTCCGCCGACCGCCCCGACGCCCGACTGCTGGGGCGTTTGGCGGCTGGTGAGCCTCAACCCCTGTGGGAGTAGTGGTGTGCGAATGATCATCGTCAGTGGCTTGTCGGGGGCGGGTAAGTCCAACGTCTTGAAAACCCTGGAAGATCTAGATTACTACTGCGTCGACAATCTCCCCTTAAACCTTCTCAAGACCTTTGCCACGACGCTATTGGTCCGCGATACCACTACCCTAGCCCCGGCGGCGGTGGGCATCGACGCCCGCAATTTCCGCGAGGATCTGCCCAAATTTCCCCAACTCTTAGACGAACTGCGGGCGCTCGGCTTGACCGTGGAGGTGTTTTTCATCTACGCCGTGGATGATGCCTTGGTGAAACGCTACAGCGAAACCCGGCGGCGCCATCCCCTCCACTGCGAGGGCAGTACCCTGATCGAATCCATCCACCGGGAGCGAGAGCTTCTCAATGTCGTCCTCGCCGAGGCGGACCTGGTGGTGGACACCACTTATACCAACGTCCACGAGCTGCGGGCCCAGATCCACAAGCGCTTGGCCGGGCGTCAGGAGGGGCGATTGGCGTTGATGTTCGAGTCCTTTGGCTTCAAGCGGGGGGTGCCCATCGACGCCGACTTTGTCTTCGATGTCCGCTGCCTGCCCAACCCCCACTGGGAGCCCAACTTGCGACCTTATACCGGCCAAGATGTGCCGGTGATGGACTATCTGCGGCAACACCCCCAGGTCCAGGCCATGGAGGCCTCCATTCGCCAGTTTCTCTGCCGGTGGCTGTCGGACTTTGAGACGGCGGACCGCAGCTACCTCACGGTGGCCCTGGGCTGTACCGGGGGCAAGCACCGTTCGGTGTACTTGGCCGAGGCCCTAGGGCGCCATTTCGCCGCTCGGCGCCCCGGTGTTCAGGTGCGCCACCGAGAACTCCAGCGCGGCTTGGCCTCGGTGTGACGGCGGCGTAATGTCCGTGGATTGGATCGAGCGTCCCGTGACTATCGTCAACCGCCTGGGGCTCCACGCCCGGGCGGCGGCCAAGCTGGTCACCCTGGCGGCGGAATTCGACAGCGAGGTTTACCTGGTGCGGGAGACGCGGCAAGTGGATGCCAAGAGCATTATGGGGGTATTGATGTTGGCTGCCTCCAAGGGGACGGCCTTGACCCTCAAGGCCCGGGGCAACGATGCCGAGGCGGCGGTGGAGGCCCTGGCCGACCTCATCCAGCGCCGTTTCGACGAAGCATCTTAAGGGCCTCCCATGCCCGTGGCGCTATTGGGTACCGTCTTGCCCAGAAAAACCCCTCCCCAAAGGGTATGGGCTCCCCTGGTGCTGGCCCCCGGGGGGGGGACCGACAACTCGACCCTTTGTCATCTCCCAACTGAGGTGGCCGGAGCCGGGACGGCGCCCTTGCTGGTGGTGGCCGAACTCGACGCCAACGGCTTGGCCGAGGTGGGCCCGTGGGTCGCTGGGCTGGTGGTGGAGGGAAGCGGGCTGCTGACCGCCCCTTCCTCCGAGGTGGCCGGGGCGGTGCCCGTCCTGGTAGGGGTGCGCCGCGCCCGAGACTTCCTCCGCGGCGGCGAGTGGGGGTTGTTGGACGAGGCGGCGGGGCTGTTGTTGGTCGACCTCGACCAGGTCACCTGGGACTGTTACCGGGGGCGCCTCCAAGCCCAGTAGGGAGGGTCTAGGGGCGTTCGATGAGAATCGAGTCCAAGGTGCGCTGGCGGGGGGGATCTTGGAGCCGTGCCGGGTAGCCGTACCACAAAAGGCCAATGACAGTCTCGCAATCGGGGTCGATGGCCAACTGCTCGTAGAACTCCGGTTGGCGGATGACCACCCCGGTGCTCCATTTGCTACCCACCCCGGCACTCCACCAATAGAGCATGGCGTTTTGGATGGCACAGGCGCAGGCGGCGTAGTTCTCCTGCTGGGTGAGGGGGTTGTCGTCGTTGCGACAGGCTACGGCGATCCAGCCGGGAATGGCCAACCAGCGGCGGTGCTTGATGTCGGCCTGCTCGACGCCCCGCTTCTCCACCATGAGGCGGTAGTTGAGGTCGCAGACCGCCCCTTTGGTTTCCGGTCCCAGGAGGTAGAAATTCCACGGCTCCGTCAAGTGGTGATTGGGGGCCCAGCGGGCGAGTTCCAGTGCCTGTTCCACCAGTGCCTTGGGGGGGATGGGGTCGGGCTTGAAATCGTGGACGGTGCGCCGGGCGCGGATGAGGTCGGCGGCGGCCTCGGAGGTGCAGAGGGACATGGCGGCTGCAGTCTTGGGTTGGTCGACGGTATGGGTCGGTGGAACAGGTCCATCAGAGGTTAAAGATTACCTGCAATGGACGCCCGATGGGGGCAATCTCTCCTGCTTGGGACGTTCAGGAGTCGTTCACTTTGACGCGGTAAGCTCTTAACTTCCATTACAAATGCGCAGTGTGTCCCCGGGCGACGGCTCTCGCTCCCCACCAAAGGTATCTTGGCAGGGGTGGGGTGGTGTCGCAAAATGGGACACCCATGGAGATCGGTATAGCGATGGTCAAGGGATCGCAGTTCGCGGGTTCAAAGGCTGTTGGGGTTTGGGGGCGCTGGGGTCTGGGGGCGGTTTGCGGGCTATTGTGGGGGGGATGGCTGGGTGTCGGCCAGGCCGTCGAACCCGTGGATGGCGTGGTGCCCACGGCCCAGGCCTCCCCCGCCCCTGCCCCTCTACCCCAAGCTGTGGCCCAGTGGGCGACCGTGGGGGAGGCCTTGGTCGTCGTTTTGCCCACCTTGGCCCC
>JBHJHK010000525.1:0-12991 GCA_050330975.1 Candidatus Competibacterales bacterium | reverse complement strand
GCCGGGGGGGGCGCGTGGGGGGGCGGGGCGTTGCGCGGGGGCGGGGGGGGGGGGGGGTGGGGGGGGGCGGGGGGGGGGCGGGGGGGGGGGGGGGGTGGGGGGGTGGGGGGGGCGCGGGGGGGTGCTGGCGCACTTTGGGGGGGGGGGGGGGGGCCGGGGCCGGGGGGTACACGGGGGGGGGCGGGGGCGGGCTCTGGCGGCCGGTAAGGGGTTTGCCGTGGTACAATAGTCGTTTGATTTTCATGACTGTCGGGTGAGTCTGATCCCCCAACTGCGAGTCCCTGCCCATGGCCGATTTTGCCAAAGAAGTCCTGCCGGTCAACCTCGAAGACGAAATGCGCCAGTCCTACCTCGATTACGCCATGAGCGTGATCGTGGGTCGGGCCTTGCCCGACGTCCGCGATGGTCTCAAGCCCGTCCACCGCCGGGTGTTGTTCGCCATGAGCGAATTGGGGCTGGATTACAACAGGGCCTACAAGAAATCCGCCCGGGTCTGCGGCGATACCACCGGCAAATACCACCCCCATGGCGAGGGCGCCGTCTACGACACCCTGGTGCGCATGGCCCAAGAGTTCACCATGCGCTACGAACTCGTCGACGGCCAGGGCAACTTTGGCAGTATCGACGGGGATTCCCCGGCGGCCATGCGCTACACCGAAGTGCGCTTGGCCCGCATCGCCCAGGCCCTATTGGCCGATATCGACAAAGATACCGTCGACTTCGTTCCCAACTACGACGAGTCCGAGCGGGAGCCCACGGTGTTCCCCGCCCGCCTCCCCAATTTATTGGTCAACGGCGCCGCCGGCATCGCCGTGGGGATGGCCACCAACATCCCCCCCCACAACCTGGGGGAAGTGGTGGACGCCTGTCTGGCCCTCATCGACAATCCCCAACTCAGCGTCGAACAGCTCATGGCCCTTGTCCCGGGGCCGGATTTCCCCACCGGCGCCACCATCTCCGGTATCCAGGGCATCCGCGACGCCTACCTCACCGGCCGGGGCCGGATCTACATCCGGGCCAAGACCACCATTGAGAGCGATGAAAAGCGCGGCCGCGAGGCCGTTATTGTCAATGAATTGCCCTACCAGGTAAACAAGGCCCGGCTCATCGCCAAGATCGCCGACCTCGTCAAGGAGAAAAAACTCGAGGGCATCAGCGAACTCCGGGACGAGTCCGACAAGGAGGGCATGCGGATCTACATCGAGGTCAAGCGGGGCGAGCAGGCCGAGGTGGTCCTCAACAACCTCTACCAACACACCGCCCTCCAGCACGTGTTCGGCATCAACATGGTGGCGTTGGTGGAGGGCAGGCCGCGGCTGGTCAATCTCAAGGAGATCCTAGAGGCGTTTTTGCGCCACCGCCGGGAGGTGGTGACCCGGCGCACGGCATTCGAGCTCAACAAGGCCAGAAACCGGGCCCACGTGTTAGAGGGCCTGGCGGTGGCCCTGGCCAACATCGACCCCATGATCGAGCTCATCAAGGCCGCCGCCGGTCCCGCCGAGGCCAGAGACGAACTCATGGGGCGGGCCTGGTCTCCCGGATTGGTCACCGAGATGCTGGACCGCAGCGGTGCGGCTTTGTCCCGCCCCGACGATCTGGACTCCAACCGAGGCCTCGGACCCGACGGCTACTGGCTGTCCCTCGTCCAAGCCAAGGCCATTTTGGACCTCCAGCTCCAGCGCCTCACGGGTCTGGAGCAAGACAAGATCCTCGGCGAGTACCGGGGGATCTTGGGGGCCATCGGCGAGTTGCTGGCCATCCTCACCGACCCCGACCGGCTGCTCGGGGTGATCCGCGACGAACTCGAAGCCCTCAAGGCCGACTACAATGACCCCCGGCGCACCGATATCCAAGACGACCATCAACACCTGAGCTTGGAGGACCTCATCGGCGAGGAGGACGTGGTGGTGACCTTGTCCCACACCGGCTACGTCAAAGCCCAGCCGTTGTCGTCCTATCGGGCCCAGCGCCGGGGCGGGCGGGGACGCTCGGCCACCAGCGTCAAAGAGGCCGACTTCATCGACAAGCTGTTCATCGCCAACACCCACGACACCATGTTGTGTTTCTCCAACCGGGGACGGATGTACTGGAAGAAAGTCTACGAGTTGCCCCAGGCCGGCCCCAGTGCCAGGGGCAAACCCATCGTCAACTTGCTGCCCTTGGAGAGCGACGAGCGCATCAACGCCGTGGTGCCCATCCGCACCTTCGACGCCGACCACTTCGCCTTCTTCGCCACCGCCTCGGGCACAGTGAAGAAAACCCCCCTCTCGGAGTTCTCCCGTCCCCGCCCCAGCGGCATCATCGCCATCGACCTGCGCCCCGACGACCAACTGGTGGGGGTGGCCATTACCGACGGCAAGCGGGACATCGTCTTGTGCTCCGACGCCGGCAAGGCCCTGCGCTTCGCCGAGACCGAAGTGCGGGCCATGGGCCGCGCCGCCGCCGGGGTGCGGGGTATGCGCCTTTTGGACGACCAGCGAGTCATCGCCTTGATCGTGGTCGAGGAGGGGGACATCCTCACCGTCACCGCCAACGGCTACGGCAAGCGCACCCCCGTGGAGGACTACCCCCGGCGCTCTCGGGGGGGGCAGGGGGTGATTTCCATCCAGACGTCCCCGCGCAACGGCCCGGTGACCGGCGCCGTCCAGGTGGACGACCTCAACGAGGTCATGCTCATCACCAACGCCGGCACCTTGGTGCGGACCCGGGCCGCCGAGATCTCCAAGACCTCCCGCAACACCCAGGGGGTGAAGCTCATCGCCTTGCACTCCCAAGAGCGCCTCATCGGCGTCGAGCGGGTGGAGGCCGACACCAACGGCGACACCAACGGCGACATCAACGGCGACCACGGGGAACCCGAGCTGTGAGGGACGAAGACCTGACTGAGTTGCGGACCGCCATCGACGCCATCGACGACCAGTTGTTGGCGTTGTTCAACCAGCGGGCCCAGTTGGCCCAACGGGTGGCGGAGGTCAAGCTCCAACGGGGGGAGGGGGGGCACTTCCACCGCCCCGAGCGGGAGGCCCAGGTCCTAAAGCGCCTGGTGGCGCAAAACCCAGGACCCCTGCCCCCCATGGCCGTGGTGCGCCTGTATCGCGAGATCATGTCCGCCTGTTTGGCTCTAGAGCGCCCCCTCGTGGTGGCCTACACCGACGGCGAACAGACCAGGGCTTCAGGGGCCGTGGCCCAGCACTTTGGCCACGGCGTCGAAGCGTTGGCCTTTGACACCCTCGAGGAAGTGCTGCGGGAGACCGAGGTGGGGGCCGTGGACTATGGGGTGGTGCCCCGGGAATACTGGCACGACGGCGCGGTGCGGTTTGGGGTCGACGCCCTGATTCGCTTTCACCTCCAGCTGTGCGGCGCCGTGTTGCAGCGCACCCGCCGCCGGGATGGCGAGGTGGTGTCGAAGCGCTTCTGGGTGGTGAGCCGGGTGCCCGTGCCCCCCTCGGGGACGGATGTCACCCAAGTGATGGTCTCGCCCCCCGACCGCCCCGGGGCCCTGGCCCAGCTGTTGGCCGACCTGGCCCGCCGAGGCGTCAACTTGGCCGCTATCGAATCCCGTCCCCTGGCGGTCGCCGCCGGGGAGGGGCGGGATGCCATGCAGTTTTTCCTCGAGCTCCAGGGCCACAGAGACGACCCGCCCCTGGCCGCCGCCCTGGAAGACCTGGACCAACGCTCAAAAGTGCGGTTGCTGGGCAGTTATCCCCAAGAGGTTTTCCATGAGCTGTGATTTCGCCGCCCTGGCCAACGCGGGCATCCGCGGCCTCTCCCCCTACCAGGCGGGCAAACCCGAGGCCGAGTTGCGCCGGGAGTACGGCCTGGACCACATCGTCGCCCTGGCGGCCAACGAAAACCCCCTGGGGCCCAGCCCCGGGGCCGTCGCCGCCGCCAAAGAGGTCCTCGGCCGGGCCGCCCGCTATCCCGAGGGGGGTGGCGGGGAGTTCAAGCACCAGGTGGCCCGCCACCACGGCGTCGAGCCCAGCTGTGTGGTGCTGGGCAACGGCTCCAACGAGATCCTGGAACTCCTGGCCCGGGCCTTTTTGGGGCCCGAGCGGGGGGCGGTGTACTCGCGCCACTCCTTTGCCGTCTACGCCCTGGCCACCCAGGGGGCGGGAGCCGTCCCCCAGGTGGCGCCCCCCAACCCCGCCGACCATCCCATGCCCTACGGCCAAGACCTCGCCGCCATGGCGGCCCAGGTGGATGCCACCACTAGGCTGGTCTTCATCGCCAACCCCAACAATCCCACGGGGACCTGGCATACCGAGGCCGAGTTGACGGCCTTCCTCGCCGCTGTGCCCGGGGATGTCCTGGTGGTGGTGGACGAGGCCTACTTCGACTACGGCGTCGACCACCGGGACTACCCCGACGCCAGCCGCTGGTTGGCGCGCTATCCCAATCTCGTGGTCACCCGCAGCTTCTCCAAGGCCCACGGCCTGGCGGGATTGCGGGTGGGCTATGGCCTGGCCCACCCCCAAGTGGCGGAACTGTTGAACCGCACCCGCCAACCCTTCAACGTCAGTGCCCCCGCCCTGGCCGCCGCCGCCGCCGCCCTGGCCGACCGAGAGCACATGGAGAAAAGCCGTGCCGTCAACCGCGCCGGCCGGGATTTTCTCTGTCGGATCTTCGACCAGTGGGGGCGGCGCTACCTGCCCGTGGGGGGCAATTTCATCACCGTGGCCCTGGGCGTCCCCGGACGTCAGGTCTTCGAAGCGTTGCTGCCCAAGGGCGTCATCGTCCGCCCCCTGGCCTACTACGGCCTGGAGGACTTCGTCCGCATCACCATCGGCACCGAGGGAGAAAACCGCCGACTGGTGGCGGCGTTGGCCGAGGTGTTGGACTTGGACGCCCCCGGGGGGCTTTGAGGGATGCGGGTCGCGGAGCGTCTTTGCATCGTCGGCGTCGGCCTCATCGGCGGCTCCTTGGCCCGGGCCCTCAAGGCGGTGGCCGCCGTGGGGGTGGTGGTGGGGGCCGGGCGCAGTCGGGAGTCCCTGGAGCGCGCCGTGGCCCTCGGGGTAATCGACCGCTACGGGTTGGACGTGGCCGAGGCGGTGGTGGGCGCCGATGTGATCGTCGTCGCGGTGCCCCTGGGGGCGGTGGCTCCCTGCTTGGCGGCGGTGGCGAAAGGCGCGGATCCCGATGCTGTCATCACCGATGTGGCCAGCGCCAAGGGGGCGGTGGTGGCGGCGGCCAAGGCCGCCTTTGGCGGGGTGGTGCCCCAGAACTTCGTCCCCGGCCACCCCATCGCCGGCACCGAACACAGCGGGGTCGAGGCCTCCTTTGCCGAGCTGTTCCAGGGTCGCCAGGTGATCTTGACCCCCTTGGCTGAGACCAGCGCCGCCGCCCAGCGCCGGGTCCACGCCCTGTGGCAGACCACCGGAGCCCAGGTGGTGGACATGGGGGTTGAACACCACGACCAGGTGCTGGCCGCCACCAGCCACTTGCCCCACATGCTGGCCTACACCCTGGTGGATTCCCTGGCCCGGCGGGACGAGCGCACCGAGATTTTTCGCTATGCCGCCGGGGGGTTTCGGGACTTCACCCGTATCGCCTCCTCGGACCCCACCATGTGGCGGGATATCTGTTTGGCCAACGGCGAGGCGTTGCTGGCGGCCATGGCGGATTTTCGCGCCGACCTAGACCAGCTCCAAGAGGCTATCCGCCGTCGGGACGGCGCGGCTATAATGACCATTTTCCAGCGCGCCAAACGGGCGCGGGATAACTTGTCTTGGCACTGAACTCTTGGCACTGAACTCGACACTGCAGGCCTTGGCGTCGAAGGTGGTGGGTCCCCCACCCGACGCCAGCCCAACGCCCCGCGTCCCATGCGCCATCGCCCACGCCCTGCCCCGGGCTTTGACCTAAAGGTTGCCCAACACCATGGCCCACAGCCAAGCCGTCGCCTTTATCGTCGAGCCCAGCCAATGCCTCCAGGGCCGTCTCCCCATTCCCGGCGATAAGTCCATCTCCCACCGAGCCATTATGCTGGGGGCCTTGGCCGACGGGGAAACCGCCGTCGACGGCTTTCTCAACGGCGCCGATTGCCTGGCCACCCTGGAGGCCTTCAAGCGCATGGGTGTGGCCATCCAGGGCCCCGGGGTCGCAACCGCCCCCCGCCCCCAGGTGGTAGTTAAGGGGGTGGGGGTCGATGGCCTCAAGGCCCCCGACGGCCCCCTGGACATGGGCAACGCCGGCACTGCCATGCGCCTCATGGCCGGGCTATTGGCGGGCCAGCCCTTCGACAGCGTCCTCGTCGGCGATGCCTCCTTGTCCAAGCGGCCCATGGGGCGGATCACCGAGCCGTTGCGGGCCATGGGGGCTGTCATCGACGCCGCCCCCGGAGAGCGGGCCCCCCTGGCCATCCGGGGCGGGCAAACCCTCACGGGGATCCACTACCCCTCTCCCCTGGCAAGCGCCCAGGTGAAGTCCTGCCTGTTGTTAGCGGGATTGTACGCCCAGGGGCGCACGGCGGTCACCGAGCCCGCCGCCACCCGAGACCACACCGAGCGGATGCTCATGGCCTTCGGTTACGACGTGGAGCGCCGGGACGCCACCGCCGCCCTCACCGGGGGCGGGCGCCTCACTGCCTGCCCCCTGGAGATCCCCGCCGACGTGTCGTCGGCGGCCTTCTTTCTGGTGGGGGCCTCCATCGCCCCGGGGTCGGAGGTGGTCCTGGAGCGGGTGGGTACCAATCCCACCCGAGCGGGGATCATCGCCCTGCTCCAAGCCATGGGGGCCGACCTCACCCTGGAAAACCAACGGGTACTGGGGGCCGAACCCGTGGCCGACATCCGGGTGCGCAGCGCCGCCCTCAGGGGCATCGAGATCCCCGAAACCCTGGTGCCGTTGGCCATCGATGAGTTTCCGGCGCTGTTTGTCGCCGCCGCCGTGGCAAAGGGGGAGACGGTGCTCAAGGGGGCCCAAGAGCTGCGGGTCAAGGAGTCCGACCGCATTCAGGCCATGGCCGATGGTCTCAATGCCCTGGGGGCCGATACCACCCCCACGGCGGACGGCATGGTGATCCGCGGCAAACCCGAGCTCCGCGGGGGACGGGTGGACAGCCTCGGCGACCACCGGGTGGCCATGGCCCTGGCCATGGCGGGGTTGCGGGCAGCGGGTGAGGTGCACATCGATGATTGCGCCAACGTGGCCACGTCTTTCCCGGGCTTTGTGGATGTGGCGCACCGGGCGGGGTTGAGCATCCGTCGGGTTTGAGGTTTACCGTGGACGCGCCGGTCATCACCGTCGACGGACCCTCGGGGGTGGGTAAGGGCACCTTGTCCCAACACCTGGCCGAGGAGCTGAATTGGTGGTTCCTCGACAGCGGGGCCCTCTACCGCCTCACCGCCTATGCCGCCACCAGGGCGGGGCTCGCCGAACCCTTGGAAGACCACCCCGACGCCCTCGCCCAGGTGGCCCGAGGGCTGGAAGTGGCATTTCCCAGTGCGCCGGGGGGGGGCACACCGCGGTGTGGCTGGCGGGCGCCGATGTCACCGAGGCCATTCGCAGCGAAGCCTGCGGCGTCGCCGCCTCCCGCATCGCCGCCCTTCCTCCGGTGCGCGCCGCCCTCCTCGCTCGCCAGCGGGGCTTCTGCCGTCCCCCGGGGTTGGTGGCCGACGGCCGGGATATGGGCACGGTGGTGTTTCCCGACGCCGAACTTAAAATTTACCTGTGGGCCACCGCCGAAGAACGCGCGCGCCGCCGCTATAACCAGTTGAGGACAAAGGGCATCAGTGCTAACCTTACCGAGCTTACGAAAAGCATCACTGCCCGTGACAGCCGCGACGCCAATCGATCCACTGCGCCGTTAAAACCGGCGCTGGGCGCCGTGGTCATCGACACGACGCAGCTCGATAGCACAACGGTGTACCAACGCGTCATCGCCCTGGTCCACGAACGACTGACGCCGCTGCAGCAAAGGGGCCCAAGCTCCTGAACTGACACTGGAAGTTCAACCCATTAACCCGCGGCCGACCCCTGGTGGGCCGCTCGAAGATGTATTCCCAGAGCCACCATTTATGACTGAAAGTTTTGCCGAGCTGTTCGAACAAAGCCTCAACGACAAGCAGATGCAACCCGGGTCCATCGTGGTGGGCAGCGTGGTGGAAATCCGCGATGACGCCGTGGTGATCAACGCTGGCCTCAAGTCGGAAGGCTTGGTGCCCATCGAGCAGTTTCGTAACGAAAACGGCGAGTTAGAGGTTCAGGTGGGCGACGATGTCGAAGTCGCCCTCGACGCTGTGGAAGACGGCTTCGGCGAGACTCGCCTGTCCCGGGAGAAGGCCAAGCGGGCGCGGGTGTGGTCGGTGCTGGAGAAGGCCTACGAAGCCGAAGACATCGTCACTGGCATGATCTCCGGTAAGGTCAAGGGTGGTTTCACCGTCGACATCGGCGAAATCCGGGCCTTTTTGCCGGGTTCCCTGGTGGACATGCGCCCGGTGCGAGACGCCGCCTACCTGGAAGGCAAAGAGCTGGAGTTCAAGGTCATCAAACTCGACCGGCGGCGCAACAACGTCGTGGTGTCCCGCCGGGCGGTGGTGGAGCAAGAGTACAGCGCCGAGCGCGAGGCTCTGCTGGAAAATCTCCACGAAGGTCAAGTCGTCAAGGGTGTGGTCAAGAACCTCACCGACTACGGGGCCTTCTTGGACCTGGGGGGCATCGACGGGTTGCTGCACATCACCGACATGGCCTGGAAGCGGGTCAAGCACCCCTCCGAGGTGGTCAACGTCGGCGACGAAATCGAGGTCAAGGTCCTCAAGTTCGACCGGGATCGCAACCGGGTGTCCCTGGGGCTCAAGCAACTGGGGGACGATCCCTGGGTGGCCTTGGCCCGTCGCTACCCCGTGGGTACCCGGCTGTTTGGCCGGGTCACCAACATCGCCGACTACGGCTGCTTCGTCGAAGTGGAAGAGGGCGTGGAGGGTCTGGTCCACGTTTCGGAGATGGACTGGACCAACAAGAACGTCAATCCCCACAAAGTGGTCGCCCTGGGGGAAGAAGTCGAAGTCCAGGTACTGGACATCGACGAAGACCGCCGGCGGATATCCCTGGGCATGAAGCAGTGCCGTTCCAACCCCTGGGACGACTTCGCCTCCGGCAACAACAAAGGCGACCGGGTGGTGGGCAAGATCAAATCCATCACCGACTTCGGCATATTCATCGGCCTCGACGGCGGCATCGACGGCCTGGTCCATCTGTCGGATATCTCCTGGAATGCCCCCGGGGAAGAAGCCGTGCGGGATTACAAGAAGGGCCAGGAAGTTGAGGCGGTGGTGTTGGCGGTGGACCCCGAGCGGGAGCGCATCTCCCTGGGGATCAAACAGCTCGACAAAGACCCCTTCTCGGGGTTTGTCGCCGAGAACCCCAAGGGCAGTATCGTCACCGGTGTGGTGACGGCCCTGGATGCCAAGGGCGCCACCATCGACCTGGGCAACGGCGTCGAGGGTACCTTGCGGGCCTCGGAGCTCGCCCGGGAGCGGGTGGAAGACGCTCGTACGGTGTTGAATCTCGGCGAAGAGGTCGAGGCCAAGTTCATCAACGTCGACAAGAAAAACCGCGCCATCACCTTGTCCATCAAGGCCAAGGAGAACGCCGAGGAAGCGGAAGCCCTCCAGGAGTACAGCCGCAAGTCGACTCCGGGCACCGCCACTTTGGGGGATATCTTCAAAGAGCAGATGGGCGGTCAAGACGGCTAATCCCCCAGGATCACCCATTTTGGCTCGTCTGACCACAGCGGAGATCGTCCATGACCAAGTCGGAGCTCATCGAGGCCCTCGCCCAAAAAAAACTCGATTTGCCCCATAAAGATGTCGAGCTGGCGGTCAAGGCGCTCATCGAACAGATGAGCGAATCCCTGTCCAGCGGTGAGCGCATCGAGATCCGCGGTTTTGGCAGTTTTTCCCTCCATTTTCGCCCCCCTCGAGTGGGGCGCAACCCCAAAACCGGGGACTCCGTCGCCCTCCCCGGCAAGTATGTGCCCCACTTCAAACCCGGCAAGGAACTGCGGGAACGGGTCAACACCCCAGAATCCGATCCCGACTGATGGACAGTCCACTCCAAACCCCAGGAAAAACGCCGTGATTCGACTCGTCATCCTCGTGGTGTTGTGTCTGTTGGTGTTTAGCGTTGGCGTCCAGTGGGTCATGGCCCACCAACAGCCAGTGTCCCTTCATCTTGGCGCCGAAGGTCTCATGCTCTCCGTGGGTGCCTTAACCATCATCGCCTTTGTCGGTGGGATCGTCGTCACCCTCCTCGGGGTGTTGTTGGGTTTGGTGTGGCCGTTGCGCCATCGCCTGTATCTCCTCCAGGGGGAAGTCGAGGAGCGCGACCAACTCATCGCCGAGCAGCGACAGTGGATGGAGGCGCGTTTCCAGCGCCCATGAGCGATTGGCTCTGGCTGCTGCTTCCCGTGGCAGCCGCCTCTGGCTTTTGGATGGCCAAGCGGGAGGCGTCCCCGGGCAAGGCGTGGTCTCCCGAGGGGCGCGGCCCGCTGGATTTTCAACTGGACCAGCCCGACCACACCGTAGCGGCGACCATTGCCAACTTTTCCATCGCCCCCGACACCGCCGACAGCTACATCACTCTGGGCAAGGTATTTCGCCAGCGCGGCGAGTTGAACTGGGCGATTCATTTGCACCGCCACCTGAGCACCCTGTCGCAGTTGAGCGTCGACCAGCGCCACGCCGCGCTGGTGGAACTCGGCGAGGACTACCTCAGCGCCGGACTCCTCGACCGGGCCGAAGCGGTATTTCGCCAGTTTTCCCCCACCCACCGCCAGCAACGCTGCGGGGTCACGGCCCTAGAGCGGTTGATGGTCATCGCCGAGCAGCAGCAAGATTGGCCCCAGGCCCTCGACGGTGGGGAACGGTTGCTGGGGTTGGGGGTGCGGCGCGTCGCCAAACCCGTGGCCCACTACCACTGCGAGCTGGCCGATGGGGCGTTGGCCCGGGGGGAACCCGATGTCGCCCACCACCACCTCCAGCGGGCTCTGCGGCGCGATGAGCGCTGTGTGCGGGCCAGTCTGACTTTGGGGGAATTGGCCCTCGCCAAGGGGGACCCCACCCAGGCGGTGGCCGTCCTCCAGCGGGTGGAATACCAGGACTCGCGCTTTATGCCCCTGGCCCTAGCCCCCCTGATCCAAGGCTATACCGCCCTCTACCGCCGGGCCGAACTGCTGGAATACCTCCGGGGCCTCCAGCGCCGCCACCCCGCCGGCACCACCATGATGGCCTGCGCCGAGTTGATGGCGGAAGACGGCCAGCGGGACCTGGCCGTGGCGTGGTTGGAGTCGGAACTGCGCCATCGGCCATCCAGCTTGGCCCTGCGTTATTTGTTGCAGTTGCGCCTGGTCAACGACCAAGGCCATCCCCATCCCGAGTGGGCCACCTGCCATGCTATTGTCATGGATACCCTGCCCCGGGGCATTCCCTATGTCTGTGACCACTGCGGCTTTGAGTTGCCCCACCTCCAGTGGCGCTGTGGGCGCTGTGGTGCGTGGGGGGGGCTGGTGCCCCGAGAAGACGCCACCTCCCCGGCTAGGGTTTCGCGGACGCCCGAGGTCGCCACCGAATTTTGAGGCCAGTGCCCCCCATGTTCCAACCTGTGTCGCCGCTGATCGTGGCGTTGGATGTCGCCGACTACGACGCCGCTTGGGCCCTGGCCACGGCCCTTGATCCCCATCGCTGCCGTCTCAAGGTGGGCCAAGAGCTGTTCACCGCCGCCGGCCCTCCCCTGGTGGAGCGCCTGGTGGCGGCGGGGTTTGGGGTGTTCTTGGATTTGAAATTCCACGACATTCCCCACACCGTCGCCCGGGCCTGTCGGGCCGCTGCGGCCCTGGGGGTGGAGATGGTGGACGTCCACAGCCTGGGCGGGACGGCCATGGTGGCGGCGGCCCGAGATGCCCTAGAGGCCTTTAACCCCCGCCCTAGACTGCTGGCTGTCACCCTCCTCACCAGCCTAGAGGCCGACGATGTGGTCGCCTTGGGTGTCCCCGAGGCCCCGGCGGCCTGGGTGTTGCGCCTGGCCCGCCTGGCCCGCGTTGCGGGCGCCGACGGCTTGGTGTGTTCCCCCTGGGAAGTGGCGACCTTGCGGGCCTCCTTGGGGGTCGAGGTGCGCTTGGTGACCCCGGGGATCCGCCCCTCTCCGGGGGCAGACGCCATGTCCACCGTGGCGGACGACGACCAACGGCGGGTCGCCACCCCCGAGGCGGCGTTGGCCGCCGGGGCCGATGATTTGGTCATCGGTCGCCCCATCACCCGTTCTCCTCAACCGCGGGCCGTAGTCGACGCCCTGTACCGGCGCTGCGGCACTGCCAAACCGCGTTAGATGTCATTTAAATAATGCGTCTGGCTTCGTCGCTCGGGGTGTGGCCCCCGGGACACAATGGGCGTCGTCACCTCGAGCAATGACCCATTGCCGGGGGACGCAACCCAGCTTTCCCTTTGCGACGAAGGAGACCTGCCATGATGACTTTGAAGACGCTATTGAACACCGCTCGCTACCGCGCTTTGGCAGTGGTGGCCCTGTTGACCTTGGGCCTCGGGACGGGGGGGATGGCTTCGGCCGCCCCCGTGGATCTCAACACCGCCTCGGCGGCGGAATTGGCCGCCGCCATCAATGGGGTGGGGACGGTCAAAGCCGCCGCCATCATCGCCGAGCGGGAGGAAAACGGCCCCTTCTTGTCGGTGGATGACCTGACCCGGGTGTCGGGCATCGGCGTCAAGACCGTCGAGCGCAACCGCCAGCAGATGACGGTGTCAGGCCAACCCCCGGCCCTGGTGGAGGCTTCCCCCGGCGCCCCTAGCGGCGAGGTCGACGGCGACATTGAAGGCTCTGGGGAGGTCGAGGGTCCTTGGTGACCCCAAGGGCGGCGAGACTGGCCTCTAGGCGGTCCCAGCTGCTAATCTCTCCCCCAACCTATGCCGGGATAAACCAAAACCCGAAGCAACCCAGGAGGCAGAAACACCACTTATACACAACCGGGCACAGTAACCAC
>JBHJHK010000524.1:0-3068 GCA_050330975.1 Candidatus Competibacterales bacterium | reverse complement strand
GACGGGCTGGGCCCAGGCGCGCCCCCGCCAACTCCACAGCCCCCCACGGCCCTCGACCCAGCACCGGAAAACGGCCCCCCAGGGTCTCGACGTGGCGTATTCGGCGTGTATCAACGGCATAGCTCCCTCAGTCGCCCCCCTGACCCCGGCGAAAGGCCATCGCCCCCAGGGGCAACAGCAACAACAGCAACCAGGGCCCTTCGTCCCGCCAGCGTTCGGTGTCGCGCTGGACCTGCTCTAAGTTTGTGGCCTCGCGTTCTGTGGCGGCCAACAGGGCGTCGGTGTCGCGGTCGTCGGGACTCAACACCACCAACCGCCCCCGGCCCGCCGCCGCCACCCGGCTCAAGGCGGGAATGTCGAGGCCGGCGACGACGATGGCGCCAGTTTGGTCTTTGACAAACCCCCCCCCAGGGCTGGGGATGGGACGACCCTCGGCGGTACCCACCGCCAGGACCGAGGTGTGAATACCCCGGGCCACCAGTTGCCGCGCCATCACCTCGGTGGCCAGGCCGGCGCTGTCGGTGACCAAGACGATGTGACCGTCCCCCGTGGGGCTGCCCCGGGCCAACAAATCCGCCGCCCGCTTCAAGGCCAGGTCGGTGCGGCTGCCCTGAACCGGCATCAAATCGGGGCTCAAGGCCCCCAGTAACGCCTCGAGTGTGGCATCGTCCCGGGTCAACGGCGCCACGGCAAAGGCATCGCCGGCAAAGGCCACCAACCCCACCTGCCCGCCCTGGCGGCGATCTAACAGGTCGATGATCTCAAAGCGGGCCCGCTGGTAGCGGGCCGGGGGCAAATCGTCCACCAGCATGGAACGGGACAGATCCAAGGCCACCACCAGGGCGTCGCTGCGCTCGAACAGGGGCACCGGCAGCCGACGCCAGGCCGGACCCGCCAGGGCTAAGGTGGCCACCCACCAAGCCAATAGTAGCGCCGCCAGACGCCGCCGGGTGGAGGTCTCCACGGGCAGCAACAGGTGGGCCAACAGCCCAGGATCACAAACCCGGCGCCAAGCCCGCACCGAGCGGGCAGGAGCATGGGCAGCGGCCCACCACAAGCCAAGAGCCGGAATCAACAACACGAGCGCCCAAGGACGGAGGAAGTGAAAGTCCTCTGGCCACCAATCGCTCACCAGTCCCCTCCCCGACGGATCTGCCCCCACAGCCGCCAACCCACCAAGAGAAAACTTCCCACCAATGCCATCCCCAACGGCCAGGGGTAGAGTTCCGCCCGGGGGCGAACGGTCTCGGCGGCTTGGGTGGCGGGCTCTAGATCGTCCAACAAACGGTAGATCCCCTCCAGGGCCTCGGTGTCCCGGGCCCGGAAGTAGCGCCCTCCCGTCGCCTCGGCCACGGCCTCTAGGGTGGCTTCGTCCAACTCAGCCCCGGGGTTGAGGCGGCGAGTGCCAAACAATCCCTGGCTGGTCACCTCGTCGGCGCCGACGCCAATGGTGTAGATGACCACGCCCTCTGACGCCGCCAATTGGGCGGCCCGCAGGGGTTCGATGGCCCCGGCGGAGTTGGCGCCGTCGGTGAGCAAGATCAACACCCGCCGACCCTCCTCTTGGCGCCGCAGGCGCTTGACGGCCAAACCGATGGCGTCGCCGATGGCCGTGGCCTCCCCCGCAAGGCCGATGGCGGCCTCCCGGAGAAAGACGGCGATGGTCTCGCGGTCAAAGGTCAAAGGCGCCTGGGGATAGGCGTTGCTGCCGAATAGGATCAGCCCCAACCGATCCCCCTGGCGACGGGCGATAAATTGCCCCGCCACCGCCTTGACCGCCTGGAGGCGGGTCTCCCGGCGCCCGTGGAGGATCATGTCCCGCTCCTTCATGCTGGCCGAGAGATCCACCGCCAGCAATAAGTTGCGCCCCGCCACCGGCAACGCCATGGGCTCTCCCACCCACAAGGGGCGGGCAGCCGCCATCACCAGCAACGCCCACAGCAACAGCCGGCCCCAGGGCAACCGGTGACGGCTGGGGACGGCCCGTTGGGCCTCGGCGACCAAGGGTCCGTAGAAGGGCACCCGCAGCACCGCCCCCGGCGCCGGAGGCGCAGGGGGGGCAAAGCGCCACACCACCCAGGGCAGGGGCAAGGCCAACAGCGCCCAGGGCCAGGCGAGTTCAAACACGGCAAACCCTACAGTGGGCCGCCGCCACACGGCGGCACTTGAACCCAGAATCCATCACACATTGCGCAACACCCAGCGCCGGACCAAGTCGTAGAGGGCGCGACTGTCGGCGGGGGTCAGGTTGTTGCCGCGACTGCCGCCCTTGGGGGCGTAGGGGGCCTCCAGCAACCAACGCCCCACACCGGTGCGAAATTGCTCCCCGTCCCCCGAGCGGTCGAGAAAATCCAGCCAAGCCTCGTCCCGCAGGGCGGCCACCTCCAAGGCCGGATGGCGGGACAACGCCACCCGGCGCAACACCGTCGACAACGCCCCCGCCAGCCGTTGGGGGGCGTCGTCCTCGGCGTCGTTCTGGTAGGCCTGCCACGCCCGTTCCAATTCGTCGAGGACAAAGCGCCGCCGGCGCTGCAATGCCCACCAGCGCCGCCCCCAGGCCAGCAACACCCCCAGCAACACACACCCCAGGGCCGCGATTCCCCACCAACCCGGGGCGGGGGGCCACCAATCGGGGGCGGTGGGCAAACGGATATCCCTGAGATCCAGGGGGACGTCGGGCCCCTGGAGCGCCGGAGGCCATGGCCCTCCCAGTCGCCAAGGCAATGCCATTACCTGCGACGCCCCTTGAGGATGCGGCGCAGCATCGAGGCCAGATCGTCGTGGGTGGCGATGCGCCACAGCGGGATGGCGTGGCGCCGACACTGGGCTTCGATGCGGTCGTGGTGGGCGGTGAAGTAGTGTTGGTAGCGGTGACGAGCCATGGGAGTAGTGGTGTCGATCACGGTACAACGGCTGCCGTCGCCGATGGCATAGGAGTTGGGGGGTGGAGGGGCGAGTTCTAGGGCGTCGACCATCTGACAAGCGACGATGGCGGTGTGGGGGACGAGGTTTGCCAGGTGATCGTCGGCGGTGGCGTCGAGTTGATAATAGTCGCTAATGATAAACAA
>JBHJHK010000523.1:0-11738 GCA_050330975.1 Candidatus Competibacterales bacterium | reverse complement strand
GGGGTATGCTTGATCCCCCTGGAGCGCCTGCCCCGCGACGATTTCCCATGGCGTTGTCCATCGGCCCCCACAACCTCACCGCCCCCGTGTTGTTGGCCCCCATGGCGGGGGTCAGCGACCGGCCATTTCGAAGCTTGTGTCGCCGGTTTGGCGCCGCGGCGGCCCCCTCGGAGATGGTGAGCGCCAGCTCTGCCCTGCGCCACCACCCCAAGACCCGCCGGCGAACCCTGTTGGCCGGTGAGGCGCCGCCACGCATCGTCCAGCTCCTCGGTGTCGACCCCGAGACCCTGGCCGACGCCGCCCGGTTCAATGTCGATCAGGGTGCCCAAATCATCGATATCAACATGGGCTGTCCAGCCAAAAAGGTGTGCCAGACCCTGGCGGGCTCGGCGCTGCTGCGGGACGAGGCCTTGGTGGGACGGATCCTCGAGGCGGTGGTCGGGGCCGTCGCCGTGCCGGTGACCCTCAAAATTCGCACTGGCTGGTCCCCGCAGGAGCGCAACGGAGTGGCCATTGCCCGCATCGCCGCCGCCGCCGGCATCCAGGCCCTAGCCGTCCATGGCCGCACCCGAGCCTGCGGCTTCAAAGGCCGAGCCGAATACCAGACCATCCGGGCTATCGTGGCCAGCGTAGACCTGCCGGTGGTGGCCAACGGCGATATCGATTCGCCGGACAAGGCGGCCTCGGTGTTGGCCACCACTGGGGCCGCGGCGGTGATGGTGGGGCGCGCCGCCACGGGACAGCCCTGGCTGTTTCGCGACCTCAGAGCCCGCCTGTTGGGTTTGCCCCCACCCCCGCCCCTCACCCCCTTCCAGGTGGGGGAAACAGTGGTGGAACACCTAGAGGCCCTCTACGCCTTCTACGGCGCCGCGGCGGGGGTTCGCATCGCCCGTAAACATCTGCGGAGCTACTGCCGTCCCTACCCCGGAGCCGCCGATTTCTGGCAGCAGGTCTGCGGCGTGGATGACCCCGCCCACCAACTAGCCCTGACAAAGGCTTACTTCCACCGCCTGGCCCCCGACGCCGCCGCGTGACCTTTATTCATAGTAAGCTCGACTCTGTTTATAATTTCATTCAAGTTCTTCGGCAATTTGGTTCAGCTGCATTCAAAGGCCGAGGACGCTACACTGGGGCCACGCGCCCCCACTGCTGCTTTTCATTGACAAATCCATCTTTTTGAACTTTGACCATCGCCGCCGGCGACTGCAGACCCAGGTCTGCCATCTTCGCCCCAAAGGCCCAAGACACCCATGACCCAAAGCTACCTTTTCACCTCTGAGTCCGTTTCCGAAGGCCACCCCGACAAAGCCGCCGACCAGATCTCCGACGCCATTTTAGACGCCCTCTTGGCCCAAGACCCCCGCGCCCGGGTGGCCTGTGAAACCCTGATCAAAACCGGGGTGGTGGTGGTGGCCGGGGAAATCACCACGTCAGCCTGGGTCGACGTGGAGGAGATCGTCCGCCGCACCGTCACCGGCATCGGCTACAACAGCTCCGACTTGGGCTTCGACGGTGCCACCTGTGCCGTGATGTCCTGCATCGGCAAGCAGTCGGCAGACATCGCCCAAGGGGTCGACCGGGAGCGCCCCGAGGAGCAGGGCGCCGGCGACCAGGGGTTGATGTTTGGCTATGCCACCGACGAAACCGACGTCTTGATGCCGGCCCCCATCACCTATGCTCACCGCCTGGTCCAGCGCCAGGCCAACTTGCGCAAAAAGCGAGTACTGCCCTGGCTGCGTCCCGACGCCAAGAGCCAGGTGAGCCTGCGCTACGAAGGGGGTCAGGTCAAGGCCGCCGAGGCGGTGGTCCTCTCCACCCAGCACGATCCCGACATCCCCCACAATGAACTCAAAGAAGCGGTGATGGACGAGATCATCAAGCCGGTGTTGCCGGCGGAGTGGCTCACCAAGGACACCCGCTTCCACATCAACCCCACCGGGAGCTTTGTCATCGGCGGCCCCGTGGGGGACTGCGGCCTCACCGGGCGCAAAATCATCGTCGACACCTACGGCGGTATGGCCCGCCACGGCGGGGGGGCGTTCTCCGGTAAGGATCCCTCTAAGGTGGACCGTTCGGCGGCCTACGCCGGGCGCTACGTGGCCAAGAACGTCGTCGCCGCCGGCCTCGCCTCCCGTTGCGAAATCCAGGTGTCCTACGCCATCGGCGTCGCCGAACCCACCTCCATCAGCATCAATACCTTTGGCACCGGCCAGATCCCCGAGGAACGCCTGGTGGCCTTGGTGCGGGAGCACTTCGATTTGCGCCCCCATGGCTTGATACAAATGCTCGACTTGGTCCGGCCCATCTACCAGGCCACCGCCGCCTACGGCCACTTCGGTCGAGAAGAAGACGCCTTTACCTGGGAGCGCACCGACCGCGCCGAAGCCCTGCGGGACGCCGCCGGACGCCTGTGACGACCCCTAGACCCTTGGAGACCCCTTTACCGTGACTGACTACCGCATCAAAGACCTCGACCTCGCCGACTGGGGCCGCAAGGAAATTCAGATCGCCGAGACCGAGATGCCGGGCCTCATGGCACTCAGAACCGAGTACGGTGCACAAAAACCCCTGGCGGGGGCGCGCATCGCCGGCAGCCTCCACATGACCATCCAGACGGCGGTATTGATCGAGACCCTCACGGCCCTGGGGGGCGATGTGCGCTGGGCGTCTTGCAACATCTTTTCCACCCAGGACCAAGCGGCCGCCGCCATCGCCGCTAGAGGCGTGCCGGTGTTCGCCTACAAGGGGGAAACCCTGGAGGAGTACTGGGACTACGCCCACAAGATCTTCGAGTGGCCCGATGGCGGCACCGCCAACATGATCCTCGACGACGGCGGCGACGCCACCTTGTTGCTGGTCCTAGGGGCCCGGGCGGAGCAAGATCCTTCGGTGTTGCAAAACCCCGGCAACGAAGAAGAAGAAGTCCTCTTCGCCGCCATCCGCCGCCGCTTGGCAGAACAACCCGGCTGGTACAGCAAGGCCCTCGGGGAAATCCGCGGCGTCTCCGAGGAGACCACCACCGGCGTCCACCGCCTCTATCAAATGCACAAGGAAGGGCGCCTCACCTTCCCCGCCATCAACGTCAACGACGCCGTCACCAAGTCCAAGTTCGACAACCTCTACGGCTGTCGAGAGTCGCTAGTGGACGGCATCAAGCGGGCCACCGACGTGATGATCGCCGGCAAGGTGTGCGTGGTGTGTGGCTTCGGCGACGTGGGCAAGGGCTGTGCCCAGTCATTGCGGGGCTTGGGGGCCATCGTGTGGATCACCGAAATCGATCCCATCTGCGCCCTCCAAGCGGCCATGGAGGGCTACCGGGTGGTGACCATGGAGGAGGCGGCACCGCTGGCGGATTTGTTTGTCACCGCCACCGGCAACGTCAGCGTCATCGACCACCACCACCTCAAGGCCATGAAGGACCAGGCCATCGTCTGCAACATCGGCCACTTCGACTCCGAGATCAATATCACCTCGTTGCGCAACTACCGCTGGGAGAACATCAAGCCCCAGGTGGACCATGTGATCTTTCCCGACGGCAAGCGCATCATCGTCTTGGCCGAAGGGCGGCTGGTGAACTTGGGATGCGCCACCGGCCACCCGAGCTTTGTCATGTCCACCTCCTTCACCAACCAGGTATTGGCCCAAATCGAGCTGTGGAACCACCGCGACCGCTACCAAAACCAGGTCTACGTGCTGCCCCGCCACCTAGACGAGAAGGTCGCCCGGCTCCACCTGGACCGCCTGGGGGTCAAGCTCACCCAGCTGACCCCCGACCAGGCGACCTACCTCAATTTGCCCGTCGAGGGGCCCTACAAGACCGATACCTATCGCTATTGACGTCCTCCACCCCCAGCGGGGGGACCGGCCCCATGGGGGTGGGAGTCACCCCCGTGCCCTGGACGTGCCCTTAGGACACTAGGAAAATGCCATGGAATCCCAACGCCGCTTCACCCCCACCCTGAGCTGCGAGTTCTTCCCCCCCAACGACGTCCGGAGTCTCGAGCGCCTAGAGGTGGCCTACGCCAAACTCCGGGTCCTCAGGCCCGCCTATGTATCGGTGACCTACGGCGCCGGAGGCAGTACCCAAGACCGGACCTTTGCCACCGTGGAGGCCCTCCAGGGGCACAGCGCCATCCCCGTGGCTCCCCACCTCACCTGCGTGGGCTCCACCCGGGGGGGCGTGCGGGCCATTTTGGAGCGCTACCGCCGCCAGGGGATTGAGCGGTTGGTGGCGTTGCGGGGGGACTTGCCGTCGGGCAATCCCATGGCCGGCGAACTGCGCTACGCCAGCGACCTAGTGGCCTTTATCCGGGAGACCATGGGGGACGCCTTTCACATTGAGGTGGCGGCCTACCCGGAATTCCATCCCCAATGCCAAGGCGCCGCGGGGGATCTCCTCAACCTCAAGCGCAAGGTGGAGGCCGGCGCCGACGCCGCCATCACCCAGTACTTCTTCAACGCCGACGCCTATTTCCGCTTGGTGGACAGCCTAGAGGCCCTGGGGGTGACCATCCCCGTGGTGCCGGGGATCATGCCCATCGCCAACTACCAGCAGCTCGCCCGGTTCTCCGAGCGCTGTGGGGCGGAAATTCCCCGCTGGCTCCACCACCGCCTAGCGGACTTTGGCGACGACACCGCCGCCCTGCGGGCCTTCGGGGTGGAAGTGGTGGCGGATATATGCCGCCGGCTATTGGAGCAAGGTGCCCCGGGGTTGCACTTCTACACTCTCAACCGCGCCGATCCCACCTTGGCTATCTGGCGGGCCCTGGGAGAGCCCCGCTTTGCCGCCCCCGAGCCGAGCCCCATCCCCCGGGCGGCTCAACCCGCCTGAGCCCCTGGTCCCCAGGTGTTTTCCCCGGCCCCCCCGGGCTTGGCCGAGGGGGGTTTGCTGTTACAATGATCCGACGTCAGCCCAGGGCTTTGCAAAGCCAGAATCTGGCCGTTGCCACCCCCAACGGCCCCGGCCAGTCGAGGGAAACACGCCATGTCAGCCGCCCAGCGCACGGCTTTTTTCGTCTCCGATCGCACGGCCATCACCGCCGAGACCTTGGGGCACAGCCTCCTCACCCAGTTCGACGGCATCGTCGTCAAGCGGGTCTCGTTGCGGTTTGTCGACAACGTGGAACGGGCCCGCCAGGTGGTGGCCCGCATCGAACAGGCGGCTCTGGAAGACGGCCAGCGACCGTTGGTGTTCTCCACCCTCATCGACGCCCAGGTGCGAGATATCCTGCGGGCCACCCCCTGTGTATTCCTGGATTTTTTCGACACCTTTATCGCCCCTTTGGAACAGGAACTCCAGGTCAAGTCCACCCTCACCGCCGGTCGCTCCCAGGTCTCACGGACTTGTTCGCCTACTCGGCCCGCATCGACGCCATCAACTTCACCCTCAACCACGACGATGGCAGCACCCTGAGCCATTTAGAGGACGCCGACATCATCTTGATCGGCATCTCCCGCACCGGCAAAACCCCCACCTGCCTCTATTTGAGCCTCCACTACGGCATCCGCGCGGCCAACTTTCCCCTCACCGAGGACGACCTCGAAGAGTTGCAGCTGCCCCGGGCCCTACGGGACTACCGCGCCAAGCTGTTCGGCCTCTCCCTGGACCCTTTGCGCCTCCAGCGCATTCGCCAAGAACGCCTGCCCAATAGCCGTTACGCCTCGTTGTCCCAGTGCGAGTACGAAACCCGCCAAGCCGAGGCCCTGTTCCGCAAGCTGGGGCTGCCCTATGTGGAGAGCACCATGAAGTCCATCGAAGAAATCGCCACCACCATCATCGACATGGCGGGGTTGTAGAAAAACCCCCAGTCCCCCAAGCGACCCAAGACACACACGTGAGCCCCAAGGCCCCTCGGGGAACTCTCCCGCAGCGGCCCCCACCACCGCCTCCACCAACGGCCAATAATCCAGGAGCGAACCCACTGTGAAGCAACCCGTTCGAGTCGCCATCACCGGCGCCGCCGGCAACATCGGCTATGCCTTGGCCTTTCGCATCGCCGCCGGGGATATGCTGGGCCCCGACCAGCCCGTCATCTTGCAGTTGCTGGAAATCCCCCAGGCCGTCAAGGCCCTCCAGGGGGTGGTCATGGAGCTCAACGACTGCGCCTTTCCCCTGCTGCGGGACATCGTCGCCACCGACGACGCCAACCAGGCCTTCGAGGGGGTCCAGTGCGCCCTGTTGGTGGGGGCAAGACCCCGGGGCCCCGGGATGGAGCGCAAGGATCTGTTGAGCGCCAACGGCGCGATCTTCGGCCCCCAGGGCAAGGCCATCAACGACCGCGCCGCCCGGGATGTCAAGGTGGTAGTGGTGGGCAACCCGGCCAATACCAATGCCCTCATCGCCGCCGCCAACGCCCCAGACCTCGACCCCCGCCAGTTCACCGCCCTCACCCGACTCGATCACAACCGGGCCCTGTCGCTGTTGGCCGAACACACCAAAAGCCACGTCACCGACATCCGCAAGGCCATCATCTGGGGCAACCACTCCTCCACCCAGTACCCGGATTTGAGCCACTGCACCGTGGGGGACAAGCCGGCCCTCTCGCTCTTGGACCGCACTTGGTACGAATCCAGCTACATCCCCACGGTGGCCAAGCGCGGCGCGGCCATCATCGAGGCCCGGGGGGCTAGCTCCGCCGCCAGCGCCGCCTCGGCGGCCATCGACCACATGCGCTCCTGGGTGTTGGGAACCCCCGACGACGACTGGGTGTCTATGGCCATTCCCGCCGATGGAAGCTACGGCATCGCCGAAGGGGTGGTGTACTCCTACCCCTGCACCTGTAACGGCGGCCAATACGCCATCGTCCAGGGCTTGGCCATCGACGATTTTAGCCGCGGCAAGATGGCGGCGACGGAACAGGAGCTCCGGGAGGAGCGGGCGGCGGTGGAATCTCTGCTGTAGGGCGCCCACCCGAACGCCGGGGCGCCCCAGAGGGCGCCCGGTCCATTCCCCCCCAGACCCCTGGATTTAGCCCTTCACCGGCTCCATCACCGCGTCCAAATTGAGGTCGTCGCAAAAATCCATGAACTCTTCCCGGAGCATGGCGATGTGGACGTCGGCCGGAACGCCCACCACCAAGTTGACGGCGAACATGGGGGTACCGGTGTGGGGGGCGCTGTAGCTGCGGGTGACGAGGTCTTCGATGTTGATGGAGCGACCGGCGAAAAAGCCCGCCAGCTTGTGGACCACCCCCACTTGATCCAGGGCGATGACCTCGATGGCGTAGGGCAACACCTCGCCGCGGTTGCCGCGACCGGCGGTTCGGCGCCACCGCAGGTCGGCCCCCAGGGTCTTCTGCAACCGCTCTAGCTGGACTTCGAGTTTGGCCAGGGTATTCCAGTTGCCGTACACCAGCACCAAGGCGGCAAACTCGGCCCCCAACACCGTCATGCGACTATCCACCATGCTGCAACCACAATCGGCGATCACCCGGGCCAAGGCGTCGATCAAACCCGGGCGATCCTCGGCGAGGGCGGAGATCACGAGATAATTCTTCACCACCTAGCTCCTGTCATGGCCCCTTGGATTCAGTGTACCGTCCTCGCCAAGGGGCGCAAGCGGCTCCCCTCGAGGCCATCTACCAACGGCGGGTGTCTTGTCAAGATGCCCTGGCCTTCTTAAGATGCAGCCATTACCAAAGGGGAGATTTGCCATGTTTCGCGGTAGTGCCGTTGCCTTGGTCACACCCATGACCACCACGGGCGAAGTGGACGACGCCGCCCTGGAAAAACTGGTGGAATGGCATATCGCCAACGGCACCGACGCCCTGGTGGCCGTGGGTACCACCGGCGAATCCGCCACCTTGGACATGGCCGAACACCAGCGGGTGGTGGCCAAAATCGTAGCTTTGACCCGACAGAGGGTGCCAGTGATCGCCGGTACCGGCGCCAACGCCACGGCGGAGGCCGTCGCCCTCACCCGCCACGCCGAAGCCGCCGGCGCCGACGCCTGCCTGTCGGTGGTGCCCTACTACAACAAGCCCACCCAAGAGGGCCTGTACCGCCATTTTCAAGCCGTGGCCACGGCCACGACGTTGCCCGTCATCCTCTATAATGTCCCCGGCCGCACCGCCTGCGATTTGCAACCGGACACCGTGGTGCGGTTGGCGGCCATCACCAACATTGGCGGCATCAAAGAGGCCAGCACCCTGGAGCGCATCGACACTTTGCTGACCCGCCTTCCCGGTGACTTCGCCGTCTACAGCGGCGAGGACGCCTTGGCCTGTGAGGCCATGTTGCGGGGCGCCAAGGGGGTCATCTCGGTGACCGCTAATGCCGCACCCAAGGCCATGGCCGAACTGTGTCGCCTGGCATTGGCGGGCAGGTGGGAGGAGGCATTGGCGCTGGACCAGGGCCTCCAGGCCCTCCACAAAGCCTTGTTTATCGAATCCAACCCCATCCCCGTCAAGTGGGCCCTGGCGCGGTTGGGGCTGATGGCAAACGGTATCCGCCTGCCGTTGACACCCCTGGCCGACGCCCACCACCGAGCCGTCGAGACGGCCCTCGCCGAGGCGGGGTTGTTGTAGTCGCCATTCACCCCCAGGCCCCAGAGCGGTCCACAGGTCCATCCATGAGACTCACCCCCCCATTGCTCGTCCCCGTCATCCTGGTCGCCGTCGCAGGCTGTAGTACCCTGGAAAGCGGCGTCCCCGACCGCCGTCCCGACTACCGCCAGAGCAAGACCACCAACCCCCTGGAACTGCCCCCAGACCTGTTGGGCTCCAGCGTCGACGACGCCCGCCAGGTACCGGATTTCACCGGCACCGAGGCCGCCGCCCTGAGTCGCTACACCCAAGAGCGCCGTGCCAGTGACCCCCGGGCCAGCCTCACTCCGGCCGTGCTGAGCACCAGCGCCGAGGCCATGTACATCGAGCGAGATGGCGACCGGCGCTGGCTGGTGGTGGAGCGCGACGCCACTGTGGTCTGGCCGCGGTTGGTGGAATTTTGGACCACCGTCGGCTTTGAGCTGGAGCGCGACGATCCCCAACTGGGCATCCTGGAAACCGACTGGGCGGAAAACCGGGCCGACATCCCCGACGGTCCCGTGCGCCAGGTGCTGAAGTTCGTCGCCGACTTCGCCTACTCCGCGCCCACCCGGGACAAGTTCCGCACCCGTATCGAGGTGGTGGGGGAGGATCGCACCGAGGTCTACCTCACCCACTACGGCGTCGAGCAGGTGGCCACCGACGGCGGCGACAGCGCCCGCAACGACGAATCCGACATCTACCTGTGGCGCACCCGCCCCCGGGACCCGGAGTTGGAGGCGGAGATGCTCCGTCGTCTGGTGCTGTTCTTGGGGGCCTCGGAGGAGCGCAGCGAGACCCTGGTGGCCGAGGCGACCCCGACCCAGACCCGCGACCGCGCCCGGCGCACCCAGGGCCCCGACGGCCAAGAGGCGTTGTTGGTGGCCACCGACTACGGCGACGCCTGGCGCTTGGTGGGCCTGGCCTTGGACGGCAGTCGCTTTGTAGTGGAAGACCAAAGCCGTGCCGATGGTCTCTACCTGGTGGCACCTCGCCGGGAAACCGAGCGCCAGGAGGGTTTTCTCAACCGCCTGGCCTTTTGGCAGCGGGATGAAGGGGAAGGCGACGAAGCCCGCTTTCGGGTTCGCTTGGCGGATCAAGGCACCCAGACCCTGGTCCTCGTGCAAGACAACCAGGGGCGCTTTGACAACTCCCAAGAGGCCCAAGACCTCCTCGACGCCCTCGACGAAGTCATCGACTAGGCCCTAGGGGCCCCTGGGGCCCCGTTCCACCCCATCCCCTGTGCCATGGCCATCGCCCGCCTCCCCGCCGACCTCGTGGACCAAATCGCCGCCGGCGAGGTGGTCGAACGCCCGGCGGCGGTGGTCAAGGAGTTGGTGGAAAACAGCCTCGACGCCGGCGCCGACCAGCTGGTGTTGGACGTCGAGGCGGGAGGGGCCAAGCGCATTCGCCTGCGGGACAACGGCTGCGGCATCCCCAAGGACCAGTTGGCCCTGGCCCTGGAAAGCCATGCCACCAGCAAAATTCGCTGTGCAAAGGATTTGGTCGAGGTGACCACCTTGGGATTTCGCGGCGAAGCCTTGGCCAGTATTGCCGCGGTGTCCCGCCTGGAACTCACCGCCCGCACCCGTGGTGCCAGCGCCGGTTGGCGGGTGAGCCGGGAAACCCCGGGGCCCACACCCGTCAGTCACCCCGTTGGAACCACCGTCGACGTCCGCGACCTGTTCTACAACGTCCCCCCCCGGCGCAAGTTCTTGCGCACCGAGCGCACCGAGTACGGCTATATCGAAGACGTGGTGCGGCGCATCGCCCTGGGGCACTTC
This sequence comes from Candidatus Competibacterales bacterium, assembly GCA_050330975.1. Taxonomy (GTDB): domain Bacteria; phylum Pseudomonadota; class Gammaproteobacteria; order Competibacterales; family Competibacteraceae; genus JBHJHK01. Next base: position 1,432 of record JBHJHK010000523.1, on the reverse strand, counting down.
ACCTTGGGGTTAAACCTGCGCCACAACGGCCAAACCACGGTGCAACTGCCGGCGGCCATGGATACCCCGGGACGGCGGGGGCGCCTGGCCACCCTGTGTGGACGAGAATTCACCGCCCACGCCCAGGCCGTCGAAACCGGCGATGAGGCCCGAGAGGCCTTGGGTCTCCAGGGCTGGATCGCCCTGCCACCCTTTTCCCGCAGCCAAGGAGACCTACAGTATTTATTTGTCAACGGCCGCTCGGTGCGGGACAAGCTGATTCTCCACGCCGTCCGCCAGGCCTACCAAGACGTCATCTACCCCCAGCGCCAGCCAGCCTTTGTACTCTATTTGACGCTGCCGTCGCGGCTGGTGGACGTCAACGCCCACCCGGCCAAAGTCGAAGTGCGGTTTCGCGACCCCCGCCGGGTCCACGACTTCGTGTTTGAGACCCTCCACCGGGAGCTCGCCAGGGCCGTACCGGGGGCCTCGCCCCGGGCCACCGTCCCGGTGGAGGCGTCGCTGCCGGGATCACCCCCGAGCCCATCGGGTAACGACTCACGACAATCGCCAACACCCCGGGGCGTCGCCGAGACCAACCACTCACGACAATCGCCACCCGTAAGAGGCGTCGCCGAGACCATGGCCCGCTACGCCCAACTCCACATGGGCCTCGACACCCCCCCAGAGACCCCGTCGGCACCCCCCCTCCAGGAGCCGGCGTCGCCCACCGCCGAGGACGACGCGCCCCGGGGGAGCGAGACGCCGGGGGTCCCCCCCCTGGGTTACGCCCTAGCCCAGCTCCACGGAATCTACCTGCTGGCGGAAAATGCCCGCGGCCTGGTAGTGGTGGATATCCACGCCGCCCACGAGCGGATTGTCTACGAACAACTCAAGGGGGAACTGAGCCGGGATGGCGTGGCTCGGCAAGCCCTCCTCACCCCCATACCCGTGGCCTTGACCCCCAGCGAAACCCGGGCCCTGGCAGACCATGGCCCCCTCTTGGCCGAGGCGGGGTTTGAGCTCGACACCTTGGGGCCCGACAGCGTCGCCATCCGCGCCCTCCCCGCCCTGCTCAACGCCGCCGCAGGGGAAGCTCTCCTCAGGGACGTGCTGGGCGAGCTGACGACCTTTGGCAGCGGCGGCGAGGCCCAACAGCGGCTCCACCGGGTGTTGGCCACGGCGGCCTGCCACCGGGCGGTGCGGGCCCACCGCCCGTTGACCAGCGCCGAGATGAACGCCTTACTTCGCACGATGGAGCGCACCGAGCGCGCCGGCCAGTGCAACCACGGTCGGCCCACCTGGGTCCAGTTGGACCTGGAGGGCTTAGACCGGCTATTTCGCCGCGGTCGCTAGGCCCCCTGGGTTTCGCCCCACCGTGTCCCCCCCCTCCCCCCCTGCACCTGTGGCCGTGTGCCTCATGGGACCCACCGCCGCCGGCAAAACCGACCTG
>JBHJHK010000522.1:0-2169 GCA_050330975.1 Candidatus Competibacterales bacterium | reverse complement strand
GGCCCCGGGCGGCGGCCGCCGCCACCTTGGCCCGGGCCAACCCCTTTCCCGAGCAAGGGTGGCCCGTCAATACCCCCAAGGCCGGGGGCAGGGCGACTGCAAGTCCGCCCTGGGCGTCCAGGGTACAGGGCCAGCATTCATCGGGCCACGGGGTGTCTTGGCCGGGGGAGGGGGCGACGGCGTAGACATGGCCGCCAAAGGACCGCAGCCTCCCCCCGGGCCACTGGAGGTGGAGGCCGTGGACCTCCGGGTTTACGTCTCGATCCAAGGCCGCCAAATGGCCGTGGCCGGGCGGGGGAAGGCCCAACCCCGCCAGCCAGTGGCGCACCAGTAGACGGCGGCGCGGGGCGCTCAAGGCCGCCAAGGGGGCCAGGGCCAAGGCGTCGGGGCGCGGGGTTCGGCAGCGGACTAGGTCTTCTTGGGCCAGCTCCGCCAACAGGGCGTTGGTTTCGGCGAGGAGTACGGCGGCGCGGGCCGCCGTGCGACTCCACTGGGGCCAGCGGGCCGCCAGGGGGGGAATGACCCGGTGGCGCAGGTAGTTGCGGTCGAAATGAAGCGCGGCGTTGCTCGGGTCTGCCACGGCGACTAGGCCCACTTGGGCGGCGTAGGCCACGAGCTCCCCCCGGGGCACGGGCAACAAAGGGCGCAGCAGCTGGCCCCTGGCGAGGGGTCGGGCCTCGGCCATGGCGGCCAATCCCGTGGGTCCCGCCCCCCGCAACAGCCGCAACAGCAGGGTCTCGGCCTGGTCATCCCGGTGGTGGGCGGTCACCAGGGCGTCGTCGGGGCCCAGGAGGCCTCCTAGGGCCCGGTAGCGGGCCGAGCGCGCCGCCCCTTCGATCCCCTGGCCGGTGCCAGATGGGACCTCGACTTTCAACAACCGAAATCCCACCCCCCACCCGTGCGCCTGGCGCCGGCAATGGATGGCCCAGGCGTCGGCCTCTCCCTGTAGGCCGTGGTGGACGTGGACCGCCACGGTGCGCTCCGCCAAGGGGGAGTGGGCCACCAGGTGCAACAGCACCGAGGAGTCCCCTCCGCCGCTGTAGGCGAGCCACAGGGTCCCCGGACAACGGGCGAGGCAAGCGAGGGCCTCGGCCCGCCAGGCGGGGTTCGGCGGCGGCTGGCGAGGGGTGTGGTCGGCCACGGGGCCTCAGCCATGGGCGCCGTCGCGAAACACCCCAAAGCCCATGAGGCGGGCCTGGCGCTGGGCCACCAATTCGTCGATGGATAGGGCGCTCAAGGTGTCCAGCTGACCCAGCAAAGCCGTCTTGAGGGTGGCCACCATGGCGTCTAGATCCCGGTGGGCGCCCCCTAAGGGCTCGGGCACCACCTCGTCGACGAGGCCCAATTTGTGGAGGCGCTCGGCGGTGATACCCATGGCCTCGGCCGCTTCGGCCGCCCTGTCGGCGCTCTTCCACAAAATGGAGGCGCAACCCTCGGGGGAGATGACGGCGTAGGTGCTATAGGTGAGCATCAATACCCGATCCCCCACCCCGATGGCCAAGGCGCCCCCGGAGCCTCCCTCGCCGATGACGGTACACACCACCGGCACCTTCAAGGTGGCCATACGCCACAGGTTGCGGGCGATGGCCTCGCTCTGGCCGCGCTCTTCGGCGTCCACCCCGGGGTAGGCCCCGGGGGTGTCGATAAAGGTGAGAATGGGCAAGTTAAAGCGCTCGGCCATCTCCATGAGCCGTTGGGCCTTGCGATAGCCCTCGGGACGGGGCATGCCGAAGTTGCGGGCCACCTTCTCCCGGGTGTCCCGACCCTTTTGATGGCCGATGATCATCACCGGTCGCCCGTCGAGGCGCGCCGGCCCCCCCACCAAGGCCTTGTCGTCGGCGAAGGCTCGGTCGCCGTGGCACTCTTGAAAGTCGGTGAACAGCCGCTCGACGTAGTCCAGGGTGTAGGGGCGCCGGGGGTGGCGGGCCATCTGGCTGGTCTGCCAGGCGTCTAGGTTGGCGAAGATGGAGGCGGTGATGGAGCGGCACTTGGCCTCTAGGTGGGCCATCTCGTCGCCGATGCTCAAGTCCTCTTCGATGCTCAACTTTTTGAGTTCTTGGAGCTTGGCTTCCAGTTCGGCAATGGGCTTTTCGAAGTCGAGGTATTGGGGGGTACTCATGGAGGAGGGGGCGGTCTGAGGGCATAAAACGCATGGGGACTGTGATATCG
>JBHJHK010000521.1:0-3003 GCA_050330975.1 Candidatus Competibacterales bacterium | reverse complement strand
GTGGAGAGCGGGGTGGCCTTGGGTGTCGTTGGCACCGGCAGCGCCGCCGCCAATGTGGCCTTGGGGGTCTTGGGGGTGGGGCTGGTGGGTGCCTTTGTGCTGGAAGAGCTCCACGACTACCGACATCGCCCCTGGACGGTCCGGCCAAGGCCCGTGGAGCCACCCCCCGACTACCGGGCGCTGCTACCACCGCCGGTTTGGCGCAACCGCGCGCCACCCCTCATGGGGCGACCGGAGTGGTGAGCACCACCGCCGGTGCCCCGGGGATTGGCCCCGAGTATCCCTACCCTTCGAGACGCTCGATGAGATAGAGCATCAAAAAGGCCAGCACGGGGTAAAAGATCAACAATAGCTGTTTGAGTTTTCGGCACACCACGACCCATTCTCCCTCAAGCCAATAGTTGTGATCATGCCACAACTGTGGCTATAGAATAACAAACTTGTGTGAATACACCGTGAATTGAGTCCCTTTCAAAGGGTGAAATGGTTGCCACCGCAGATCATTTCAACCGCCGTTGCCCTGGGTGTCCTTTGCCATGCAGGTGTTGATTCTCGAAGACAATAGCGACATTGCCGCCAACGTCGGCGATTACCTGGAGGCCCGGGGTTGGACGGTGGATTTTGCCCTCGACGGCCAACGGGGGCTTCAGTTGGCCCTGAACCAGTCCTTTGACGCCATCGTGTTGGATATCATGTTGCCCAAACTGGACGGTTTGGCCTTGTGCCGACGCCTGCGTCAAGGGGAGCAAGACCGCACTCCGGTATTGATGCTCACCGCCCGCGACACCTTAGAAGACAAACTGGCGGGTTTTGAGGCGGGTGCCGACGATTATTTGGTCAAGCCCTTTGCCCTCCAAGAGCTCCACGCCCGCCTCAACGCCCTGGTGCGTCGCCACCAACCCGGCGATGGGGCCCGATTGACCGTGGCCGACTTAGAACTCGACTTGGGTACCCTGACGGCCCGCCGCGCCGGCCAGACCTTGCGCCTCAACCCCATCGGCCTCAAGGTGTTGACCTTGTTGATGCGCGCCTCTCCCAAGGTGGTTACCCGGGAGCAGATCGAGCGGGAGATCTGGGGCGATGACCCCCCCTACAGCGGTGCCCTGCGCTCCCACATGTACGCCCTGCGCCAGGCCATCGACAAACCCTTTGCCGAGGCGCTGCTGCACACCATCCACGGCATCGGCTATCGCCTGGCCCGGGAGGAGGCCGGCGACGCCGCTGGTGGTGGTAACCCTTGACAGTGTCGGGACGTGAGGTTGACAAAATTTCGACACCCTGGGGTTATCCTAGGGGCTTTAAATGTTTCAACCTTTGGCTGGGGGCCACGGGCTCCCCCCTTGTGATCCGTCCCCTCGGGATCCGCCATGAAGATCTATCGCCGCAGCTTGCGCACCCGCATCACCATCGCCTTTTGCTTCTTCGGCGCCGTACTCGGTGGTGTATTTAGCGCCATCATTTTGAATTGTTTCTATCTGGTGGAAGACTGGACCATCGTTCGCCAGATGGAGATCAAGCTCGACGACTACAGCCGAGAATTGCGCGCCGATCCCCAAAGCGCCCTGCCGGCTTCGCGCTCTTTTACCGGTTATTTGGGCGACAGTGCCCTACCCTTGAGCTTGGCGCCCCTGATGAAAACCCTGCCGGCGGGGGTCCACGAACTGCGGGATCACCTGTCGACCGCCGCCGCCGACTACGCCTTTGCCCAGCACTATTTCGTCGCCGTCAAACCCTTGAACGACGATCGACGGCTCTATTTGGTCTACGACACCCGCGATCTAGTGGCCAGCCACGACGTCATCCATCGCTACCTGGCGCGGTTGTGCATCGGGGCCACGGCCTTGGTGATCGTATTGGGGGCGGTGTTGGGCTATTGCACCTCCCACACCATCATCTCGCCCCTAGTGCGGCTGGCCCGCTGGGTGGCCGCCGCCGATCCCCAGGCTCCGCCAGCCCCCCTAGTGCGGTTTTGCGGCGACGAAGTGGGTTGCCTGGCTTATACCATCTCCCAGTTCATGGAGCGCATCGCCGCCTTTGTGGAGCGGGAGCGGCGTTTCACCCGCAATGCCACCCACGAGCTGCGCACCCGGGTGAGGGTGATGACGGGGGCTCTAGAGCTGTTGGAGTCCCTCCCCGGCGCCGCTTGCCCCAGGGCGGCGCGGGCCCTGGGGCGCATGCATCGGGCCCTGGTGGGCATGGAGCACACCGTGGCGGCTTTTTTGTGTATGGCTCGGGAAGTGCCCGACCCGGACGGGGATTGCGACTTGACCACCGTGGTCCAACAGGTGGTGGAGCAGCACCGCGAGTTGGCCCAGCGCAAGGGGCTCCAGGTGGAGGTGGTGGCCGAGGGTCACTGTCGGGTGGCGGCTTCCACGGCGGTGGTCTACGTGGCCGTGGGCAATTTGGTGAGCAACGCCTTCCACTACACCGACAGTGGTCGGGTGACCATCCGGGTTTCCCGGGACGGAGTGAGTGTGGAAGATACTGGGGTGGGGATTCCCAAGCCCCTGTTGGCCCGCATCACCGAGCCCCATATCCGGGGAGCGCGCAGCCAGGGTTACGGTTTGGGGCTTTCCATCGTCACGGAGTTCTGCGAGCGCTTTGGCTGGCGGCTGCAGCTCCAAAGCCAAGAGGGCATGGGTACCCAAGCGCAACTGCGCTTTGGCTAAAGGCCCGCAACCCTTGTCGGGAGACAAAAAACCATGGTCGATGTCAGGGGAAAAGTCGCCGTAATCACCGGCGCCAGCCGGGGGTTGGGGGCGGGTCTCGCCCGGGCCTTTGCCGCTGGGGGTCTGGCCTTGGGGCTCTGTGCCCGCCACTGTCCCACCGCCCCTCCGGCGGTCGACAGCGTGACCCGGGGGGTGGATGTCACCGACGCCGCCGCGATGGCGGCCTTTGCCGACGCCGTGGTGGCGACCCTGGGCCCCATCGACCTTTGTATCAACAACGCCGGGGTCATCGATCCCGTGAAGCCCTTGCGGGAGATCGACCCGGGGGGCTTTG
>JBHJHK010000520.1:0-2658 GCA_050330975.1 Candidatus Competibacterales bacterium | reverse complement strand
CGCCGGCGGCCGGCCCCGCCTAGGGCGCCCCGGGGTCGGGCGCCAGTCCCCCCCACCGCCGCCTGCCCGGGGCCGCGGGCGGGGGCGCCGACGATGGCACTCAACACGTCGCTGCTCAGGTTCACCGTGGCCCGGGCCGCCGTCACCTCCTCGGCTTGGAAGGCGTTGGCGTTATCCAAAGCCGAGGTGGTCCCGGCGATAAAGGGCTTGATGGCCTTGGTGGCGATGGCCCCGGCGGCGTCGCCGTATCGGGCCTCGACGAGTTCCTGGGCCACGGTGCCCACGGCGCTGGCGGACAGGCGCTGCAAATCGCCGCCGTCGATCTCCCCCTCGGTGATCAGCTTGTTGAGGGTGCGCAGGCCGTCGAAGACCACCGGGTCGTCCTCGATGTCGTCGGGGAGCAACCGGGAGGCGAGGGCGGTGAGGGTGCGGGCGGCGTCGTTCCGGTCGAGACGACCGTCCTCGATGGCCCGAATCGCCGTCCGGGCGGCGAAGAAGGCGTCGCTGTCGCGAAATTCCTCACCGCCGTAGGCCTCCAGGGCACTGCCCACCAGGTTGGCGCTGTCGGCGAAGTCAAGTTCCCCGTCCTGGGCGGCTTTGACGATGTTTTTGGCGAGGTTCAAATGGGCGCTGTCGGCGGGCAAGTACTCGTCGAGGGCCGCTAGGGTGGCGCGGTTGACCTCTTCGATATTCACCTGGCCGTCTTTGACGGCGTCGAGGGTCTGGCGCAGGGCAAACAACCCCGGATCGGTTCGCTCTTCGTCTGTGGGAAGGGTATCGAGGGCCTTGGTGACGATGGCGACGCTGTCTTTGAAATCCAACTTGCCGTCGGCGGCCCCCTCTAGGGCGCGGATGGCCGTCGCGGCCCGGGGGTCGTCTTGGGGGGCGAAGGTCTTGACGGCGTTGACGGCGCTGCGGCTCAACTCGCCGATATTCACCTCGCCGTCTTCCAGGGCCCGGAGGGTCTCTTGGGCGACGAAGTACTCGGCGCTCTCCTTGGCGGCTTCATCGGTGTGGGCGTCGAGGGCGGCTCTCAGTACCCGCACCCCGTCGTCGAAGCTCAATTCGCCATCGCGGGCCTCGGCAAGCGCCCGGCGAACTGGGGTGGCCGGCGTTTTAGCGGGCTCGGTGCCGGTGGCGCGATCCAACCAAGCCTCTCCCAGGGCGGCGGCATCCTTGAGGTCCAGGCGATCGTCGGCCACGGCCTTCACCACCTCGGCGGGGGCGAGGGTTCGGGCGGCGTCGCCGGCGATTTCCCCCAGGGAACCCGCCGTGACCCGGCCGTCCTCCACGGCGTCTTGGAGGGTGCGCAGGCCGGCGTCCACCAGGGGGTTGGTGCGGCTATCGACGGGCAAGAACTCATCGGCGGCCCGCTGGAGGGCCCGGGCGGCGTCGGCGCCGTCGAGGCGACCGTCTTGGAGGGTCTCCCGGGCCAGGTCGCCGTAGGGGCTTGCAGGCGCTGACATCATCCGCACCCCCGGCGGGGCCGGCGCCGGTGGCGGGTTCTCCAGGGAGGGCATCGCCCGTGGCGGCGGGGCGGAGCTAGGGAATGGGGCTGGGGGCTCGTCGGGGGACGAGGTGGCCGGGGGAGAAGTGATGGAACTGGACATCGATCCGCTTCCTTACGCAAACATGGAGCACCGGAACAACGGGGCACCGGGGATGACGGGGGCGCCACCGGCGCCCAGTGGGGGGATTGTAGCCCAGCTGGACACCCCAAACCTGTGACCTATGCCGCATTTGTCAACCCATCGGGGCTTAAGTCGGTGGCGTTGGGGGACGGCTGAGGGTAGGATTGTTGGTCTATAACAGCGAGATGGCCCCGTCGCCTTCGACGGCCCATCGTCTCGTCAAGGAGCTTTGACGCCATGGCAGAACGCACCAAACGCCCTTACCCACCCACACCCACTCGCCCCAAACCGGCCCCCAAGGCCAAGGCTCCGCCGCCACCACCGCCGGCCCCCGATCCCTTTGACACCAGCGGCGACAGCCCGGCGACCCTCACCGGCCTGGGTCGGATTGTCGAGCAGGCCATGCGGGAGTTCGAGGGGGTGGGCCGCCGCACCCAGGGTTTTCCCGGCGCCCCCGCCGAGACCAAAAAGCCCCCCCCGGCCCCCGTGGCCAAGTCCGCCCCCGCGGCCAAGCCCCCGGCCTCCGACCCCCAAGACGACGGTCGCAGCCTCATCGAGGCCTACCAGAAAAAGCGCCGCCAGGGCTCCGGTTCTACCACCTCCCAGGGAGAAGACCCCTCCGATGTGGGTCACCACCTGGTCAACACCGGTGACATCACCCAAAACCACCTGCGCAACCCCTTGGGGACCGACACCATGGTGTTCCGCCGCTTCGACTTCCTGGCCCGCTCGGGACCAGCGGGGGGGGTGGGCGACGCCCAGCGGGCCGAAGAGGTGGCCAACGAAATCTACGTCCCCGACCCGGAGTACCGGCGTCTGCGGGGCATCACGGCCGCCTCCTACCAGCAGATCCTCGACGGCGGCACCCAGCAGGGAGTGGCGTTGCGGGCCCTCCAGGAGATCGACCAACCCCAGTCGTTTTTGCCCTTGTCCAAGGCCAACAAAACCAGAAGCCCACGGTACCACACGGGGTCCCACAGGGGCCGTCCATCCGCCCCCCCAAACCCAAGGCGGCCCCCCACCCCCC
>JBHJHK010000519.1:0-6015 GCA_050330975.1 Candidatus Competibacterales bacterium | reverse complement strand
CCGTGACCCAGCCCCCCCTGCCGCCCCCGGTCTTTACACACTTTTTTTTGCCCTTTTGCCTTTGGTAAACCCCCGTTTGTTTCCAGGGGGGGGGCCATATGTTGGGCGGGGGCCCCGGCCGCCCCCACGGCGCCCCCGGGGCGTTTTTTTCGTCAATGGAGTCAACAGTGAGTCAAAGTTATTCCCTCAACGCTTGGCCGCGGGACGAAGTGGGGAAGGGTGCGAGCCGCCGCCTCCGTCGCCGCGGTTTGGTCCCCGCCGTGATCTACGGCGGCGACAAGCCCCCCCAGTCCATCACCATCGAACAGCGGGAGATCGTCCGCAACCTCAAAGAAGAGGGCTTTTACTCCCACGTCATCGAACTGCAACTCGACGGCCAGGTGGAGTCGGTGATCCTCCGGGACCTCCAGCGCCATCCCTTTAAACCCCTCGTAGACCACGCCGACTTCCAGCGGATCCGGGCCGGGGAGCAGATGCGGGTGAGTTTGGCCTTCCACTTCCTCAACCAAGAGACGGCGGTGGGGGTGAAACAGCAGGGGGGTCGCGTCAGTCACCACCTCATCGAAGCCGAGGTGTTGTGTACGCCCCAGGCCCTGCCGGATTTTATCCCCGTGGACATCCCCGAACTCGAGGTGGGCCAGACCCTACACCTCTCCCAGATCCCCCTCCCCGAGGGGGTGGTGTTTGTCGAGCTGGCCAACCACGCCAACGACCTAGCGGTGGTGAGCGTCCAGGGCAAGGGGGGCCCCAAGGCCAACCAAGACAGCGACGAGGCGGCCTAATTCTTGGACACCGCCCCCCAATTGGTGGTGGGCTTGGGCAATCCCGGCCCCCAGTACCGAGACACCCGCCACAACGCCGGTTTTTGGTGGCTGGACGCCTTGGCCCAACGGGGTGGTGGGGCCTTTCGCAGCGATGGCAAGTTCGCCGGCGAGGTGTGCCGGCTGCGCCTGGAGGGCCAGGAGCTGTGGCTCCTCAAGCCCATGACCTACATGAACCGCAGCGGCCAAGCCATCGGCCGCCTGGCGACATTCTATAAGATTCCCCGGGGGGCGATTTTGGTGGTCCACGACGAGTTGGACTTGCTCCCCGGGGCCATCCGCCTCAAACGAGGTGGGGGCCACGGGGGCCACAACGGCCTGCGGGACACCATTCAACACCTGGGGGGCAACGACTTCTGGCGCTTGCGCATCGGCATCGGCCATCCGGGACAGCGGGAAGAGGTGGTCAACTTCGTCCTCCACCGCCCCAGTCGAGATGAGCAAACCCTCATCGACGCCGCCATGGCCGAGGCCCTAGAGGCCTTTCCACTGCTGCTCCAGGGTCAGTGGCAAAAGGCCATGAACCGCCTCCACCGGGCGCGAGACAAAGACGCCTCCTGAGGGCTCAAGGGCTTTGCGCCACCAGCTTCGAGACAGCGACCATGGGATTCAAATGCGGCATCGTGGGCCTGCCCAACGTGGGCAAATCCACCTTGTTCAACGCCCTCACCAAAGCCGGCATCCAAGCGGAAAACTACCCCTTTTGCACCATCGACCCCAACGTCGGGGTGGTGGCGGTCCCCGACCTCCGCCTGGCGGCCATCGCCGAGATCGTCAAACCCAAGCAGCTGATACCCACCACCATGGAGTTTGTCGACATCGCAGGGCTTGTGGCCGGAGCGGCAAAGGGAGAGGGGTTGGGCAACCAGTTTTTGGCCCACATCCGCGAGACCGACGCCATCGCCCACGTGGTGCGCTGCTTTGAAAACGATGACGTGATCCACGTCGCCGGCCGGGTAGATCCCCTGGAGGACATCGAAGTCATCAACACCGAGTTGGCCTTGGCGGATCTCGCCACCGTGGAACGGGCCCTCCAGCGGGCCGAGAAGGCCGCCAAAGCCGGAGGCAAAGAGGCGGCCGCTCGCAAGGCCCTCATGGTGCGGCTATTGGCCCATCTGGACCAGGGTCATCCGGTGCGAACTTTCGAACTCAGCGACGAAGAGCGCCCCTGGGTGCGGGAGATCCAGCTCATCACCGCCAAGCCGGTGCTCTACGTGGCCAATGTCGACGAGGGCGGATTCACCGACAATCCCCTCCTAGAGCGGGTGGCCGAGTTCGCCCGCGGCGACGGTGCCCAGGTGGTGGCGGTGTGCGCCGCCATCGAAGCGGAGATCGCCCAGTTGGACGACGCCGACAAGGCGGATTTCCTGGCAGACTACGGCTTGGAGGAGCCCGGCCTCGACCGGGTGATCCGCGCCGGCTACGCCCTGTTGGATTTACAGACCTACTTTACCGCTGGGGAAAAGGAGGCCCGGGCCTGGACCGTCAAGGTGGGGGCTACGGCGCCCCAGGCTGCGGGGGTCATCCACTCCGACTTTGAACGGGGCTTTATCCGCGCCGAGGTCATCGCCTACCGGGACTTCATCGAATGCCACGGCGAGGCCGGGGCTAAGGAGGCCGGCAAATGGCGCCTGGAGGGCAAGGATTACATCGTCCAGGAGGGGGATGTCATGCACTTTCGCTTCAACGTCTGACCACGACGTTGAACTTGACTAAGGAGCTTAGGCAATATAATATTGCGGGCTCTCGGAATTCTCACCCCATGGCAATGTAGCTCAGGTGGTTAGAGCACAGCACTCATAATGCTGGTGTCGCTGGTTCGAATCCAGCCATTGCCACCATTGTTTTCCAAGTCGCACTCTCGTCTGGCCATTGGGTTTGCAACCCGAACCCTTCCCCGCAAACCCTTTCCGCCGTAAGATTCCCCTACAATAGTGTATTACCCGTTTTTCTGCGAGTTTCTCAGCCAATCATCACGATAGTTGGCAATGGTTGTCCAGAGCGGTTTGCAAGGAAAAATAGAGAATCCATTTAGATGATGGTATATCAAATTGGTAAGTGGGGGTATGTGAAATCATGGAGTTGACATTTCTGCGACTCGGTGGACTTTTCATGTTGCTGGCGGTACTTTTGGGGGCTTTTGGAGCCCACGCCCTGGGGGACCACCTCACCCAGGCCGATCTGGCCATCTACCAAACCGCCAATCACTACCATTTCTATCACGCCCTGGGGCTCTTGATCCTGGGCACCCTTTGGCGGGACTCGGTGTCACCGAGTCTCTGGCGGTGGGCGGGGTGGCTCATGGTGGTGGGGACGGTGATATTTTCCGGCAGCCTCTACTTGCTGGTTCTCACCGGGGTGGGCGTTTGGGGCGCGGTTACGCCCGTGGGGGGAACGGCCCTCTTGGGGGCTTGGCTTTTGTTTATCCTGGCCTTTTTCAGGCTCAAAGCCCCCCTGTAGCGGGGGATGGCCCAGGGAAATTGCCCGTTTGGGGCCTTCGGCAATAAACTTTTGACTCCGACGGGACTCTGAAGACGATAGGACAATACAACCCTGGAAATAATGCGGTGAAACTACCAGCGATGCGCACCTCGGCCAGGCGTGCCACGGAACTCCTCAAGGCGTTGAGTAACGAAAATCGCCTCTTGATCCTCTGCCACTTGGTGGAAGGGGAAAAATCAGTGGGGGAATTGCAGCGGGTGGTGGGGTTGCGCCAATCGGCCCTCTCCCAGCATTTGGCGCGCCTGCGCCAGGATGAGTTGGTCCAAACCCGTCGTGTGGCCCAGACCATCTACTATTCCCTGCGGGGAGACGAAGCCAAGCAAGTCCTGGCCTTGTTACACCACATGTACTGTGCGCCGACCAGCCACGAGGTGGTACCGAGCGCCGGTGAAATAGCTACCTACGAGCCGATGGCTCCGGGGAATTTCACCCCGGCGGCGGGCAACGCCGCCATCGGCCACCATTATTCCCTGGCGGCGGTAGACGACAACGGCAGTTGCTAGTAGCCCATCAGTTGCCTCGGTTCAGAACTTCGGCCAAGCGCTGGGCGGGGATGTAACCGGGCACCATTTGGCCGCTTTCCAAGACGATGGCGGGGGTCCCCCGCACGCCGAGGCGGCTGCCCAAGGCGTAGTGGTCGGCCACGGGGTTGGCGCACGACTTAGGGGTGAGGTTCTCACCGGCCTTGGCCCGGGTCATGGCATCCTGGCGGTCGGCGTTGCACCACACCGTCACCGCCTTTTCATGGGACTCAGAATCGAGCCCGGCCCGGGGAAACATCAAATAGCGCACCCGGATACCCGCATTGTTGTAGGCCTCCATCTCCTGGTGGAGCTTGCGGCAATAGCCACAGTCGATATCGGTGAATATCGTGACGGTGTGGGGGGCGTCCTCGGGGCCAAAGCTCACCATCTTGTTCTCCCCCAAATCCTCAATGGCCGTAGCCCGCAAGCCATTGCGACGTTCCTCGGTGAGGTTCTCCCGCTCCACTAGGTCGATGATATCGCCCTGGACGGCATAGCGACCACCGTCGCTGATGTAGAAAATCTGGCCGTCTACCAGGACTTCGTACCAGCCCGGCACGGGGAGTTCGGCGACGCTGTCGGGGCTGCGACCGCCGAGGAGATTTTTCAGGGGTCCGAGGTCGAGTTCGGCGACGGCGGCCAAGGGCGTACCGGCGGCCAACAAAAACGCGAGAGCTTTCAACATGATCAAAACCTTGACATCAAAACCTTGACGGGGCAATCGGCGGGGGCGACGGTTCGCCGTCGCTAGACCTTTGCACTATACGCCACCCTCCAGGAGCTGCACAATGAACAGACCTTCACCCCCGGGGGTGGTGGTGGGCGTGGAGGGCCTTGAGGCGGGCCTGGGCCACGTGGGTGTAAATCTGGGTGGTAGACAAGTCCCGGTGGCCCAGGAGCAACTGGACCACCCGCAGATCGGCGCCGTGGTTCACCAGGTGGGTGGCGAAGGCGTGGCGCAAGCCGTGGGGTGACAGTGCCCCCCCGAGCCCCGCGGCCGTGGCGTGGCGCTTGACGGCGTACCAAAAGGCCTGGCGGGTCAACGGGCGACCCCGACGGGTGACGAACAGCGCCTCGCTGGCGTATCCCCCCAAAAGCTCGGGCCGCGAGCGGCGGTGGTAGTCCAACAGCCACTGCCAGGCGACGTCCCCCAGGGGCACCAAGCGCTCTCGACGGCCCTTGCCGGTCACCCGCACCCAACCGGGATCCCAGTTGACCTGGCGACAGGTCAAGGTGACTAACTCAGACACCCGCAAACCCGTGGCGTACAATACCTCTAGCATGGCGCGATCCCGCAGGCCCAACGGCTCGGCGGGGTCGGGGGCGGCCAACAGCGCTTCCACTTGGGCCTCGCTGGGGACAAAGGGCAGATCCCGCCCCTGGCGGGGAGCCTTCAGGTGTTGGCTGGGGTCGTCAGCCCGCCCACCCTCCATGGACTGGTGGCGGTAAAACCCCCGCTGGGCCGACAGCCGTCGGGCCTGGGAACGGGGCTTTTGCCCGAGGTCGACCAGGGCCGCCCCGTAGGCTGCGAGCTGCTCCGCCGAGGCGGCCTTGAGACTGGTTCCCCGAACCGCCAACCAGTGGGCACAGTGGCGCAGATCCCGCCGGTAAGCCTCCAGGGTGTTGGGACTGCTATCCCGCTCGCTCCACAGGGCGGCCAAAAAATCCTCGATGCAAGCCTCGTCATCCCTCGTCATCCCCAGATCACCATGGCCTTGATCCACACCCCCCTCCTCGGCATCGCCGCCTTCAGCGGCACGGGCAAAACCACCTTGTTGCGCCGTATCATCCCCGCCCTCAAGACCCCCATGGGCCCGGTGGGCTTGATCAAACACACCCACCACCGCTTTGAAGTCGATTGGCCCGGCAAAGACAGCCATCGCCTGGCCCGCGCTGGGGCGGCCCAGACCCTGGTGGCCTCACCCCTGCGCCGGGCGGTGATATCCCACTACCCCACGGCGCAACCCGCCGCCCTTGAAGACCACCTGGCCACCCTCGACGACGGCAGCTTGGGACTCATTTTGGTAGAGGGCTACAAGCGCAAACCCTTGCCCAAGCTCGAACTCCACCGCCCGAGCCTGGGCCATCCCCTCCTGGCCCACGACGACCCCTCTGTAGTGGCCATCGCCTGCGATGCCCCCCTCGAAGCCCCCCCCGTTGAAGTTTTG
>JBHJHK010000518.1:0-6946 GCA_050330975.1 Candidatus Competibacterales bacterium | reverse complement strand
GGAGGTGGGGGGTGCCACAGCCTTGACTCGGTTGGGGACCGCTGGGCGCTGGGCCATGGCCACATCCTTGGCCGTCTTGCATGTTGCTGAGCATCTGCTGCATGAGCTGGAGCATCTGCTGCATGACGGCCATTTGCTGCTGCATGAGGGTGCCCTGGCTCTGGGGGGCTTGGGTCATGCAGGGGGATGGGGCGTTGAACTGGGCGGTGGCGTGGAGTTGGTAGTCGGCAAAGCTCTGCTGGGAGAGGGTGGTGTTGATATTGGCCATGGTAAAGTCTCCGCTGAGTCAGGGGCTGTGGCCCGCTGTGGTCCCAAGATCGAATATGTTTTTTAGAATCCCCTTTCAGGGACGACCGGCAGCGTTGACATGACCTCAATGAGACTTAGTTCACCTGAGGAATGTGGATTGAGTAGCCATCCACTGAGGTCATGTGTGTGTATTTGATGCTGACCGGATGGTTATTATGTTAGTGATGGACTGGGTTTGAGGGGAGGGAACTGGGTCCCATGTTTTCCGTGACCTAGTGAAAACTAATCCCACAACGACGGCCATGGCGCAGCCATTGAGCTGTGGTCAAAGTGTTAGTGCAGACTATGGTGAGAGAAGGGGGGGGTAAGGATAGAGGATAGAAGGGCGCCCCCCCACTAAAGGGGGAGCTGGAGATCGAGCACACAACCCAAAGCCATCAACGTCCCCTGCCGGCGTCGGGGTCTAGGACGCGAAGGCGCATGGTCGTGGACAAACTCCCTGCGGCAGGGCTGCTCACGATCACCGTCACGTCCTGGTTGCCCACGTTTTGAAAACGCACCCGCAAGCGGTTGGAGGCCAACTCCTCGATCAGGGCCGTATCATCGATTTGCCAGTCGAAGGTCAGTGGATCATCGGTGCGATTGGATTGGGCTTGGGCAATCAGTTCGACGGGTTCCCGCAGGGCCACGTTGCGGGTAGCCTGGTGGGCCAAGCAGTGGTTGTTGTCTTGGGTGACACAGCGATTGGTCGGCGCCACCATTTGCAGGGTCAACACGGCGACCCCATCACCGACGGTGTCGTCCACCGGCACGGGTTGAAAGGGAGTGGGATTGTCGCAGTCGGACAAGGCGGGATCGTCCACAACCTCGGTGGCGGCGACGATGGCCCGTTGCTGGGCCTCGCTTTGCCGCATGCTAAACAGCTCGGCTAGGTAAACGCCCTCGCTCAGGCGCACCGCCAAGGCCGCCTCGGCTTCCCGCAGCGGGGCAAAACCCGCCGCTGCCACCAACTCAGCGGTGGGATGGCTGGTCCAGTCGTCGTTGGCGTCGACAATGGTTCCCTCTGCCGTTTCATCCAAGCGGCGAACCACCAAGGCGGGATCGGACATCGCCCCAGCACCTATCCCCTCGGCCTTCACCACATAGCAACGACTGGCGTTGCCCGTAACGATAAACCCCGCCGTCATAGCGCCACTGCCCTGGGTGGAGAGATTGAGGGGGTAGGTATCGTCTCGATCGTCCAAGGCGGTGACCGAGACGATACCCGGCGCCGCCTGGCCGTCTTGGCTCACCATGGTGGCCACATAGGCCCCGGGCCCGAGGGTGGCGATAAAGGCAGCATCGTTGGCAGTGGCGGGACTGCGCAGAGTACTGGCTAACTCCTGGGCCGTGGGGTGTTGTTGCCAGGTATCATTTTGATCGATGAGCTGGCCATCGGGGAAGGTGGTGAGGACCAGCCGAGCATCGAGGGAACTGTCGACGGCTTCCCCCAGGACGGCAAAGGGCCGCTCAAACCCCGTGACGATAAAGCCCGCCTGGAGGCCATCACCGGCCACTACCCCCAAGGTGGAAACATTGAACAGCCGGGTGGGATCGAGGCGCAACGAGGTGGGGTCGGCGATGGCCGTCAGATCCCCCGGGGGAGTGATGGGCGCAAAGCCGTTGTAGCCCCAGCACTCGCCGGTCTGGTCGGGACGCAGACCGCAGGTGTGGAGAAAGCCGCCACTGAGCTGGGTAAAGGTGCCAATGGGTGGGCTGGATTGCCCGTAGAAGTCGTTGCCCCAACACCTCGCCGCACCGTCGAAGCCCAAGGCGCAGCTGTGGATATCCCCCACCGCCACTTGGGAAAACGACCCCAAGGGGGGACTCGCCTGGCCCTCTAAATTTGACCCCCAGCAACTGAGGGTGTTGTCCTGGCGCAAACCGCAGGTATGGGCCTCCCCGGCGCTGACGGCCAAAAAGCTTCCCGGGGGAGGACTGGCTTGGCCAGCCCTATTGTCACCCCAACAACTGACCGTGCCATCAACATGCACCCCACAGCTGTGGAAATGGCCAGCGCTGACTCCGGTAAAAATACCCATGGGGGGGCTGGCTTGGCCAGCCCTATTGTCACCCCAACAACTGATGCTACCGTCGACGCGCAACCCACAACTGTGGTGGCGGCCTGAGTCCACCTGGGTAAAGGCCCCCGAAGAGGGGCTGGCTTGGCCATCGCTATTGTCACCCCAACAGCGAACTCCACCGTCGCTACCCAAACCACAGCTATAGGTCAAGCTGGCGCTGACTTGGACAAAGTCCCCACTGGGGGGGCTGGCCTGGCCGTCGCTGTTGTCACCCCAACAGCGAATCGCACCGTCGGTACCCACTCCACAGCTGTGAAAGCCTCCGGCGCTGATTTGGACGAGGGGAATGGCGGGGGGAACCGCCTGGCCACTGGCGTCAAACCCCCAACAGCGAACGGTGCCATCGATACCCACCCCACAAGCGTGCAAGCCGCTAGCACTGACACGGGTGAAGGTTCCCCCTGGAGGGCTCGACTGACCACCGTTATTGGTTCCCCAACAGGCGAGGCTACCATTGGTGCGCACGGCACAGGTCTGGCTGACCCCCGTCTTGAGATGGGCAAAGGTACCCGATGGTGCACTGAGTTGGCCCACATCGTTGAGACCCCAGCACTTCACGGCACCATCAACGCTCAGTCCACAAGTGTGGTCGAAGCCCGCGCTCACCAGGACAAAGCTCCCCGCTGGGGGAGTCGCTTGACCTTCGAGGTTGCGGCCGCAACAGCTGACCGTACCATCCTCCCGCAACCCGCAACTGTGACTGGCACCAGCGCTCACCTGGCTGAAAACACCCGGCGGGGGGCTGGCCTGGCCCTCGGTATCCCGTCCCCAGCAGCTGAGGGTGCCATCGTCGCGAACGCCGCAGGCGTGATTGAGGTTGGTACTCATTTGGCTGAAGATCCCCACTGGCGGGGCGAGGAGTTCATCGGTCCGAGCGCCCCAGCACACCACTTCGCCGTTGGCCCGTAGGCCACAGGTGTGGATAAAACCGGCGCTGAGTTGAACAAAGGCCCCAGTGGGAGGGGATGCTTGGCCGAACTCGTCGTTGCCCCAACAGCGCACCGAACCGTCGAGTTGAATGACACAAGCGTGACCGCCGCTGCCAGCGGCGATGATATCGTCTTGGGCGTAACCTGGAAGGGCAAGGACTGCGAATAACCCCAGGGCGAACCCCTTAGTCGGGAGCCAACGGAGGGCGGATGACTTCATGAGCGCGAATTCCATAGGACAGGATAAAGTGGCTTGAGACCCGCAAACACGGCTTATTATAGTGGGTGACTTGGGACGCTTGTCACAAGCGATCTAGGGCGCCTGCCCCAGGAGAACAGATGCTCAAGGCGTCATTTCGACGGACCGTGGAGTCTCGGTGGGTTTGGACGCGGGTGATAGAGTCGCAGTCTGCCTGATGTTAACCCATATTCCAGGACAAAATCAGAGCTGTTGCTCGGCGGCACGAGCACCATACCATTTTGCAATGAGTCCTCAGAGGTAAAAGTTGCACGTTGCCAATCAAGAGGTTGGCGAGTTCTTCTCGCCCTGATAAACGCGTCATTCCAATCGACGCGTCGAGTACAAGTGCCCGCTTACACAAATCGATAAACGCGCCACTCATAGCAAATGCCCTGCTTCACCGACGAACTCAACGTCCCCCACCGGCATCGGGATCCAGGACGCGAATCCTCAGCGTTGTAGACACACTCCCCGCAATGGGGCTGCTCACGGTCACGGTCACATCGTGATTCCCCGGGTTTTGAAACCGCATCCGGAGATGATCACGGGCCAACTGTTCCGACAAAGCCCCCGCCTCGAGCTGCCAGTCGAAGGTCAAAAGGTCGCCGGGGAGGGAGGACTGGGCCTGGACGATCAAGTCCACGGTTTGGCGCACGTTGACATTGCGGGTGGCTTGGTAGGCAAGGCAATAATTGTCGCCCGGAATGACACAGCGGGCCGTTGGCAACGCCAGTTCCATGGTCAACGTGGCGCCATCACCCGCCACCTCGGCGATATCATTCACTGAGAGGGGTTGATAGGGGGTTGAGGCATCGCAGTCGGACAGTGCGGGGTCATCCACCACTTCGGTGGCGGCGATGATGGCCCGTTGCTGAGCCTCGCTTTGCCGCATGCTATACAGCTCGGCCAGGTACGATCCCTCGCTCAGGCGCACCGCCAAGGCCGCCTCGGTTGCCCGTACCGGGGCAAACCCCGCCGTTTGTACCAAATTGGCGGTGGGGTGACTGGTCCAGTCGTTGTTGGCGTCAATAATGGTTCCATCTAGGCGGCGAACCACGAGGGCGGGGTCCGTCATGGCAAAGTCCCCCACCCCCTCGGCTTTGACCACATAGCAGCGGCTGGCGTTACCCGTGACGATAAACCCCGCCGTCATGGCTCCACTGCCTTGGGTAGAGAGGTTGAGGGGGTAGGTATCGTTTGGACCCTCCAATGCCGTGACCGACACGATACCCGGCGCTACCACGCCGTCTTGGCTGATCAAGGTGGCCACATAGGCCCCGACGCCCAGGTTGGCGATAAAGGCCGCATCCCTGGCGGTGCCTGGGGCACGGAGGGTATTGGCCAAGTCCTGGGCGGAGGGGTGGTCTTGCCAGGCGTCGTTTTGATCGATGAGCTGGCCAGCGGGAAAGGTGGTGAGAACCAGTCGAGCGTCGAGGGGTCCATCGATGGCTTCGCCCATGACGGCAAAACGCCGCCCCTGGCCGGTCACGATAAAACCCGCTTGGAGGCCGGGGCCTGCAACGGTCCCTCGGGTGGAGACGTTGAACAACCGGGTGGGATCGAGGCGCAGGGAACTGGGACTGGTGACGGCTACCAGATCCGCCGGCGGCGTGATGGGGCCGTAGCCATTGGATCCCCAGCATTCGCTGGTTTGGTCGGGGCGGATGCCACAGGTGTAGAGGAAGCCCGCGCTGACCTGAGTGAAGTTGCCAATGGGGGGGCTGGTTTCCCCAAAATAATCGTCACCCCAACAAGTCGCCGTACCGTCGAGGGCCAAGGCACAGCTGTGTGAATTGCCAGTTGTTACCTGGGTAAACAACCCCGGCGGTGGGCTGGCCCGGCCGTCGCCTTGGGGATTTGCCTCACTCTCGCCGTTAGAGCCCCTACAGCTGAGGGTACCGTCTTGGCGTACCCCGCAGCTGTGGGCTTCCCCAGCACTGACGGCGGAGAAGGTTTCCCCGGGGGGGCTGGCCTGGCCATTGCCATCAAAGCCCCAACAACTGACGAAGCCATTGGTGCGCACCCCGCAGCTGTGGAATTGACCAACGCCTAGGCTGGTGAATAACGTGCCAGTGGGGGAATCGGTCTGACCGTTACCGTCGAACCCCCAACAACTGACGAGGCCATCGAGGCGTTGGCCACAGCTGTGTAAGCGCCCAGCACCCACCTGGGCAAAGGTACCCAACGGCGGGCTCGACTGGCCGACGAAGTTATCGCCCCAACAGATGATACGGCCATCGGTGCGCAAGCCACAGCTGTGGAACCCGCCGCTGCTGACACGGGTAAAAGTCCCCATAGGGGGGCTGGCCCGGCCATCGTCGTCAAAGCCCCAACAGCTGGGAGTACCGTCGATGCCCACCCCACAGGTGTGAAACGACCCGGCGCTGATTTGGGTCAGGGGGATGGCCGGGGGCGTCGCCTTCCCAACCCCTTCGGTGCCCCAGCAGCGAACCGTATTGTCGGTAGCTACCCCGCAGGTGTGGGAGAAGCCGGCACTGACGCGGGTGAAGGTTCCCTGGGGAGGCGTCGCCTGGCGATCGACGTCATCTCCCCAGCAGGCAACCCGTCCATTGCTGCGCACCCCACAGGTGTGGTTAACACCCGCGGCGAGGTGGGTAAAGGTGCCCGGTGGGGCGCCGAGTTGGCCAAAAAAATTGTTGCCCCAACACTTTACGGCGCCGTCGACGCTCAACCCACAGGTGTGGTCCCAGCCCGCGCTCACCTGGACAAAGGTCCCTGGGGGGGGATTCCCTTGCCCTTCGGCGTTGCGCCCCCAGCAGGTGACAGTACCACCGTTGCCCACGCCACAACTGTGGCTGCCGCCGACGCTCACTTGGGTAAAGGTGCCCGGAGGAGGGCTGGCACGGCCATCGCCGTCGGGGTTTTCCGAGCTCTCGCCGTTGGAGCCCCAGCAGGTGAGCCCGCCATCGCTGCGCACCCCACAGGCGTGTTTATCGTAGGTGCTGAGCTGGGTAAAGGTCCCTGCCGGGGAGGGAATGAGCTCATCAGCTCCCCCCCAGCACACCGCTGCGCCCGTAGCCCGTAGGCCACAGGTGTGGGTAAAACCGGCGCTGAGTTGGACAAAGGCCCCGCTGGGGGGCGATGCCTGGCCGAACTCGTCGTTGCCCCAACAGCGCACCGACCCATCGCCCTGGAGGGCACAGCTGTGGCCGCCGGGGCTGGCGGTGATGACGTCGTCCTGGGCACAACTGAGAGGAGCAAGGGCCATGAGTAACCCCAGGAGGCCCCCCCTCGCCAGAAACCAATAGAGGTCAGATGACTTCATGGGCGCGAATTCGATAGGTCAGGGTAGAGTGGCGTGAGATCGAAGAAAGGAAATTATTGTTAGGGTAGTGCTTTGAGGCTCACGAGACAAGCGAAGTTAAATTTCAGTCAGAGGAGAA
>JBHJHK010000517.1:0-2050 GCA_050330975.1 Candidatus Competibacterales bacterium | reverse complement strand
GGCTACCCCCCCCGTCCGATCTCCCCCGCCGCGAATCGGCTCCCGGCAATGGCCCCTCGACAAAGGGTGAAAAACAACGCCCCGAAGGACGAGGATGATGCGGGTTGTCGCTCATGAAAACATCCTCTCTAATTGTCATACAATTGGGCCTATTGACGGACTAAACCACTGGTGAATCTTCAAAACAAGGATTTGACACCACCCGTCACCCACCAACGAGTCCGATGGTTGATCCCTTGATCCCTTGATTCATTGATTCTTCGGTTTTAGCGCACCGCCTCAACCCGAAATCTACACCGGGGTTCCCGACTCCCCAGAGGACAGCTACAGCAGCGACCCAACCCACGACCCAGCGGTCAATTCAAGGCCTTTTTTACACGTAACTTGGCCACATTCAACCCGGATCGATGCCATGACCTTTATTTTCCACCATCAACTCCCCAATGGCTCCCCTCGCGGCGCGTCCAGCCGGCGATGGCCCGTGGCACCCCTCCTCTTGGCCCTCGTTTCGGGCTGCGCCCAGGCCCAAGACGAGCTCCCCTGTCCACAACTGCTCAACCGGGCCTACGACGCCTACACCGCCGGCGATGCCCAACACCTAGAGCAGATCAGCGCCAGCAGCGACCACTGCCCGGGACAAGTGCGCCAGCCCATCTACCGCTGGACCGCCCAAACCCTCTGGAGGGATATCAACGTCCAGCCCAAAACCCAACCCCCCGCCGCCCTGCAAGACGCCCTGGAACACGCCCTGGGCTATGCCGGCATCTGGCCCCTCCACGCCACCCTGGGAGACCTCCACTTCCGGGCCAAAGACTACATCCAGGCCACCCACCACTACCAACAGGCCATCGACGCCATCGCCGACGAAGAGCTCACCCCCACCGGTCCCGGCAGTGACACCATCGACGCCCTGATGCGCAAAGGGGGCATCAGCCGCCAGCTCGCCCCCCAGTACATCGCCCACTCCCGGGGCTCTCGGGGTGAGCCATCGGGCTTGGGGCGCGCCCGGGTGCGGGGCCATCAAATCAGCCAAGAAATCGTCCCCATCGAGTTTGCGCTCGATCGTCCCAAGCGGGGAGAGGGCATCGCCCCCGGGGTACTAACCCCCAAGGGCATCGACGCCCTCGACGACCTGGTCGAGCAGATGATGTCCCAAAACCCCGCCGCTGTGACGTTTGTGGGCTACACCGATGAACAGGGCTCCGAGGCCTACAACTGCGCCCTGTCCCAGCGCCGCGCCGAGGCGATCCGCACCCACCTGGCGGCCCGGGGTTTTAGCGGCCGCATCGACACCCGGGGAGGCTGTATCAGCCAAGTGGCCGACCTAAAGCTCCCCGACGATGTGGAACCCGATATTTTTACCCTGGAGGAGCTGCGCCAGCTCAAACGGCGCGTCGAGCTCCTGCGCTAGGCGCCCCTACCCCTTCGACCGAGACTTGGAGTCACCATGTCATTTAACGCCCCTCCATCGGGCCACGGGTCGCCCTTGACCCGGGCCCTCCTGGGCCCACTTGCCGCCGTGCTGCTCGTCGCCCCCCCGGCACTCCAAGCCGCCCAGATCCACGCCCTGGTGATCGGCATCGATCACTATCAACGCCAACAGGGCACCCTCGACGACCTCGAGGGCGCCGTCAACGACGCCCGGGATATCGCCGCCGCCCTGGAGGACCTCGACGCCGATGTCACCCTATTGATCGACGAGTCAGCCCAGCGACAAGCCATCTGGGCCGCCTGGGAACGCATGGTCCAACGCGCCCAGGCGGGGGATACCCTTTGGGTCAGCTACGCCGGCCACGGCGGTCAACTCCCCGCTCGTCCCGGCAGCCAACCCCCCGAAGACGACGCCCTCGACGAGGTGTTATTCCTGGGGGGTTACCGCGCCGAGGGACCGGGTGGCGACGAGCTCATCGTCGACGACGAATGGCACCGACGCATCGCCGCCGTGGAAACCCAGGGCATCGATGTGATCCTCGTACTGGATAGCTGCTACAGCGGCACTGGCAATCGCGATTTCGTCCCGGGCCGCTGGCGCGCCACGCGCCACGGCGGC
>JBHJHK010000516.1:0-15819 GCA_050330975.1 Candidatus Competibacterales bacterium | reverse complement strand
ATAGCCATACGGGGCGGTTTTTGGCGCCTCTTCTCAAGGAGGCGACGACGATCACTAAGGGGCGACAGGCTGCCTCGACTTGATTTCGTCGTGTAACGCGGCAATTTTGACATCTTCAACAAGCGGCTCGGTGCCCATTATTATGGGGAGCTACGCGAACGACCCCAGGGGGCTAACCCAAACTCCAACATCGAGGCTAGCACCGGGAAAACCGTAAAAGCCCCCAGCCACCGGTGGTACGGACTCTGGCAGTCGGGCCACTGCGACGGGGATGTGCTGGCTACCAACGAGTTCGCCTAGAGTGGGGTCAAAGCCCTTCCAGCCGGCCCCGGGTAGGTAAACCTCGGC
This sequence comes from Candidatus Competibacterales bacterium, assembly GCA_050330975.1. Classification (GTDB taxonomy): domain Bacteria; phylum Pseudomonadota; class Gammaproteobacteria; order Competibacterales; family Competibacteraceae; genus JBHJHK01. The sequence continues at coordinate 15,471 of JBHJHK010000516.1, read as the reverse complement.
CCAAGCATGGGTGGCGCCGTAGTTAACCGTCGAAGGAGGGGCATTGAGATAACCACTGACAAAGCGCGCCGCAAGGCCCAGCTGTCGGGCGACTTCAATAAACAGATTGGCGAAATCGCGACAAGAGCCACTGCCGAAATTGAGGGTCTCAGTGGCTGTTTGCACCCCCGGGGCTTCGCGGATTTGGTAGCGCAGTGACTGCTGGATTTGGCGGCTTAGCCGCTGTAGCAGATCGTAGGTCTGGATCGAGGTGCCCTGCGACCAAACCTGCTGGGGAATCCAGTGGGCTACCTGCTCACTGTGACTCGAGTCAGTGGGCGTGCAGTAGGGGGCGAGCACGGTGCCGTCTTCGGCGTTATAGACAAAGGGGTAACCCACCGCGTAGTCACTCACCCAAAAATCCAGGGGGGTTTCATTATACTGCTGTATGATTACTTCACTTTCGATGGCCAGTTGCTGGATTGGCTGTGGGCTAAAGATTGCGATGGCAACAGCATTATCCTCTACATCGCGATACCAATGCAGCGTCGCTGTCGGGGTAATCTGGAGTGTGGAGGACTCGATCCTCAATTCGGGGCCCTCGCGGGGTCGCAACCGCAGGCTATGATCGGTAAGTTGGACAGGGTCGGCGAAATTATAATATGTACGGTGAACAATTTTGTAGCGCTGCATGGTCCGTCCACGGTCGTCAGGATGATGAGAATTGGCGGGTTTGAATTGGCAAAACGATGGAGAAAAATTCCAACGGACGGACCACCTCCAATCGACTGATATTATTTCACAGCCACCATTGCCCCCACCTGCAAATCGAGTTGACGCGCCGCTGATCCCTGATTGACAGCAATTTCCACCAAACCATTGGCATTGGCATACCAAAAAGCCTCCCCCACGGCGGCCTCACAAAACGTACGCCGCCGTTGTAGCACGCCGTTGTCGACCACCAGTTGGGCGTTGCCCGCTAGGGCCCTGGCTCGAATACCCGTCATGGCGTTGCCGTAGTGGTCGATGTAGACCACCCGTGCCAATTCATCCGGCCAGGCGAGGGTGGGGGGCGTCCAGGGTTTGCCCAAATGGTTGGGTGTCGCCACCCCAGCGGCCAGTTGCGCCGCCACCGGGGCAAACCAATCTCGACCGTGGAACGAGGGCGATAGCCCCCCCAGGGGTTGCCAGCGCAATTTCCAGGTCTGCGTCCGCTGGGCCCGGGCCACCACCCGATCAAACAGACCATTACCTGGCCCCACCAGTAACCTGCCATCGGCCTGGACAATGACCCCTGGGCGCTCGCCACCCACCCCGGGGTCCACCACCGCCATCACCACGGTGTCGGGTTTGAGGTAGGGGAGGTGGGCGGCGAGGAGATAGGCCGCCCCTTGGATATCAAAGGCCGGCAGGTCGTGGAACAAGTCCACCACCCGCACCTGGGGATAATCTTTGACTATGGCGTAGTGGAGTTGGCCGACGTAGCTACCCTGGAGGCCAAAATCGGTAAACAGGGCGACGAGGGGTACCGCCATAGATCACCCAACCCTGGAGGGGCGAACTTCGCCGTCACTCCACCGGCGCATTGGGCCGGTCGACGAGCTCGACATAGGCCATGGGGGCATTGTCGCCGTGGCGAAAGCCACACTTGAGAACCCGCATATAGCCCCCGGGGCGGGTTGAATAACGGGGTCCCAGCTCGTTGAAAAGCTTGGTGACCACTTGCCGATCCCCCAGGCGGCTAAAGGCCAGGCGGCGGTTGGCCACACTGTCTTCCTTGGCCAAAGTGATGAGAGGTTCTGCCACCCGCCGCAGCTCCTTGGCCTTGGGCAGGGTGGTCTTGATCAGTTCATGGGTCACCAGGGCATTGGTGAGATTGCTCATCATCGCCTTGCGATGACTACTGGTGCGGTTGAATTTGCGACCGGTTTTGCGATGGCGCATGGCGTGTCTTATCCCTGTATCTGTGCAGTCAAAAACCCGCCCCTACGCCGAGGCGCGGTCATCTTGTTCCCCCAAACCCGGCGGTGGCCAGTTGTCCAGCTTCATACCGAGAGATAATCCGTGTTGGGCCAGGACGTCTTTGATCTCGGTGAGGGATTTTTTGCCCAAGTTGGGGGTTTTGAGCAATTCTACCTCGGTGCGCTGAATCAGATCGCCGATGTAATAGATGCTCTCGGCTTTGAGGCAGTTGGCGGAACGCACCGTGAGCTCCAGATCGTCCACCGGGCGCAACAACACCGGATCGATGTCCGCCGCCTCGGGGTGGGGAGAATCCTCTTCCTTGCCCTGAAGGTCGACGAAAATCGACAATTGGTCCAGCAGAATGCCCGCGGCGTTGCGGATGGCTTCCTTGGGGTCGATGGTGCCGTTGGTCTCCAACTGGATGACCAACTTGTCCAGGTTGGTGCGCTGTTCGACCCGGGCACTCTCCACTCGATAGCTCACCCGGCTGATGGGGCTAAAGGTGGCGTCGAGGATCAGCCGGCCGATGGGGCGACTTTCGCTGTCGAGATTGGGACGCTGGGTGGCGGGTTGATAGCCCCGACCCACCTCGGCCTCCAGCTTCATGGACAGCTCCCCCAGTTTGGTCAAGTGGGCGATGACGTGGTCGGGGTTGGCAATCTCCACGCTGTGGGGCAACTCGATGTCACCGGCGGTCACCACCCCCGGGCCCTTTTTGGCCAAGTTCAAAGAGACGCGGTCGACCCCGTGGAGTTTGAGGGCTACCCCCTTGAGGTTGAGGAGGATGTCGATGACATCTTCCTGAACGCCCTCGATGGCCGAGTATTCGTGGAGGACGCCGCTGATCTCACATTCGACGATGGCCGCCCCGGGAATGGACGACAACAAAATGCGCCGCAGGGCGTTGCCCAGGGTGTGGCCAAAGCCGCGCTCTAGAGGTTCGAGGGTTATCTTGGCGTAGTGTTCGCTGATGACCTCGACGTTGACCAGGCGCGGTTTGAGCAAATCCATAGTGTCCGACATGGCGAATAGACCGGTGGTTACTTCGAGTAAAGTTCTACAACGAGGGACTCGTTGATATCGGGGGGCAAGTCGCTGCGGTCGGGAACCCGCTTAAATACCCCAGCCAGCTTGGTCATGTCCACCTCGATCCACGAGGCAAAGCCGCTGTTTTGCGCCATCTGCAGGGAGTTCTGGATGCGGGTTTGATTGCGACTTTTCTCGTGGATAGCAATGGTGTCCGTGGGCTTCACCTGGTACGAGGGAATGTTGACCCGCTGGTCATTGACAGTGATGGCCCGGTGGGACACCAGCTGGCGAGCCTCGGCGCGGGTACTGCCAAACCCCATGCGATAGACCACGTTGTCGAGGCGGCACTCCAACAATTGCAGCAGGTTTTCACCCGTGGAACCCTTGCGCCGGGCGGCCTCGAAATAGTAGTTGCGAAACTGGCGTTCCAACACTCCGTAGATGCGGCGCAACTTCTGCTTTTCCCGCAACTGGGTGCCGTAGTCGGACAAGCGTCCCCGGCGGGCGCCGTGCATGCCCGGGGGTTTGGCGATGTCTTTGTATTTGGAAGACGGCTTGGCCGCCGACTTCAACTGCAGATCGACGCCCTCGCGACGGCTGAGTTTGCACTTGGGACCGATGTAACGTGCCATGGTGACGAAACCCTCCGGCTCAGACCCGCCGCTTCTTGGGCGGCCGACAACCGTTGTGGGGAATGGGGGTCATGTCGACGATATTGGTGATTTTGAAGCCAGCGGCGTTGAGAGAGCGCACCGCCGACTCGCGACCGGGCCCCGGACCCTTGACGTTGACCTCGAGGTTTTTGACGCCGAATTCCTTGACCGCTTCTCCCGCCCGCTCGGCGGCGCCCTGGGCGGCAAAGGGCGTGCTCTTTCTCGAGCCGCGAAAGCCGGAACCACCCGATGTGGCCCAGGCGAGGGTGTTGCCCTGGCGATCGGTGATCGTGACAATGGTGTTGTTGAAGGACGCATAGATGTGGGCTACGGCGTCGACGACGCTCTTTTTGACCCGCTTGCGCGTTTTGGGGCTCGGTGCTTTGGCCATGGAACTCGACTAACGATTCATTGAACGAAAAAAGGCGTGTTCATTTGCGAATGGGACGCCGAGGACCCTTGCGGGTGCGGGCGTTGGTGCGGGTCCGTTGGCCCCGCAATGGCAACCCCCGGCGGTGGCGAATGCCGCGAAATGTCCCCAAGTCCATCAAGCGCTTGATGTTCATGGACACCTCCCGGCGCAAATCCCCCTCGACGACGTATTTGCCCACCTCGGCCCGCAGCAACTCGATTTGATCATCGCTCAAATCGCGAACTTTGAGCTCCGGAGCGATACCGGCGTCGCGGCAAATGGCCTGGGAACGGGTGTTACCTATACCGTAGATCGCCTGGAGGGCGATGACGGTGTGTTTGTTCGACGGAATGTTGATGCCTGCGATGCGGGCCATGGCAGTGCCATACTCCTCAATAGTGACCCCGGACCGAGGGAAAGCCAAGCATTATAGCCTCGTTTCGGGGTCAATTAAAGTCACATTGATTGATAAAGGGTTGATAAAGTCACCTTGGCGATACCATCGGCAGCGAGGACAGCCAGGGCCTCAACGCAGTAAACCCTGGCGCCCCTGGCCCTTGAAGCTCGCCTTCTTCATCAAGCTCTCGTACTGGTGAGACATGAGGTGCGCCTGGACTTGGGCCATGAAATCCATGACCACCACCACGATAATGAGCAGCGAGGTGCCGCCGAAGTAGAACGGCACGTTGAAATAGAGGATTAAAAATTCCGGCAACAGACACACCGAGGTGATGTAAATGGCGCCGGCAAAGGTCAACCGGGTCAATACCTTGTCGATGTAATCGGCGGTTTGCTTACCCGGGCGAATGCCGGGGATCAAGGCGCCGGACTTCTTGAGGTTGTCCGCCGTTTCGTTGCTGTCAAACACCAAGGCGGTGTAGAAAAAGCAGAAAAAGATGATCAATCCAGCGTAGAGGGCCACGTAGAGGGGTTGCCCCGGCCCCAAGGTATCGGTGATGTCCCGCAGCCATTCCATGCCCTGGGCATTGCCAAACCAGCTCCCCAAGGTGGTGGGAAACAAGATCAAGCTGGAAGCAAAAATTGGCGGGATAACCCCGGACATATTGAGTTTCAGCGGCAAATGGCTGGACTGACCGGCGTACATCCGTCGCCCCTGCTGGCGTTTGGCGTAGTTCACCGTGATGCGTCGCTGGCCCCGTTCCACAAACACCACAAAGGCCGTCACCGCCAAGACCAGGGCGATGATCAACAATACGTTGAAGTAGTTGAGTTCCCCAGTGCGGGCCAGCTCCAAAGTGCCGCCGATGGCCGACGGCAGCCCCGCGACGATGCCGGCAAAGATGATCATGGAGATGCCGTTGCCGATACCCCGCTCGGTGACCTGCTCCCCGAGCCAGACCAAAAACATGGTACCGGTCACCAGGGTGATGGCCGCGGTAAAGACAAAGCCAACACCGGGAATCACCACCACCGAAGCGCCGTTGACCACCTGGCTTTGGAGGGCAATGGAGACGCCGATGGACTGGAAAGTGGCTAGAATCACCGTCAAGTAACGGGTGTACTGGGTGATCTTGCGCCGCCCCGACTGGCCCTCCTTGCGCAGTTGCTCCAACTGGGGTACCACGTGGGACATGAGCTGGATGATAATGGACGCCGAGATGTAGGGCATGATGCCCAGGGCGAACAGGCTGAGACGTTCCAAGGCCCCACCCGAAAACATGTTGAACATATCGAGAATAGTGCCGCGCTGCTGGTCAAACAGCGCCGCCATGGCAACGGGATCGATGCCGGGGACGGGAATGAACGAGCCGATGCGAAACACCACAATGGCGCCCAGCAAAAACAACAGCCGCTGGCGCAGCTCGGTCATCTTCCCGAAATCGGGTAGGGTGGACATGGTCTAATTCCTCACGCGTCTTGGCTGCGGCCGCCCGCCGCCTCGATGGCGGCCCGGGCACCGGCGGTCAGCAGAATATCCGGCAGTCGCTCGTCGGGGGCCTCGGCCACCTGGGGTTGGCGGCGGCGGTCGTGGGCCACAATGGTCACCGGCCGCTCGATGCGCCCCTGGAGGATAATCTTGGCGCACTTGGCCTGTTGGGGCACAAGACCTGTATCCTTGAGGATCTGTAGGGTGATGGTATCCCCTTTGACCTTGTTGAGCTCCCGCAACCGTACCTCAGCGGTGTTTTTGCTGGTCATGGAGCGAAACCCCCGCTTGGGGAGCCGCCGCTGGAGGGGCATTTGCCCGCCTTCGAAGCCCACTTTGTGGAAGCCTCCGGCCCGGGAATGCTGTCCCTTGTGGCCGCGGCCACCGGTCTTGCCGAGGCCAGAGCCAATGCCCCGGCCGACCCGTTTGCCCTCGGGACGGCTTCCCGGGGTGGGTTTGAGTGTATTGAGACGCATGTTAAGCCTCTTCGCCGGGGGCGGGTTCCAGGGGTGCGGGCTCCACTTGCAACAGGTAGGCCACCTTGTTGATCATGCCGCGGTTCTCCGGGGTGGCCTCCACCACGACGCTGTGGTGGCGGCGCCGCAACCCCAGGCCCCGCACACAGGCCTGGTGATTTTCCAGCCGACCGTGGATGCTCTTGAGCAACGTGACCTTGAGATACTCACCAGCCGCCATGGTCCACCCCCAAAACGTCGTCGATGGATCTGCCGCGCTTGGCGGCCACGTGCTCCGGAGAGGCCATGGTCGACAGGGCCTTGATGGTGGCCCGCACCACGTTGACGGGGTTGCGGGAACCGATGCACTTGGCCAGGACATCCCGGACCCCCACCACCTCTAACACCGCCCGCATGGCACCGCCGGCGATGACCCCGGTACCGTCCCGGGCGGGCTGCATAAACACCTTGGCCGCCCCGTGGCGGCCGATGAGGGGATATTGCAGGGTGGAGCCCTGGAGGGCTACGGTGTGCATGTTCTTGCGGGCCTTCTCCATGGCCTTTTGAATGGCCGTGGGGACCTCGCGAGCCTTGCCGTAGCCAAAGCCCACCTTGCCTTTGCCATCCCCCACCACGGTGAGGGCTGTGAAGCCAAACTGCCGTCCCCCCTTGACCACCTTGGCCACCCGGTTGACGGCGATGAGTTTTTCTTGCAGACCGTCGCCCGTTTGCTGGGCGCCGTCGGCGGGATTGGTCGCCATGGTCTCTCTCCTTAAAACTGTAGCCCGTGCTCGCGGGCGGCATCGGCTAGGGCCTTGACGCGGCCGTGGAAGCGAAAGCCCGAACGGTCAAAGGCTACCCGCTCTACACCGACCGCCTTGGCCCGTTCGGCAATGGCTTTGCCCACCGCCTTGGCGGCTTCGACGTTGCCCGTGTAGGTGCCGTTGAGTTGTTCCCGCACGGCGCTTTGCAAGGTGGAGGCAGCGGCCAGCACCCGGCTGCCATCGGGGGCGACGATTTGGGCGTAAATGTGGCGGGGCGTGCGGTGGATGCACAGCCGATAGGCTTCGAGGCGGCGAATTTTCATGCGGGTGCGCAACCCGCGGCGCAGACGCGCAGTTCGTTTGTCGGTCATGGTCCTCGGCCTACTTCTTCTTCGCTTCCTTGAGGATGATGGTCTCGTTGGCGTAGCGCACCCCCTTGCCCTTGTAGGGCTCGGGGGGGCGAAAACCGCGAATCTTGGCGGCCACGGCCCCCACCACCTGTTTGTCTACCCCCCTGACGACCACTTCGGTCTGAGAAGGGGTCTCAACGGTGATGCCCTCGGGGGGGGTGTAGTTGATGGGGTGGGAGTACCCCAGGCTCAAATTGAGGGCCTTCCCCTGGGCTTGGGCCCGGTAGCCCACACCCTGGAGGTTCAGACGACGCTCAAAGCCCTGGCTGACCCCCACCACCATGTTGTTCACCAAGGCCCGCATGGTACCGGTGATGGCCCAGTCGTTTTCCGTGGCTGGGGCGAAGGTAATGGCCCCGTCTTCCCGCTGGGCGATCTGGACCTTGGGGTGAATGGTCAAATTGAGGGCGCCTTTGCTGCCCTTGACGGCCACCTGGTAGCCGTCGATCTTCACCTCCACCCCCTTGGGGAGGCGGATGGGGTTTTTGGCGACGCGGGACATGGAGGCGACCTCCTCAGGCCACGACGCACAGCACTTCGCCACCGTGACCGGCGGCGCGGGCTTTGCTATCGCTCATCACCCCTTGGGAGGTGGAAATTACCGCCACCCCCAAGCCGCCCCGCACCTTGGGTAGGGCGTCCTTGCCCTGGAAGACCCGCCGGCTGGGACGGCTGACTCGCTGGATCAGCTCGATGACGGGGCGCCCTTCGAAGTACTTGAGGACCAAGGTCAAGGTGCGCTTGTTGTCGCCGATATCGTCGGTGCGGTAGTCGATGATGTAACCTTCGTCCCGCAACACCTGGGCGATGGACACCTTGAGGGTCGACGCCGGCATGGTGACTTGTTGTTTGGCGGTTCGTTGGGCATTGCGAATGCGGGTCAGCATATCGGCAATGGGGTCTTGCATACTCATGGCAAACGGGTTTCCCAGTGTTCAGTGGCGAGCAGGCGAGCCCACTCACTTAGGACTATGGAGTAAACCACCCCTGTATTGGGGGCGGAGCGGGGCCGGATCGAGCCGACCCACCGACAAACCGGCGATCGGCGACGGAACGAGTTACCAACTGGCTTTGCGCAATCCCGGGATATCGCCGCGCATGGCGGCCTCCCGCAACTTGTTGCGACCGAGGCCGAACTTGCGGTAGAAGCCGTGGGGCCTCCCCGTCAATCGACAGCGACGCTGGAGCCGGCTGGGGCTGGCGTCTCGGGGCAGCTTCTGCAATTCCAGCTGGGCTTGCCAGCGCTCGGCGTCGGACTTGTTGACGTCGACGACGGCGGCCTTGAGGGCCTGGCGCTTGGCCTGGTGGCGCTTGACGGCGCGCAACCGCTTGAGTTCGCGGTTGATCATGGATTTCTTGGCCATGGGCGATGGATTCTCAGTTGCGAAAGGGAAATTCAAAACCTTCTAGCAGCGCCCGGCCCTCCTCGTCGGTGGCGGCCGTGGTGGTGATGGCAATATCCATCCCCCGCAGGGCGTCGACCTTGTCGAAGTCGATTTCCGGGAAGATGATCTGCTCGCGCACTCCCATGTTGTAATTGCCCCGCCCGTCGAAGCCCTTGGCCGACAGGCCCCGGAAGTCGCGGATGCGGGGCACGGCGACGCTGATGAGGCGATCGAGAAATTCGTACATCCGCTGGCGGCGCAGGGTGACCTTGCAGCCGATGGGCCAGTCCTCGCGGATCTTAAACCCAGCCACGGACTTGCGGGCCTTGGTGACAATGGCTTTTTGGCCGGCGATGAGGGTGAGATCCCCCACGGCGTTCTCCATGACCTTTTTATCCCCCACGGCTTCCCCCACCCCCATGTTGAGGGTGATTTTGGTGAGCCTCGGGATGGCCATGGGGTTTTGGTAGTCGAAGCGCTGCTTGAGGGCGGGCATCACCCGCTCCCGGTAGTGCTGTTGTAATCTGGCCATGGTAAAACGCCCCTTAAGTATCCAACACTTCGTTGTTGGACTTGAAATAGCGCACTTTGCGCCCGTCCCCCAGAAGACGAAAGCCTATGCGGTCGCCCCTTTGGGTGACGGGGTTGTAGAGCATGACATTGGAAGCGTGGATCGGCGCCTCCCGCTCGACGATCCCGCCGGTCTCACCCCGCATGGGGTTGGGTTTGACGTGGCGCTTGACGAGATTGATGCCCTCGACAAACACGCGATTGTCATCCTTCACCACCCGGGTGACGGTCCCCCGACGACCCTTGTCGCGGCCGGCGATGACGATGACTTCATCGCCCTTGCGTATGCGTTCCATCCGACTATCCCCTCACAGAACTTCCGGCGCCAGCGAGATGATTTTCATAAAGTTCTCACTGCGCAGCTCGCGGGTCACCGGGCCGAAGATTCGGGTGCCGATGGGTTCGAGTTTGTTGTTGAGCAACACGGCGGCGTTGCCGTCAAAGCGAATCAACGACCCGTCGTCGCGCCGCACCCCCTTGCGGGTGCGCACCACTACGGCGTTGTAGACCTCGCCCTTTTTGACCCGCCCCCGGGGGATGGCCTCTTTGACGCTCACCTTGATGACGTCGCCAATGTGGGCGTAGCGGCGGTGGGAGCCCCCCAGCACCTTGATACACATGAGGCGGCGCGCGCCGCTGTTGTCGGCCACCTCGAGAATGGTTTGCATCTGAATCATCGTTGTGCCCCGCTTTATTAGCTCTGCGGTGTTGGTGGGCTCACGGCGCCCGCTCGAGGATCCTCACCAGGCGCCAAGATTTGGTTTTGGCCAAGGGGCGACACTGTTGAATCACCACCCGATCCCCCTGGCGGCACTGATTGTGCTCGTCGTGGGCGTGGAGTTTGGTGGTGCGACGGATGTACTTGCCATACAGGGGATGGCGGACAAAGCGCTCCACGGCGACGGTGATGGTCTTGTCCATCTTGTCGCTGGTCACCCGGCCGGCGAGGGTGCGCACCACTTTAGATGGCTTGGGGGGGGCGCTTACATCGGCGACCTCAGCACCCCCATCTACAGGCGAAGTACTCATGACGACTGGGCTCTCTCCTGGAGCAGGGTTTTGATGCGGGCGATTTTGCGCCGCACCTGCTGGAATAAATGGGGTTTACTGAGCTGACCCGTGGCCTTTTGCATACGCAAGTTGAACTGTTCCCGCAGGGATTCCAGCAGTTCTCGGCGCAACGCCTCGTCGCTCTTTTGACGCAATTCATTGACCTTCATGGCGAAACCTTCATCACATGAGGGTGCGGTTGACAAAGACGGTTTTGATGGGCAGCTTGGCCGCCGCCAGGGCAAAGGCCTCCCGAGCCACATCCTCGGGGACCCCCTCCATCTCGTAGAGCACCCTGCCCGGCTGAATCTTGGCTACCCAGTACTCCACGTTGCCCTTGCCCTTGCCCTGGCGTACCTCCAAGGGCTTTTGAGTTATGGGCACATCGGGAAATACCCGGATCCACAGCTTGCCCCCCCGGCGCACCCGGCGGTTGATAGCCCGGCGGGCCGACTCGATCTGGCGGGCGGTGAGGCGGCCGCGGTCGATGGCCTTGAGGCCAAATTCGCCAAAGGACACGTCGGTGCCCCCCTTGGCGAGGCCGCGGTTGCGGCCCTTGTGCTGTTTGCGAAATTTGGTGCGTTTGGGTTGTAACACGGCGACGATTCCTCAGCTCGCTCTATCCGACTTACTGGTGCGCTCCGACTTGCCGCCGCTGCGCTCTCGGCCGAAGTTTTCCAGATCGAAGACTTCGCCCTTGAACACCCACACCTTGATGCCGATGACCCCGTAGGTGGTATGGGCTTCGGCAAAGCCATAGTCGATGTAGGCCCGCAGGGTGTGGAGGGGTACTCGACCCTCCCGGGACCACTCACTGCGGGCGATCTCAGCGCCGTTGAGGCGACCGGCGATGTTGATTTTGATCCCCTGGGCACCGAGGCGCATGGCGTTGGTCACTGCCCGCTTCATGGCCCGGCGAAACATGATCCGCCGCTCCAGTTGCTGGGCGATGCTCTCGGCCACCAGTTGGGCGTCTAGCTCTGGCTTTCTGATCTCCTCGATATTGATGTGGACGGGAATGTCCATCATCGCCGAGACCTCTTTGCGCAATTTTTCGATGTCTTCGCCCCGCTTGCCGATCACCACCCCCGGTCGGGCCGTGTGGATGGTGATGTGGGCTGTGCGGGCCGGGCGCTCGATCTGGATGCGACTCACCGAGGCATTGGCCAGCCTTTTCTTGAGGAAGGCCCTCACCCGCAGGTCCATCTCCAGAAAATCGGCAAAATTCTTCGAGTCAGCGTACCACTTGGAGGTCCAGTCGGCGGCTATACCGAGGCGAATCCCCGTGGGGTGAACTTTTTGACCCATGTGTCGATACTCCCTAGCGTTCGGCGACGGTGACGCGGATGTGGCTGGTGCGTTTGAAGATCCGCGTGCCCCGCCCCTTGGCCCGGGCCCGCATGCGTTTGAGGGTCGGCCCCTCGTCCACGGCAACGGTGGCCACGTGGAGTTCGTCCACGTCGGCCCCTTCGTTGTGCTCGGCGTTGGCAATGGCCGAATCCAGAACCTTGCGCACCAAGACCGCAGCCTTTTTGTTGCTGAACTGGAGGATCTGGAGGGCGCGATCCACCGGCATGCCCCGGATCTGGTCGGCCACCAAGCGAGCCTTTTGGGGCGAGATGCGGGCGTAGCGCAAAACGGCAATGGCTTCCACAGGAACCTCCTAGCGCGACTTCTTGTCGGCCACGTGGCCTTTGTAGGTCCGGGTGAGGACGAATTCCCCCAGCTTGTGGCCCACCATGTTTTCGTTGATCAGCACCGGCACGTGCTGACGACCATTGTGGACGGCGATGGTCAAACCCACCATTTCCGGGAGGATCATCGAGCGCCGCGACCAGGTCTTGATGGGGCGCTTGCTGTTGGTAGAGGCGGCCTGCTCCACCTTTTTCAGCAGGTGGAGGTCGATAAAGGGGCCCTTTTTGATAGAGCGTGGCATAGTGTTTTACCCCTCAACGGCTGCCGCGCCGGCGGATGATCATCCGATCGGTGCGTTTGTTATGGCGAGTCTTGTAACCCTTGGTGGGAGTCCCCTGGGGCGTCACCGGGTGGCGGCCACCGGAGGTACGGCCCTCGCCACCGCCGTGGGGGTGATCCACGGGGTTCATGGCCACGCCTCGCACCGTGGGGCGGATGCCCCGCCAGCGCTGGGCGCCGGCCTTGCCGAGCTTGCGCAGGTTGTGCTCGTGGTTGCCCACTTCCCCCACCGTGGCTCGGCATTCGGCGAATATCCGCCGCATCTCCCCAGAGCGCAGCCGCAACGACACGTAGTTGCCCTCGCGACCGACGATCTGGGCCGAAGCCCCGGCGCTGCGCACCAGCTGTGCCCCCTTACCGGGGCGCAGCTCCACACAGTGGATGGTGCTGCCCACGGGGATATTGCGCAACGGCAAAGCGTTGCCCGGCTTGATGGGGGCCGCCGCCCCGGACATGACCTCGTCGCCGGCGGCGAGCCCCCGGGGGGCGATGATGTAGCGGCGTTCGCCATCCCGGTACAGGAGCAGCGCCAGGTGGGCGGTGCGGTTGGGGTCGTACTCCAGGTGCTCCACCCGGGCGGGGATATCATCTTTGTTGCGCCTAAAATCCACCAACCGGTAGTGCTGCCGGTGGCCGCCGCCGCGGTGGCGCACGGCGATGCGTCCGCTGCTATTGCGGCCGCCGTGTTTGGCCTTTTTCTCCAAAAGGGGACTGTAGGGCCGGCCTTTGTGGAGCTCCGGGGTCTGGATCTGCACGACAAAGCGCCGCCCGGCCGACGTGGGTTTGGTTTTGACGATTGCCATGGCTATTCGCTGCCCATGAAATTGATGTCTTCGCCCGGCTCCAGGGCCACGTAAGCCTTGCGCCAGTCCTTGCGTTGGCCGAATCGAGCGCCAAACCGCTTGCGTTTGCCCTTGACGTTCACCACGTTGACGGCCTGTACCTTGACGTCGAACATCAGCTCGACGGCGGCTTTGATCTCCGGCTTAGTGGCATCGGTGGCAACCCGAAAGGCCACTTGGTTGTGTTCGTCCCCCAGGCGCGAGGCCTTTTCCGACAGGTGGGGAGCCAGGAGCACCTTCATCAGTCGTTCGCGATTCACGACAGTCTCGCCTCCAAGCGCTTGAGGGCCTCGACGGTCATCACCACTTGGGATGCCGCGACTAAACTCACGGGATCGACAGCTTCGACGTCGATCGCTTGGACCCCCACTAGGTTGCGGCTGGCGAGAAACAAGTTGTCATCCACGGCCTCACTCACCAACAACACCCGTCCCTCCAGGGCCAGGTCAGCCATCAACGCCACCATGGCCTTGGTCTTGGGGGCATCGACGGTTAAATCGCTCACCACCATCAACCGCTCTTGGCGGTGCAACTCCGACAAAATGGCCTGGAGAGCCGCGCGATACATTTTGCGGTTGACCTTCTGGCGGTAGTCCTGGGGCTTGGCGGCGAAGGTCACCCCGCCTCCCCGCCACAGGGGGCTTCTGATGGTGCCGGCTCGAGCTCGGCCAGTGCCCTTTTGGCGCCAGGGTTTGGAGCCGCCCCCGCTCACGGCGGTGCGGTTTTTCTGGCCTCGAGTACCGGCCCGCCCCGCGGCTAAATAGGCAGTGACGATCTGGTGGACCAAGGTCTCATTGAAGGCGCGGTCAAAGACGGCGTCGGCGACGGTGACGGTGGCCGCAGAGCCGGATTCTGCGCCCCGTTGGCGTATGGGTAGCTCCACGTTAGTCTCCCTGTCGGCGGCGCTTGACGGCCGGCCGGACGATGAGGTCGCCGCCCTTAGCTCCGGGGACGGCGCCCTTGATCAACAGTAAATTGCGTTCGGCGTCGACCCGCACCACTTCGAGGTTTTGCACGCTGCGCCGCACGGCTCCTAGGTGGCCGGCCATCTTTTTGCCCTTGAAAACCCGCCCTGGGGTTTGGTTTTGGCCGATGGAGCCCGGTACCCGGTGGGACAGGGAGTTGCCGTGGGTTTTGCGCTGGCCGCGAAAATGGTGGCGCTTGATGGTACCGGCAAAGCCCTTGCCGATGGTGGTGCCGGTGACGTCAACTTTCTGGCCGGCGGCGAACAGATCCACCTTGAGTTCATCCCCCGGCTTGTAGTCGCCGCTTTCGCCATCGATCAGGCGAAACTCCCACAGGCTGCGACCGGGGGCGACGTCGGCCTTTTTGAAATGCCCAGCCATGGGCATAGTGACCCGACTGGCGCGGCGCGTCCCCACCGTGACCTGGAGGGCGGCGTAGCCATCGCTTTCGATGGTCTTGCACTGGGTAATGCGATTGGGTTCCGCTTCGATGACCGTGACGGGGATGGATACCCCTTTATCATCGAATACGCGGGGCTTGCCGACCTTGCGGCCGACTAAACCTAGGGCCATTTTTGTTACCTCTTGGGTCCTTGTGGTGAGAGGAGGGGTTGGCGTCCCCTCATCACCCCCGCGGCGGGTAAACCCCGCAACGCGGGCTGTGTCGTCAGTTGAGTCGAATTTGCACGTCGACCCCGGCGGCGAGGTCGAGTTTCATCAAGGCGTCGACAGTCTTATCAGTGGGGTCGACGATGTCCATCAACCGCTTGTGGGTGCGGATTTCGTACTGATCGCGAGCGTCTTTGTTGACGTGGGGCGAAATCAATACCGTAAAGTGCTCATTTTTGGTGGGCAGGGGGATGGGTCCCCGCACCTGAGCACCGGTGCGCTTGGCCGTCTCGACGATTTCCCGGGCCGACTGGTCGATGAGTCGGTGGTCGAAGGCCTTGAGGCGGATGCGAATCCGTTGGTTGGTCATGGCCACTTACTTGAGGATTTTGGCGACGACGCCGGCGCCGACGGTGCGGCCGCCCTCGCGGATGGCGAAGCGCAAGCCCTCCTCCATGGCGATGGGTGCGATGAGGCTGACGTTGATTTTGACGTTGTCGCCGGGCATGACCATTTCGACG
>JBHJHK010000515.1:0-2154 GCA_050330975.1 Candidatus Competibacterales bacterium | reverse complement strand
TTTTGCTACTACCGCTTGGGCGAGCGGGGGGTGCGGCGGTTGGTGTAGCGTGCGGTGGATTTTGTGGGCGTGGGCGACCAGCGGGCGGTGGCTTTGCCGGTGCGCCTCACCCCAGAGGCCGAGGGGCGTTTGGGGGGGCCGGCGTGGTTTCACACCCAACGGGCCGACACCGTGGTGGGGGAGCTCTATGCCCTCTACCGGGAGCCGTCGAGCCACGGGGTGCAGCTGTATTTAGAACGCCGGGCCAAGGGTTGACCACAGGTCATGGGCCAGTCGGTCGAGCCCGTCAAGCTGGTGGATTTGAGCCGGGAACTCGCCGGGGGGAGGGGCACCCCCCCTTGGTGGTTGGGGGCGGTGTTGCCCCCCCTAGAAGCTGTGTTGGGTATCCGCGCCCTCAACCGCGGCTACCGCCGGCTGCAGACCGAGTACAGCCGGGACAATTTCTTTTGGGGATGCCTGAGGGCCATGGAGGTCACCGTGGCCATAGATCCAGTCCATCGGGCCCGCTTGGCCGCTCCGGGGCCTGTATTGGTGGTGGGCAACCATCCCTTTGGGGGGCTGGAGGGCATTGTCGCCGGGGCCTTGTTGAGCGAAGCCCGCGGCGACGTGCGGTTGCTGGCCAACTTTCTCCTCCACCGCATCCCCGAGATTCGCCCTTGGCTCATCGAGGTGGATCCCCTGCGCCGCGGTCAGGTCCAGCGGAACAACCGCGCTGCGTTGCGGGCCGCCTTCCAATGGCTGCGGGGCGGGGGGGCGCTGGTGACCTTTCCCGCCGGCACCGTGGCCCATTGGCAGGGCTTTGCCGCTGGCATTACCGACCCGCCTTGGCACGACAGTATTGCCCGGCTGGCCCTGCGGGCGGGGGTACCGGTGTTGCCGGTTTACTTCCCCGGGCGCAATGGAGCCTTATTCCAGCTTTGTGGCGCGGTGAGCCGTCGGGCGCGGCTTTTGTTGCTGGCAAAAGCTTTGATGGATTGCCGTGGCCGGGAAATAGCCGTGGGGGTGGGGGAGGTGATCGGGGTCGACGAGCTCAAAAAAGCCCCCTCACCTGAAGCGGTGACGGGGCTGTTGCGACGGCGGACTTATGCCTTGGCCGAGGGGGCTTGAGGGGGACCCAAAGGCCCACTCGGCCTGGCTAGGAGAGGTGGGGCGGGGTGCAGTGGCCCCGACCCCCTAGCAGCGCTACTCCGTGGGTGGAGGGGTTTGCAGCGACGGCACTAGAGCCCAAAAGGCACAGTTGTCCACTTCGCCGCCGCAGCTGTCGTCGAGGATCTGAAACAGTAGGTAGTGATCGCCCTGGGGCACCACGCAACCGGTGTTGCGGGGTGCAGTTTCGAGGGCGGCGACACTCATGGTGTTGTTGAAGCCCACCGCCCCCGAGGGTAGGGGGACCTCCCCGATGCGACAACCCGTTGAGGCCTGGTCGATGGCCTCTTGGGGGTTGAAGAACGTTCCCGCCGCTGTGGCCTGGTCGATGCGCTCCGCTAGCTCTTGGGCGGTGATCAACGCCCCCCGCACAGGGGGAAACTCGGGGCGCGGAGAAACGGGTACATCGGCGTCGCGGATGCGAATGGGGGAAATGGCGCCGTTGACCCGCACCCGCACCCCGTAGACGATGTTGAAGTCCAGTCCCGGCGTCGCGCCACAGCTGGTGCTCAGATGGCCCAGGCCGTTGACACAGCCCGGCAGGGTGGTTTCAACGGCCAAGGAGGGGTCGGCAATACACACCCGCCAGTCGCCGTTGGGATTCCAAAAACCGCTGCCAAAGCCTCCCTCGTCACTGGCGGTCGTGCTGGCCCCCAAACAGTGGTTTGCACCGGTGCGACCGCTGAGGACTTCATCGCGGTTGGGAAGGGTATCCTGGAACAAATTGACGTTCAAGGTGCCCAGGTTGCCGTCGCCGGCGATGGGGAAGTTTTCCACGTCGACGACGCTACCCCCCACCAGGGCGACGGTGTAGGAACCGTTGTCCTCGCTGCTCCAGGCGCCGCTGGGGGCGTCAAAGCGGTAGACGGCTTGAATCTGTTGGGCGTCGAAATCACTGCTGGCAGAGACGAATTCCAAGGGGGTGCCATTGATGGTCAAATCGCCGTCCCCCAAACTCCTGCGCAAAATGCCCGTATCATCGTCATACACCACGGTGATTTCCACGGC
>JBHJHK010000514.1:0-3148 GCA_050330975.1 Candidatus Competibacterales bacterium | reverse complement strand
CCGCACCCTGGAGGAGGCCATCCTCGGCGTCGTATCGTCCATCGATCGCCCGGGTTCCCCCGCCGGCGAGGCCATCGGCGCCTACTTTGGCATCCAATACGGCCGCACCCCGGTCTGGCGGCGCCAGTACCGCCAGCGGATCCTCCAGGTGACCCTCGACGACTTGAAAGACGTGGCCAAGCGCTACCTCACCCCCGACAAAGCCTCCACGGCGGTCATCGCCAACGGCGAACGCCTGGCCAACACCGGGTTGGAGATCCACAAGGTCTAGGGGGCCTGGGCTGGCCCAGGGGAGACTTCGCTTGAGAGCGCCCATTGCCACCCTACTCGCCGCCGCCCTGGGCGTACCATGGAAGTGGTGGGCCAATAAAGCCCACCCCGAGCTCTCAGCGCTCCTTGGTCGTCCCGCCCCGCCCCGCTGCGCTCCGCCCCCCGGCGGGGCCAGCGGCGCGGATGGCGTGGAGAGTGCGAAACGCCGTGGCCACCGAGGTATCGATGAAGTCCTTGATGTAGGGATAGCGGCTGTCGGGGGTGCGAATGGCGGCGTAGGTGGTGCACCACAAGGCGTTTTGCCCCAAGGGACGGGCGCTGACGTAGTCCTTGGCCAAGTACTCGGTGAGCACCCAACTGGGCAGCGCCGCCACCCCCCGGCGGCTGGCCACCAACTGCAAAATCATCGGCGTCAGATCCGTGGTGCGCACCGCCAACGGTTCCACCCCCGCCGGGTCTAGGAAGTACTTGAACAAATCCAACCGTTCCCGCTCCACGGGGTAGGTGATGAGGGTCTGGTCCCGGAGGTCCTGGGGCTCGATCCACTCCTGCTTGGCCAGCGGGTGGGTGTTGGCCATGGCCAACATGCCCTGGTAGCGGAACAGGGGATGGTAGCAAATGGCCGGGTCGTCGATGGGGTCGGAGGTCACTACCAGGTCCACAAAACCCTGGACCAGGGCCGGCAAGGGGGCAAAACTCACGGCGGTGAGGATATCCAGCTCCACCTCGGGCCAGTTTTCTCGAAAGGCGTCCATGGTGGGCATCAGCCATTCAAAGCAACTGTGGCACTCGATGGCCAAGTGCAGCCGCCCCGCCTGGCCCTCCGCCAAGCGGGTCAACTCCCGCTCGGTCTCGGCCAACATGGGCAAAATGCGATCTGCCAACGCCAGCAAGCGCTGCCCCGCCGGGGTGAATCGCAAGGGCCGGCTCTTGCGCACAAAGAGGGTGACCCCGTAGTAGGCCTCCAGGGCCTTGGTCTGGTGGGACAACGCCGACTGGGTCAAATGCAACCGCTCGGCGGCTTCGGCCAGGCTCCCCGTATCCCGTAGGGCGGATAAGGTGCGCAGATGGCGCAGTTCTAAAAACACCGCCCGTACCCCAGGGTGGAGAACTTGTCTGCGCCATTTTGGTGCATATTGGGATTATTTGCGCTAAATTGGTGCATTGGTGTGGCCGCTGCCGGGCTAGATCGCCCAGAAAAAGGGCTTTCTCAGGGGCAGTGTACCATGGCACGGCTCCTGCTAGATGGGGAGCCAGCGCCGACAAACGGACTGAATACTGTGCGTTTCATCACTCGTCTATGGCAAAATTTTTCCCGCGGAGGAAAGCAGCGCATGTCCCCCACTGACGTTCTAAAACTCATTCAGGACAATAGTGTCGATTTTATTGATTACCGCTTCACCGACAC
This sequence comes from Candidatus Competibacterales bacterium, assembly GCA_050330975.1. Lineage (GTDB taxonomy): Bacteria > Pseudomonadota > Gammaproteobacteria > Competibacterales > Competibacteraceae > JBHJHK01. Next base: position 1,470 of record JBHJHK010000514.1, on the reverse strand, counting down.
TCGTGGCAAAGAACAACACGTCACCGTGCCCGCGAGCACCCTGAAGGACGATACGTTTGAGAACGGGAAGATGTTCGATGGCTCCTCCATCGCCGGTTGGAAGGGCATCAACGAGTCGGACATGGTGTTGATGCCCGATCCCGCCACGGCCGTCATCGATCCCTTCATGGAGAAGCCCACCCTCAAGTTGGTGTGCGACGTCCTCGAGCCCAACACCATGGAAGGCTACAGCCGGGATCCCAGGTCCTTGGCCAAGCGCGCCGAGGCCTACCTCAAGTCCACGGGGGTGGGTGACACCGCCTACTTTGGACCGGAGAACGAATTTTTCGTGTTGGACAGTGTGCGCTACGGGGCCGATATGGCCGGCGCCTACTACCACGTGGACTCCGTCGAGGCCGCCTGGAACTCCGGCACGGATTACGAGATCGGCAACATGGGCCACCGCCCGGGGGTCAAGGGCGGTTACTTTCCCGTGCCGCCGGTGGACTCCCTCCACGACATCCGCAGCGAGATGTGCCTCAAGCTCAACGCCATGGGCATGGAGACCGAGGTCCACCACCACGAGGTGGCCACGGCGGGCCAGTGCGAGATCGGCGTGCGCTTCAACACCCTAGTGCGCAAGGCCGACGAAGTCCAAGCTCTCAAGTACGTGGTGTTGAACGTCGCCCGCCTGGCCGGCAAGACGGCCACGTTTATGCCCAAGCCCTTGGTGGGGGATAACGGCAACGGCATGCACGTCCACCAGTCCCTGTCCAAGGGGGGCGAAAACCTGTTCAGCGGCGACCAATACGGTGGTCTGTCGGAGACGGCGCTGTACTACATCGGTGGTATCCTCAAGCACGCCCCGGCCCTCAACGCCTTCACCAACGCCTCCACCAACAGCTACAAGCGGCTGATCAAGGGCTTTGAGGCCCCCACCCTGCTGGCCTACTCGGCCCGCAACCGCTCGGCGGCGGTGCGCATTCCCCACGTGGACACCCCCAAGGCCCGGCGCTTGGAGGTCCGCTTTCCCGACTCCACCGCCAACCCCTACCTGGCCTTTGCCGCCATGGTCATGGCCGGTCTCGACGGGATTCAAAACAAGATTCACCCCGGCGATGCCATGGACAAGGACCTCTACGATCTGGCCCCCGAGGAAGAGCGGGAGATTCCCCAGGTGTCCTACTCCCTAGAGGCCGCCTTGGCAGCCCTGGACAGCGACCGGGCCTTCCTAAAGGCCGGAGGGGTCTTCACCGACGACCTCATCGACGGCTACATCGGCCTCAAAGAAGAAGAGATCATGGCGGTGAAGACCACGACCCACCCAGTGGAATTCATGCTCTACTACAGCGTCTGAACTGAGCCCAAGTCCTCGGTTCTGATGGCTTCCCGCGCCCCCTCTGGGGGCGTTTTCTGCTCTGGGCTCCACTGCGCCCTAAAATGACGCCATTCCAGTTGTTCTTTGCTCTGTTTTGGTGCAGTCCCCCGGCC
>JBHJHK010000513.1:0-14507 GCA_050330975.1 Candidatus Competibacterales bacterium | reverse complement strand
AACGGCAGCGTCAGCGACGGCCTCACCCAGTTGGGCAACGCCGCCGGGGTGGACTTGGGGGGGGTGGGGGACTTTTTCAACGGCTCTGCAGGGGATGCCATCAATACCGTGGCCGGCCTAGTGGGCCTCGACACCGGGGGCATCGTCGATGCCCTAGGGGGTACCTGGAGCGACGCCGTAGGGGCCATCGCCCGCGCCTTTGGCGACGACATCGCCGCCGCGGCCGGAGACCTCGTGGGCAGCTTCGCCGGCCCCGTTGGCAGCGGCGCCATGGATCTGGCCGGGGACTTTTTGGGCAACTACGGCGGCACCCTGGTCGGCCTGGGGATGGACGCCCTCAGCGGCGAGCTGACCAAGGCCGCGGTGGGGGAAGCCGTGGGTAGCATCGCCGGTAGCGCCGTCGGCAACATGGTGCTGCCGGGCATCGGCGGTATGGTGGGCAGTGTCATCGGTGGCTTCCTCGGCGGAGCGGTGGGGGACTTGTTCTACAGCCATAGCGGCGCCGAAGCCAAAATGCTCACCAGTGCCACCCCCGATGGGGATTTCTCCAAGGGGGTGTACCGGGAGACCCCCTTTGGCTACATCGGCTGGCTCGACACCGAGACCAAGGGCAATTTTAACGATGACAAGGACATGATGAAGGGCCTCCTCGACGGCATCAGCCAGTTCGACAACATCATGGCCAGCCAACTGAGCCCCGAGGAGCAGCAAGTGGTGGCCAATCACCTCCAGAACTACGACGCCTTGAAGATCGACGTCAAAGAATTTGACGAAGCCGAGCTCGGGCGAATCCTCATGGACCGGGGCACGGCGATGATGGAGGCGACGGGCGTGGCCAAAGGGGCGGCCGAGGCCATGTACTATGGCCTCGACGATGAGGATCTCACCGGCATCACCCAGGCCACGGCCGCCGGGCTCAACGACCCCACCCTTCCCGCCCGGGCCCTGGCCTTCAAGACCCAGGACCAAGCCGCCAAGGCCCATGACGAGGCCGCCGCCGTCGCTTCTAACGCCCCCACCGCTCCCCGGGAGCGGGATGGCGAAAATCGCCACGAGACCCACACTTCCCCCCGGGGGGAGCGGGATCGGGAGGAGCGCTGAGCCCCTGGGTCAATCCCTCAGGTGAGGGTCACCAACTCCTCGGCGGCGGTGGGGTGGATGGCCACGGTGGCGTCCAAATCCCCCTTGGTGGCCCCCATGCGCACGGCGACGGCAAAGCCCTGGAGCATCTCGTCGGCGTTGGGGCCGACGATGTGGATCCCCAACACCCGCTCCTGGGCCCCCACACACACCACCTTCATGGCCGTGGCCACCTTGTGGGGGGTGAAGGCGTGGTACATGCCGGTGAAGCGGGTCTGGTATACCTTGACGGCGTCGCCGTGGATGGCCCGGGCCCGCTCCTCGCTCAAACCCACGGTCCCCAGGGGGGGATGGCTAAACACCACTGTGGGGATGTTGTCGTAGTCCAGCCGACTGTCGGCCCGGTGGTTGAACAGCCGTTCCGCCAGCCGGCGCCCGGCGGCGATGGCCACCGGGGTGAGCTCGGCTTGGCCGGTGACATCCCCCAGGGCGTAGACCCCAGGGGCTGCGGTGTTTTGGTAGGCGTCCACGGGGATGTAGCCCGACGGAGTAGCTTCGATGCCGGCCCGCTCCAATTGCAAGTCGGCCACCCGCGGTCGGCGGCCCACGGCCCACAACAGGGTGTCGACGCCGTTGAATTCGGCGCCGGTGTCGCAGTGGACGAGCAACTTGCCATCGCCATCCCGCTCCACCCCCACCACTTGCGAGCCGGTGACCAGGTTGATGCCCCCATCTTGCATATGCTCCATGAGGTTCTCCCGGAGCATGGCGTCGAAGCTGCGCAGCAAGTGCTGTTTACGCAGCAGCATGGTCACCTCGGCCCCCAGAGATTGGAACACCCCGGCCAGTTCCACGGCGATGTAGCCGCTGCCCACCACCGCCACCTTGGCGGGGCAGTGCTCGAGTTCAAAAAAGCCGTCGGAGGTGATGCCGAGCTCGCTTCCCGGGACGTGGGGCACCACCGGCTCCCCTCCCACGGCGATGACGATGTGGTCGGCGCTCAAGGTGGCATCCCCCACAGCCACGCTGCGGTGATCGACGAACTGTCCCCAGCCCTCGATGCGGTCGACGCCGTCGGTGGCCAGATGGCGATGAAAATTGTCGTTGAGGCGCCGCACAAAGGCGTTGCGCCGGTCTACAAGGGTCGACCAATCAAAGCGCACCCCCTCCACCTCAAAGCCATAGCCCTCGGCGTCGGCCAGGGCGTGGGCCAGGTGGGCGCCGTACCACATGACCTTCTTGGGCACGCAGCCGACGTTGACGCAAGTGCCACCCAAGCGCCCCCCCTCGATCACCGCCGCCTTGGCGCCAAAGCGGGCGGCGCGGCGGGCCGTTGCCAGACCACCGCTGCCGCCGCCGATGACCAGGAGATCGTAGTGCTTGCCCATAAAAGGCTCCTCCGCTTAAATGCTCGTTGTGCGTTGGTGGACCAGTGAACCACCTTCCCTCGGCCCTTGGCAATCGCCGCGCGGCCCCAGGCGAGTTCTTCGCCCCATCATCCTTCCTTTGACTGCCACAGGAGAGCAGGGACATGTCCCTCGAGTATCCCCATTCCGCCCCCGACAATCCCCTGCTGACCGCCTACGATATGCCCCCCTTTGGAGCCATCACCCCCGAGCACGTGGAACCGGCCGTGGAGACGGTGCTGGCGGACAACCGCCAGCGCATCGAGGCCTTGCTGGCCGCGACCGACCACTACACCTGGGACAACCTCATCGCTCCCCTGGAAGAACTCCAGGACCGCCTGGAGAAATTGTGGTCGCCGGTGAGCCATTTGAACGGGGTGATGAACTCCCCTGAGCTTCGCGCCGCCTACAACGCCTGCCTGCCCAAACTCAGCGCCTACTACACCGATCTCAACCAGCACGAGGGGCTGTTCAACGCCTACCGCCAGATCGCCGCAGGCGAGGTCTACGCCCACCTAGACCCCGCCCAGCGCCGGGTGATCGACCACGCCCTGCGGGACTTTCGCCTCGCCGGCATCGGCCTTCCCGCCCAACGGCGCCAGCGCTACAAAGCCATCATGCAGGAGCTCTCCAGGCTCCAGGCCAAGTTTCAAGAAAACGTCCTCGACGCCACCCAAGCCTGGGAAAAGTTCATCGACGACCCCGAGGCGCTGGCCGGCCTCCCCGAATCGACTTTAGAACTCGCCCGGCAAAACGCCCGGCGCCAGGAGCGGGAGGGCTACGTCCTCAACCTGGAGTTTCCCTGCTACTTGCCGGTCATCAGCTATGCCGACGACCCCAACCTTCGCCGGGAGATCTACCACGCCTACGCCACCCGAGCCTCAGAGCAAGCCCCCTCGGGGGACCAGTGGGACAACAGTCCCCTCATGGAGCAGATTTTGGCCCTGCGCTTTGAGCTGGCCACGCTGTTGGGCTTTGCCAACTACGCCGAATACTCCCTGGAGACCAAGATGGCCAACTCCGGCCAGGAAGTGGAGGATTTTATCCTGGATCTGGCCCACAGGGCCCGCCCCCAGGCGGCCAAGGAGCTAGGGGAAATCCAGGACTTCGCCCGGGAGCAGTTTGGCGTCGAGCACTTGGCGGCCTGGGACATCCCCTACTACGGGGAAAAGCTCCGGGAGCACCGCTACCACCTCACCCAAGAGGAACTGCGCCCCTATTTTCCCGAACACCAAGTCCTTCAGGGCCTGTTTGCCATCATCGAACGACTGTTTGGCGTCGCCATTCAGCCCGTCACGGGGGTCGAGGTGTGGCACCCTGACGTGCGCTGTTTTGAAATCCACGACGGCGCCGAGTGCCGGGGGCGGTTTTACCTGGATCTCTACGCCCGGGCCAACAAGCGCGGCGGCGCCTGGATGGACGGCTGTATCACCCGGCGCCAGACGCCCCGAGGTCTCCAGCGGCCGGTGGCGTATTTGGTGTGCAACTTCACCCCCCCCGTGGGGGAGGAGCCGGCGCTCTTCACCCACGACGAAGTGGAGACCTTGTTCCACGAGTTTGGCCACGGCCTCCACCACCTCCTCACCCGGGTGGACTACGCCCCGGTGGCGGGCATCTCGGGGGTGGAATGGGACGCCGTGGAACTGCCTTCCCAACTCCTGGAAAACTGGTGCTGGGAGCGGGAGGGGTTGGATTTGCTGGCCCGTCACTACCAAAGTCACCAACCCCTGCCCGAGACCCTGTTCGAGCGAATGCGGGCCGCCAAGCACTTCCAGGGGGCGATGATGATGGTGCGCCAACTGGAGTTTGCCCTCTTCGACTGGCGCCTCCACCGCCACTACGACCCCGCCCGGGGGGCGCGGATACTGGAGACCCTAGAGGAGGTTCGCGACCAGGTGGCGGTGGTGAAACCACCGGCCTTCAACCGCTTTCCCCACGGCTTTATGCACATTTTCTCCGGGGGTTACGCCGCTGGGTACTACAGCTACAAGTGGGCCGAGGTCCTGGCGGCGGACGCCTTCGCCCGCTTTGAAGAGGACGGCATTTTTCACCGCCCCACGGGGGAAGCCCTGCTCCGCAGCATTTTGGAGACCGGGGGCACCCGGGACGCCCTGGAGAACTTCAAGGCCTTCCGGGGCCGGGAGCCCGAGGTGGACGCGTTGTTGCGCCAGAGCGGCATCGAGGCCTGAGGCCCCCTAGCGGTTCGGAGGACGGCGGACGCCTAGCCCTCCCCGTCGTCCTTCCCCGGGGCCGGCACCGGGGCCGGGGCCTTGACCCACACCCGGCCCGGGCTTGAGGTTGGGAGCAGCCGGGGGTTCCTCGGCCTTCTCGGCTTCTTCCTCCACGAGACTCAAACTCAGCCCACCGGCGGCACTTTGATTGTCGCCACTCTTGGCCAGGCTGATCTTGAGGCGCACGTTGTTGGAGGAATCGGCAAAGCGCACCGCCGTGTCCTCGGAAATCCGCCCGGCGTCGTAGAGCTCCAACAACGCCTGGTCCATGGTCTTCATGCCCTGGTTGCCGGATTTTTCCATGATCTCCTTGAGGCCGGAGATCTCGTTGCGCTTGATGAGGGTCTCGATGGTGGGGGAATAGCGCAACACCTCCACGGCGGCGGCCCGCTTGCCGTCCACGGTGGGCACTAGGCGCTGGGCGATGATGGCCCGCATATTGGACCCCAAATCCAGTAGCAGCTGAGCCCGGCGCGCTTGGGGGAAAAAGTTGATGATCCGGTCTAGGGCCTGGTTGGCGCTGTTGGCGTGGAGGGTGGAGATGCACAGGTGGCCGGTCTCGGCGAATTGCAAGGCGTACTCCATGGTGGCCTGATCGCGGACCTCCCCCACCAAAATCACATCGGGCGCCTGGCGCAGGGTGTTCTTCAAGGCGTCGGGGTAACTCAGGGTGTCTACCCCCACTTCCCGCTGATTGACAATGCTCTTTTTGTGGGAATGCACAAACTCCACCGGATCCTCAATGGTGATGATGTGGCCCCCGGCATTGCTGTTGCGGTAGTCGATGAGGGCCGCCAAAGAGGTGGATTTTCCCGACCCCGTGGCGCCGACGAACAGCACCAAACCCCGCTTCTCCATGATGATATCGGTGAGCACCGGCGGCAGGCCCAACTTTTTGATGTCGGGGATTTCGGTTTTGATGTTGCGCGCCACCATGGAAATCTCGCCCCGCTGGCGGAAAATGTTGACCCGAAAGCGGCCAACCCCTGGCTCGTGCCAGGCCAAGTTCATCTCCAGCCGCTCTTCGAACTCCTGGATTTGCTCGGCGCTCAAGATGCTGTAGGCGATCTCTTTGACCCTCCCCGGGCTCAAAGGCCGATCCTCGACGGTCTTGAGTACCCCGTTGAACTTGGCACTGGCGGGGGCATGGGTACTCAGATAGAGGTCTGAACCATCGTTGCTGGCAAGTGCGTTGAGATAGTCGCGAAATTCCATGGCGTGCTCCTCAGAATCCTTCTGCGAAGGGAAAAAGGCATAACCCGCTTGGCGCGGGACCGAAGGTGCCCATGATACAACGGCGGAAAGTTGCAGCGCAGCGCAAGCTCTGGTTATTCGGCGCCACAGTTCAGTTCCCGCTCCCCTGCACCACAGCGCCCGCGGCCCCGGCCATCGCCTGGCCGCCAGCGCCCAATACCCCTGTAAATCAAGGGGCTATTACCCCCGACTATTGGCGTCAAGAATCAAAGGTCAAAGATTGCAAACTGGGTTTTTCCCCTGGTCACCGACTTGACGCAACGCAACATCAAGCTCTAATATGAATTTAACATTTCAGTAGAAATGCTTCTCCTCCAAACTCCTCCTTTGGTGGTTATGGCCGAGGCTGCACCTCGGCCTCTTTTTTTGGTCAAAGCAAAGCCCGATTGCAGACACCACCTCGTGTGCACACCTCCCGAATCGTCGACTGTGCTTTGAACCCCGCCATGGCAAACCTCGCCCCATCTACGCGCCCTTCTCGCCCCAGGCTTCGGCGTCTTTGGCCCCTGGCCTTGGGCTTGGCTTTGATCCTCGTCACCAGCGGTTGTCTGGTGCGCTGGACCTACAACCAGCTGGACTGGCTGATTCCCTGGTATCTGGACGACTACGTGGATTTCACCGGCACCCAGCGGGATCTCCTGGACCAACGCCTCGGGGCCATGCTCCAGTGGCACCGCTACACCCAGCTGCCGGTCTACGCCCAGTGGCTGGAGGATGCCACCGAGGCCTTGGCCGATGGTCTGGAGCGACAAGAGCTGTTGGCCATTGAAGCCCGGGGGCGGAATTTACTGGACGCCTTCACCAACCGCATCCTCCCCGACTTCGCCGAACTGTTGGGTCGCCTCGACGACGCCCAGGTCCAAGGGCTATTGGCCAAGATCGAAGCCGACAACCGGGAGTTCCACCGCGAGCGGGTCACCCTAGATCTAGAGGCCCGGCGCCGAGATCGAATACAGCGGGCCGAGGAACAACTGCGGCGTTGGACCGGCGACTCGACGCCGGCCCAGCGGGCCCGGCTTCGAGCCTGGAGTGAGAGTGCGCCGGCCCTGGCGCCGGAGCTTTGGCACTACCGGGAGGACTGGCGGGCCTACTTGGCCGGGCTTTTGGCCGAGCGGCGCGACCGGTCCGCCCTTCGAGCCGGTCTCACCACCTTGCTCCTGGAGCCCGACGATCTGCGCCGCCCCGCCTACCGGCGCCAGCGGGAACTGGGCCGTCTCGCCCTGGTGGAGCTGGCCTTGGATCTGGACGCTCTGTTGAGCAGCCGCCAGCGCCAGCACCTGTTGGGGCGCTTGGAGAGTTACGCCCTGGACTTTCGCCGCCTGGCGGACCAGCCCTGTAGGGAGCCCGTCACAACGTGCCGGGGAACGCCCCCCCGTCCAGCAACCAGTTTTGGCCGGTGATGTAACCGGCGTGCTGGCTGCACAAAAAGGCACAGGCGGCGCCGAACTCCGCCGGTTCGCCAAACCGCTGGGCGGGGTTGGACAGCCGCCGCTCCTCCCACACCGCCTCAAAGGATTTGCTGGTCCTGGCGGCGATGGTCTCCATATTGCCTATGAGGCGATCGGTGGCAAACGGCCCCGGCAGCAAGTTGTTGATGGTGACGTTGTGGCGCACCGTCTGGCGGGCGAGGCCGGCGACAAACCCCGTGAGACCCGCCCGGGCGCCGTTGGAGAGACCCAGGATGTCGATGGGGGCCTTCACCGCCCCCGAGGTGATATTGACAATCCGCCCAAAGCGGCGGCAGATCATGCCGTCCACCGTGGCCTTGATCAATTCGATGGGAGCCAGCATGTTGGCGTCTAGGGCTTTGATCCAATCCTCCCGCTGCCATTGACGAAAGTCCCCCGGAGGGGGGCCACCGGCATTGTTGATCAAGATATCGGGTTCGGGGCAAACGGCCAGGACCCCCTGGCGTCCCTCGGGGGTGGTGATATCCCCGGGGACGGCGGTAACCGCGACCCCCGTGGCGGTGCGGATGGCCGCCGCGGCGGCCTCCAGGGTATCCGGGTTGCGGGCGTTGACCACCAATGCCACCCCCTCTTGGGCCAGGGCGTGGGCACAGGCATAGCCCAATCCCTTGCTGGCGGCGCAGACGATGGCGGTCTTGCCCTTGAGACCGAGATCCATACAAGACTCCTCTGGTTGTCCACAATGGTGCTGGTAACCGTCTAGCGTAGGTAGAAAGGCCAAGGCCGGCTACACTTGGGGTCGACAGTTTGCCGTTTTAATGACCCCGGGCCACGAGACCCCCATGGACTACCGCATTGGCGCCGACATCGGCGGTACTTTCACCGACATCGTCCTCTTGGGCCAAGATGGCCGGGTGGTGATCCAAAAGCACCTCACCACCCCCGCCCCCGAGGTGGCGGTAGTCGCCGGGGTACAAGCCGCCCTGGGGGCGGCGGCGGCGACGGGTTCCCGGGTACAACACGTGCTCCACGGCACCACTTTGTTCACCAATGCCCTGCTGGAGCGCAAGGGAGCCAAGACCGCCCTGGTCACCACCCGGGGCTTTCGCGACGCCGTGGAGATCGGGCGCGAGCACCGGTTTGATATGTACGATTTGGCCATGGCCCGCCCCGCCCCCATCGCCCCCCGCGCCCTTCGGTTTGAAGTGGGCGAGCGGTTGGGGCCCCAGGGGGAGGTCATCGAGCCCCTGGATCGCCGGCAGCTGGGGGAAATCATCGACCGCCTTCAAGCCGCCGGCGTCGAGGCGGTGGCGGTGTGCTTGCTCCACAGCTACGCCAACGACGCTAACGAACGAGCCATAGGCCAAGCCTTAGCCGAAGCGCTACCCGATGCCACGGTGACCCTGTCCTGCGATTTGGTCCCCGAGCTCCGCGAGTACGAGCGCACCTCCACGGCGTTGGTGAACGTCTATGTCAAACCCATCGCCGCCCGCTATCTGGGGCGCTTGGCCGAGGGATTGGCGGGGTTGGGGGTGGCGGGGGAGCTCCTGGTGATGCAGTCCAACGGCGGTCTGGCCGAGGTGGCCACCGCCGTGGAGGCCCCGGTGCGACTCATCGAATCCGGCCCCGCCGCCGGGGCGTTGGCGGCGGCCCACTACGGCCGATCCCTGGGGGTGGAGAACCTCCTCTCCTTCGACATGGGGGGCACCACCGCCAAGGCCTGCCTCATCCAAGGGGGCGAGCCCCTCATCGCTCCCCAGTTCGAGGTGGACCGCCAGTATCGCTTTAAGCGGGGCAGTGGCTTGCCAGTGAAGGTGCCGGTGATCGAGATGATCGAGATCGGCACCGGCGGCGGGTCCATCGCCTGGTACGACGAGCTGGGACGCTTGCGCATCGGCCCCGAGAGCGCCGGAGCCGACCCGGGTCCCGCTTGCTACGGCCGCGGTGGCACCTCGCCCACGGTCACCGACGCCGACTTGGTATTGGGCTATTTGGACCCCGGCTTTTTTCTCGGTGGTGCCATGGCGTTGGATGGGACGGCGGCGGAGCGGGCCATCGCCACCCTGGCCACCCCCGCTGGGGTCGACGTGGCCACCATGGCCTGGCGAATCCACACCTTGGCCAACGAGACCATGGCCTCGGCGGCCCGGATTCACGCCGTGGAGCGGGGGGTGGACATCACCCGGCTGCCGGTGTTTGCCTTCGGCGGCGCCGGGCCGGTCCACGCCCTGGGGGTGGCGCGGATACTAAAATGTCCCCGGGTGATCTACCCCTTGGGGGCTGGAGTGATGTCGGCCATGGGCTTTTTGGCCGCCCCCATGACCTTTGACGGGGTCCACACTTTGCCCCAACCCCTAGAGGCGGCGGACTGGTCGGCCATCAATCGCACCCTGGAGACCCTTGAGGCCCGGGGGCGGGCGGTGTTGGGGCGCTCCCTGGCGAAGGACCAGCTCCAGGTGGAATACCGGGCCGATATGCGCTATCGGCGCCAGGGCTTTGAGCTGTCGGTTCCCCTCCCCGAGCCCCCCCTGACGGCGGACCGACAAGGGGAGATCCGCCGGCGCTTTGAGGCGGTTTACCAAGCCATCTACGGCCAGATAGCCGCCGATGCCCCCTTGGATGTGGTCTCTTGGCGGGTGACCGTCAAAGGCCCCCGCCCCGAGTTGGCCCTACCCACCCTGGCCGGTTGGGAGGTGGCGCCCCGTCGAAACAGGGTCTCCCGGCGCCGGGCCCATCGCCTCCATGGGGATGGGTTTGCCGAGCTGCCGGTCTTCGACCGCTACACACTCCAGGCCGGCGCCGTGTTGACGGGCCCCGCCATCGTCGAAGAACGCGAATCCACCGTCGTGGTGGCGGCGGCGACCCGGATCGCCGTCGATGCCCACCACAACTTGCTGGTCGATGTCCCCCTACCTTGAGCCCCGGGAGCCGCCGTGGACGACCTGACCCTCGACATCCTCTGGAACCGCCTCATCGCCACGGTGGACGAACAGGCCGCGGCACTGATGCGCACCTCGTTTACCACCATCGTCCGGGAGGCGGGAGACCTGTCTGCCGGGGTGTTCGACCGCCGGGGGCGGATGGTGGCCCAGGCAGTGACGGGTACCCCGGGACACATCAACACCATGGCCACGGGGATGGTGCACTTTTTGAATCGCTTCCCCGTGGACACCCTGGTGCCCGGGGATGTGTTGATCACCAACGATCCCTGGCAGACGGCTTCCCAGCTCAACGACATCACCATCGCCACGCCGATTTTCAAGGGGGATAGGGTGGTGGCCTTGTTCGCCAACTGCTGCCACGCCCTGGACATCGGTGGTCGGGGTCTGGCGGCGGACTCCCGCTCGGTGTTCGAAGAGGGCCTGGCCATCCCGGTGATGAAGCTGTACCGGGCGGGACAACCCGAGGAAGCGCTGTTTGAGCTCCTCAAGGCCAACGTCCGCACCCCGGTGGAGGTACTGGGGGACATCCACTGCCAGGTGGTGGGCAACCGGGTGGGAGGCCAGCAGCTGTTGGCGTTCCTCGACGAGTTTGGCCTAGCCGATATCGAGGACCTGGCCGACGCCATCATCCAGCGCTCCGAGGCGGCCATGGGCCGCCGCATTGCCGCCCTCCCCGACGGCGAGTACCGCCACGCCCTGACCCTGGACGGTTTTGACGCCCCCATCGAACTGCGGGTCTGCATCGCCGTGGCCGGCGAGCGCTTGACGGTGGACTACAGCGGTTCCTCCCCCCAGGTGCCCTGGGGAATCAATGTGGCGTTGAACTACACCGCGGCCTACACCACCTATGGGATCAAGTGCGCCCTTTCCCCCGACGTCCCCAACAACGAGGGCAGTTTTCGCCCCGTGGCCCTTCGAGCCCCCGAGGGTTCCATCCTCAACGCCCCCTTCCCCGCCGCCGTGGGGGGGCGTCACCTGGTGGGACACTTCTTGCCCTCGTTGATCATGGGAGCCCTGGCCAATGCCCTGGGGGACACCCCCCTCATCGCCCCGGGAGCCGATGGGCTGTGGGATACCCACGTCTTTGGCACCACCGCCCAGGGACAGCCGTTTTCCTTTACCTGGTTTGCCTCGGGGGGCACGGGAGCGAGGAATTGCGCCGACGGGCTGTCGGCCACCGCCTATCCCAGCGGCATCGCCGGGGTGCCGGTGGAGGTCATGGAGACCCTGGCCCCGTTGCGGGTCCTGCGCCGGGAACTCGCCCCCGACTCCGGCGGCCCCGGCCACTGGCGGGGGGGCCTGGGTCAGACCTGGACGGTGGCCATGACCACCGGCCGGGACTACGGTTTTTCGGGCCTCTACGAGCGGTTGCACCACCCGGCGCCGGGCCTGGCCGGAGGAGCCCCGGGAGCCCCCGGCCAGCTCACCGTCATAGGCGCCCCGACCCCCCGGGCCAAAACCAGCACCACCCTGGGGGCCCAGGCGGTGTTCACCCTGACCCTCCCCGGGGGTGGGGGCTTTGGCGACCCCTGGACGCGGGACCCCGCCCGGGTCCAGGCCGACGTGGTCGCTGGTTTGGTCAGCGTCGAGGGGGCGCGGCGGGACTATGGGGTGGTCATCGACAGCACCACTTTGACCGTGGCGACGGCAGAGACCCTGGCTTTGCGCCAAAGCCACCGGAGCGGCGAGACCGAAGGCGGGAGTGGGGAAGACGGGTAAAGCCCAAAGATGGGGGTAAAAAGCAGGCCGCCAGTCCCTGGCGACCTCAAAGGTGACCCTCCCTGGCCCATCAGTCCGTTGAGGTTCCTACCCATTGGCCTTCCTATCGGCCAAGATCACTATAGCGTCGCCGTTAAACTGGCGAGGTAACAATTTGTCAACTGGATTTCAGCTACGACCGTAACTCCGCTGGGTAAGGCCTTCGGCTTGACAGTGTAATAATTTGTCAATTTTGCGGTGTGGTGGCTTTACTCGGGGAGGCATAGCGGGTCAACAGTTGGCGATGGCTGAGGACCACCCCCCCCAAGGGGTCGCTTGTAGCGCTCACGTCGATGAGATCGGCCAGGTGACTCCCCTTCCCCGGGGGGGGCCACGGCGGGGGGGGCCGCTGCCAGCCCCCTTGGGGGGTGCGCATGTGGCGGCGGTCCGAGGCGAAATGGCGGCGAAAGGTCTGGCCCTCCACCAGGCGAAACTGGGGTACCCACACCGTGGGCCAGCGCTCGAGATCGGGAAAGGAGGCGTCAAACCAGGTGGTCAGGGCCAAGGGAGCGGCGAGGCGACAGTCCAGGTCCCACACCTGGCTCTCTCCGCCGTCACCGGTGGCCGGGGCCATGAGGAGCACCACGTGGTAGTCCCACACCACCCATTGCCCCGGGGGAGCGGCCCGCTGAGCGGCCATGGCCACCGTTTGCCGGGGGTTGGCGATAAAGACGGCGAAGTGGTTGCGGGCGACGACGTCGGGTCTGGCGCACAGTTGCCAGACGTTTTCTTCGCAGTAAAACGGTTGGTAGAGGGGTGCGGCAGTCAACGATCGACCATGGCAAGGCAAGGCGTTGTCCCCACTGTAACACGACTAACCCGTCGCCTCGCCCCAGGCCATCCTCACTGCCAGGCGGGATTGGCCGTCGGCGTCGCGGTGTCGGCCCCTTCCAGGGCGGCGGCGGCGGCCAGGGCGTGGGCCTCGCGCCCCGGGGCGGCGATGAGTTGTACCCCCACGGGCAAAGGGTAGCCCGCCACCGGCACCGCCCCCACCGGCAACCCCGCCAGGGAAATGGGTTGGGTGTAAAGCCCCAAATTGGGCCGCACCTGGACCTCTAAACCGTCGAGGACCATGGTCTGCTGGCCGATGGCCGGGGCCGAGCAGGGGGTGGTGGGGGCGATGACCACGTCCACCCGGGTGAATACCTGGGCCACGGCCGCGGCGTACCAGCGGCGAAAGCGCTGGGCGTGGAGATACCAGGCGGCGGGGAAGGTCGCCCCCGCCATGAGGCGATCCCGCACCAGGGGGTCGAAGTCGGCGGCGCGCCGGCGCAGCCGCTCCAAATGCAATTGGCTGGCCGCGGAAGCTGTGATGATATAACCTGCGGCTCGGGCCCGGGCGGCCTCGGGGAAGGTCGCGGTTTGGGTCACCCCCAGGGTCTTGGCCACCTGCTCCACCGCCCCCAGGGCTTCGGGGGTGGCGCCGCGGCGGAAGTAGTCGTCGGCCACCGCCAGGCGCAGGCCATCGATACCCCGCTGGAGCGTTGGGAAGGTCGGGTTGGGGCCCTCGGGGGCGCTACAGGCGGGGTCGGCGGGGTCCACGCCCTGCATGGCGTCGAAGGCCAGGGCCAAATCGGCGACGCTGCGCCCCAGGGGTCCCAGGTGGTCGAGGCTGGGGCAGAACAAAAACGTCCCCCGGCGGCTCAAGTGGCCGTAGGTGGGCTTGAGGCCAAAGGTGCCACACAGGGCCGCTGGCACGCGGATGGAGCCGTTGGTGTCCGACCCCAGGGCCAGGGGCACCAGACCGGCCCCCACGGCGGCGCCGCTGCCCCCCGACGAACCACCGCTCATGCGGCTTGGGTCGACGGGGTTGCGGGAGGGGCCATAGTGGGGATTTTCCCCGGTGAAGTCATAGGCGTACTCACCCATGTTGAGGGCCCCCACCAACACGGCATCGGCGGCCTCTAGGCGGTGGATCAACTCGGCGTCGCCCTGGGCGGGGGGACGGTCGCGGTTGATCTTGGACCCCGCCAGGGTGGGGATACCTCGGACGTCGAACAGATTTTTCACCCCAAAGGGGACCCCGGCCAGGGGCCCCAGGGCTTCTCCCCGGGCCCGGCGGGCGTCCAGCTCGGCCGCCCTGGCCAGGGCCCGCTCCCGTGCCACGTGGGTAAAGGCGTTGAGGGTTTGGTCGTGGGCGGCGATGCGCCCTAGGGCCCCCTCCACCACCGCCGTGGCCGAGGTGTCACCGGCGGCCACGGCCTGGGCGATGGCGGCGGCGCTGGTAAAGGCCGTCGGGTTTGGTGCCATGGCTCACTCTCCTTCGACCCGGGGGACGAAGACCGGGGCCGGCTCCAGGGCGTCGTCTAGGGGGAAGGCCTGGACAAAGGCCGCCATCCGGGCGCTGAAGTCCAAAAACCGCAGCACCGATCCCCGGGCCTCGGGGGGAATGGCCAGCCCCAGGGCGGGGGCCGTGGTGTCCCAGTG
>JBHJHK010000512.1:0-8631 GCA_050330975.1 Candidatus Competibacterales bacterium | reverse complement strand
GGGGGTTTGGTTTTTATTCCACCACCCTAACCCACCCCCGGTTGGGGTTGGGTTGTTATTCCCCCACCCTAACCCTACCCCGCTGGGGGTTGGGATTTGATTCCCCCACCCTAAACCTCCCCCGCTGGAGAAAAGCTCCCTCCCCCAGCGGGGGAGGGCTGGGGTGGGGGAGACCCCCTGCCGACGCCCCGCACGTGTGGGTGATGCAGGGCCCCCTAGGGAAGGGAGCAGGACGCCTTCGAGACGCTAGGGCGAGAAACTAGGGGAGGTGGGAAGGAGGGAGGTTAAGGCGAAAAAAATTCATCAGACGGCCTCTTAAGGGTTTCCCAAGGGGCGAGAAACGAGCGTCGTGGAAAAAATGAAAAGCAGATTTTGTCGCTGTGACGATTGTTTTCGCTCAACCCAAAACGAACCCTCTCCCCGGCGAGGGGTTTTGGGTTAGAATGGAACAGACACCGTCACATGTTCTGCGCTGAATCCTCATGTAAGAGACCTTCACCAGAAACAACGGGCAGGGAGTGCACTGTCAATCCCAGGGACGCCACAAAAAATCCGCACTTTGTATCCCATCATCCCCTCGGGAGAGAAGCATGAAACCTGCTTTAAGAGCAGTTGCCCCTACTGCTGTGATGAGTCGCGCAGTGAGTGGTATTGACCTCTACGGTTTGCCCGAACCAGAAAAAACGGGTGAGCCCACCGTGGATCGGCGCATCACCCAGGCCTATGAGCGCTTGCGAACGCGTCTTGAGACCCCCAACCTCAGCAGTCACGACATCGCCACCGCCATCACCCACTACCGGCGTGTGATGAACGCCATCCTCGGTCCGGAAGTGGCCAGGCGCTGCTGTCACGCCGCCTGAATCCGACCCTCTCCATCCAAACCCCCATCGACATCTCCATCATCGACAACCCCGGCGCTGTCTCGGCGCCGATGCCCAAAGCCTTCACAGCCAGGGCTGACGGGTCATATGGGCCACGGTGGCCTCGGCACCTCGTTCTCGGGCGATGGCCCGGGCGATGCCCTTGGCCCGCTGGCTCAAGGTGGCATCCTCCACCAAACGCTCAAGGCCCATGGCCAAGGCCCATGGCGTCAGCTGGCGGCGCTTGATCGTGGCGGCGGCGCAGCCCAAGGCCTGGAGCCGGGCGGCCCAGAAGGGCTGATCGGCGAATACCGGGGTCACGACGGAGGGGATACCGGCGCGCAGGGGCGCCGCCGTGGTGCCGGCTCCGCCGTGGTGCACCGCGCCGGCCAGGCGGGGGAACAGCCGATGGTGGGGCGCTTCCTCCAACACCATAACCCCAGGGGGCAACCTCCCCGGGGTCAACCCCCCCCAACCGGTGGCCAGCAACAATCTCACCTTGGCTCGCTCGGCGGCCTCCATGGCCAGGGCTGCCAGCTGGGGGGCGTTGTCGGCGGCCATGGAGCCAAAGCCCAAGTAAACGGGTGGTGGTCCCGCCTGGAGGAAGGCCTCTAGGGACGGCGCCAAGGGCGCGGGATCGTCGAGAAAGTAATAGCCCACCATGGCGCTGTTGGCCGGCCAATCCCCGGGTTTCGGCACCACGCTTGGACTCACAGCGCAGTAGCTAAAGCGAGCCGCTGCCCCCGGGGGGCGCCAGCGAGGGATGGGTTTGAGGTCCACGGCGCGTCGGGAGGCGTTGACCAGGGGGTGGAGCAGTTGCTCCATCAGGCCCAAGGCCAGGTGGTGGCTCAAGCGGTTGCTGCCCGGGGGTAGCCAAGACCAGTGGATCAAGGGGCTTCTAAAGTCCTGGGTGGGGAGCAACGGTTGCAGCAGCACCTGGACCACCGGCTTGCCCGCGGCTTCTGCCAAGCTCCCCGCCACGGGTATGCCGCCGCCGCCGGCGATGATGACATCGCAATCCGCCACCCCCGCCAGGGCGGCCTGGGCCACCGCCAGTGCCCGCGTGGCCATGTGGCGAACCGAGAGGCGAAACAGGGTCGCTGGGGTGGCGGACCGGCGCTCCATGGTGGCCAGGGACGCCTGGAGCAGGCCCTTGACGTCCATGGGCAAGCCCACAAAGGGCAGGCCCACCCGCGCCGCCAGGGGGGCGAAGACGGCGTCGGCCACCAGCACCGCCTGGTGGCCCTGGGTTTTGAGGGCCAGCCCCAGGGCGGCCATGGGTTGGACGTCCCCCCGGGAGCCGATGGCCAACAAGGCCCCCTTCACGCCCTGTGACCTCGGGGCGATGGGGGCAGATTGATCTGTATCCCCAGACCCGTTGGGGGGGCGTTCCAGGCGTGGATCGTCCCGCCGTGGGCTGCCACGGCCCGGGCGGCGATGGCCAGCCCCAGGCCAAAGCCACCGCTGCGGCGATCCCGGGCGTCGGCCACCCGATAGAAGGGATCAAATAACTGACCTAGGTCTGCCTCGGGCACCCCGGGGCCGCCGTCGATCACCTGGATGACCACGGCACCAGGAGTGGCGGTTGTGGCTTTGACCTGGACGGCGGTGCCGGGGGGGGTGTGTTGCAGGGCGTTGCGCACCAGGTTTTCCACGGCGCTGTGGAGGATATTGGCATTCCCCCACAAACTGAGACCATCTTGGATATCCCCGGCGACCGTCCGCTCCCCGGCGCCCTCAAAGGCGCCATCGGCGACGATGTCGGCCAGCAGCGCCGTGAGGTCCACCGTTTCACAGGCCAGGGGTTCAGTACCCGACTCCAGGCGAATGAGGGACAACAGCTGATCCACCAGAGACCCCAAGCGGTCGGCCTCCCGGGCGATGCGGGCGAGCTCGGCCTCCCCGCCCTGGCAGCGGCGCTGGGCCAGCCCCAGGGCAATCTGGAGCCGGGCCAACGGCGACCGCAACTCGTGGGACACATCCCGCAATAGCCGGCGCTGGGCGGCCAGCAACGCCTCTAGGCGGACCGCCATGCGGTCGACGTCGCGCCCTAGCTGGTCGAGCTCCCGCCAGCGGCCGGGGAGGTTATGCCCCACCCGCACCGTCAGATCTCCCGCCGCCAGGCGCTGGGTGGTGGCCCGCAGGGCTTGGATGGGTCGGGTGAGGTGGCGGGCCACGCCCCCGGCGAACAGGCCGCTGGCGGCAATGGCGCTGGCCAGCTGGGCCAACGTGTCCCAGCGGCGCCAAAAGGTCCAGCCCCTCCGGCGCTCCCAAGGGGGGGGGAAAGGGAGCACCAAGTCATAGAGTCCCGTGGTTCCCTGGATCCGTCGCACCACGGGGGACTCTGGATGGTGGGGCCACGGTCGGCCGAAGAGTTCTCGTCCCCGTTGATCGAAGATCAACAACGGCCCCCGGCGGCGATCCGGCAGCCTTTCCAGCCAGCGCTCCAGGGCCGGGGGGCCGCCGGTCTCCAACAAGAGCTCGGCGGTGGCGGCGTAGGCGGTGAGTTCCCGCTCCAGCCGCCGAGTGACAAAGGTCGGCCACTCCTGGCGCAACAGCTGGGTCGATAGCCACGCTCCAGTGCCAATGGCCAATACGGCGGCGAGCCAAAACCCTAGGAAAAGTCGCCAAAACAGTGGCATAGGGAGGAAGAAGGGCGCGGCGAAAGTGGAGATGTCGGCGGGTGAGATACCATCAGCACACGTAGATGTAACCGGCTCCCCGCACCGCCTTGATCCGGGGTTCGCCGTTTCTAGCGGGGCCGAGTTTCTTGCGCAGGTTGCTGATGTGCATGTCGATGCTGCGATCGTAGGCGCCCAAGGGGCGCCCAAGGGCCTGTTCACACAAGGTCGCCTTGGTCACCACTTGGCCTTGCCAGTGGAGCAACGCCTCCAGCAGGCTGAATTCGGCGCCGGTGAGGGTAACGGGGTCCCCTCGGAGATACGCTCGGCGCTCGGAGGGTTTGAGGGTGAGGTCGTCCACCACCACGGCGGGCGTCTGCCCCCCGCGGTCGTGGTCTTCGACGCCACCGCTGCGGCGCAAAATGGCCCGCAACCGCGCCGATAGTTCCCGGGGGTTGCAGGGCTTGGGCAGATAGTCATCGGCACCCAGTTCCAGGCCCACGATGCGGTCCACGTCTTCGCCTTTGGCGGTGAGCATCAGCACCGGCACCGTCGAGTGTTGCCGCAGCCGCCGCAGCACCTCAAAGCCCCCCAGCTCGGGCATCATGACGTCGAGAATGACGGCTCGATAGGGACCGTCGCGGGCCTTGTCGAGACCCGTGGCGCCGTCGTGGGCGGCGTCGAGGACAAAGCCATCACAGGCCAAGTAATCCCCCAACAGCTCCGCCAAATCTTCGTCGTCGTCCACCAACAAAATTCGGGTCACCGGTCATCGTCCTCGGGGCCATGGACGTTAGCTGAGGTCAAGGGACCCTTGACCTAACTTTACCCCCCTGCCACCCAACTTTGCGAGCCCCAGGGGTAGGCTGAGTCCCGTCGGCGGCATTGTCGCCCTTTTACAACCTCAGGAGCAATTGTCATGCTGCGTCAGTTCACCATATCCCGCACCATCGCCGCCACCGCCGCCGCCGTGGCACTCGCCGGCGCCGTCGCCGCCGTCGCCGGTCCCCACGGTTGGGGGCACCACCGCGGCGGTCACCCCGGTCCCCGCCTAGAGCGCCTCATCGACCGCCTCGACGGCCAGTTGGACCTGACCCCCGAGCAGCGCAGTGCCATGGACGCCGTGGTGGACACCGTCCGCCCCGAGCTCGATGCCTTGACGAGGGAAATCAGGGACAGCCGCCGGACCGTGCGCCGGGCTGGTCGCACCCTGCCCTTCCAGGAGGACACCGTGCGCACCTTGGCCGACGCCCACGGCCAGCTGGTGGCCGATGCCATGGTGTTGCGGGCCCGCACCCGCGCCGAATTGCTGTCGGTCTTGAGCGACGAGCAGCGCACCGCCTTGGCGGAACGGCGATCCCAATGGCGGGCCGAGCGCCTAGAACGCCTCGAGCGCCGGCTAGAGGCCCTGCGCCAGGCCGAGGTGGAAACCCCCTAAGGCGCCCTGCGACGCCGTAGGTGCGGGGCACTGGAAATGCGACCGGCGGCAGTTGGTGGACTACTCCGGCCTTTGGGCCTACACTCGAAAGCCGTATCACGGCCGCCGGTGTCGCCGCCTCGGCGCACCTCGACCACATCAAAAACCACCATCAAAGCCACGGCACCGTCAATGCCCCGGACATTGTCCCCGTCGGTCCCGAGCTGGATTTCACCATCCCCCATGGACGCGGCCAACACTGACTCTTCCCCATCGACCGCCGTTGGAGCAACCCACCCGGACCTCCCCCTGGAGTCCCATATCCCTTTGGCCCGCTGGCAGTTGGTGGACAAACTGCTGGCCGAAGGACGCCTGTCTGCCGCCCAACAGAACCAGTTTCGCCAGTTTGCCGAGATCTTTGCCGCCTACCAACATTTTCGCTACCACCACAGCTTAGAAACCCTCAAACGCCTCTATCAGCCCCTCAACCCCGATGCGGACACCGTCGCTAAGGGGGCTGAGGCGCCGCCTGGGGCGCGAGATACCAGCGTTGAACAACGGCATCACCTAGAGCAACTCCTCGGCGCGGCCCGCTACGTGCCCCTCACCGCCGCCGACCTCCGTGCCGCCGTGGAGCGGGCGGGCATCGTCGCGCTGCGCACCGAAGTCGACACCGACGACTTCAAGAACTGGCGTCTGTTTGGCCGCGGTCTCCGCCACCAGGATGTACCGCGCAAAAAATGGGGCTTTTGGCCCAGCCGCGAGACCCAACCGGTCTACGAGCGCTTGGTGTTGGCCGTGTGGTTCAAAAGCGCCGAGGCCATGGCCGCCCGGGGACGCCAGCTGAAGAAATTGCCCTTCATTCCCGGCAAGTGTTACCTCTATCTCTATAAAGACATTCCCAAATACGACCTGGAAATCCTGTTTCCCAACTTGCGGGTGCGGATGGCGCCCTGGGACCAGTGGCTGCTGGTGATCCCCGCCCTGGGGGCGATGGTGGCCTTGGCCGCCAAGGTGTTGCCCCATCTGCTGCTCATCGCCGCCGCCCTGGTGGTTTTGGTGGCGGGGCAGCGGGGTCTCAGTTGGTTGGGCCTCGATGACATACCCATGGCGGGTTTATTTCCGGTGATCGCCGCCGCTTTGACCCTGTCCATGACCCTGGGGGGCTTCGCCGCCCGCCAGTACGGCAACTACCAGAAAAAGCGCCTCACTTACCTCAAACGCATCGCCGACACCCTGTTCTTTCGCAGTCTCGCCACCAACGAAAGCGTGGTGTACGCCCTGGTGGACGAGGCCGAGGAAGCCGCGGTCAAGGAGGCGTTGTTGGTGTACTATCACCTCATCACCAGCGAGGAGCCCCTCACCGCCGCCGCCCTGGACGCCCGGGTGGAAACCTGGCTCCACGAGGAATTGGGGGTGGCGGTGGACTTCGACATCGACGATGTACTGCACAAGCTCAGGGCCATCGAATCCCCCGCCCTGGCCCGCCAGTGGCACCGTTATGAATGCGCCTTGCTGACCCAGGACCCCGAGGGTTTTTGCCGGCCCTTGGCGCTCGAGGAGGCCAACCACCTCCTGGATTACCTGTGGGATCATCTGTTTCTCCACGCCAACGGCCAAGGGGAGGCCCTGGCCTGGGATCCTGGGGACGTCGAGGTCCAGGGGTCCGGGGCTCGAGCCGCCCCCCATTAATCGACCCATCACTGCCCCGGGAGGCGCCTCGGTGTTCCGCATCGGTCACGGTTTTGACGTCCACGCCTTCGCTCCCGGGGATCACTTGGTGGTGGGGGGGGTCACCATTCCCTTTGACCGCGGAATCAAAGCCCACTCCGACGGCGACGTCTTGCTCCACGCCCTGTGCGACGCCTTGCTCGGGGGCGCCGCCTTGGGGGACATCGGCCGCCACTTTCCCGATACCGACCCCCGCTACCGCGGGATCGACAGCCGCCTGCTCCTCAGAGAAGTGGTGGCCAGGGTGACCGAAACGGGCTGGCGGCCCGCCAACGCCGACGGCACCATTCTGGCCCAGGCCCCCAAAATGGCCCCCCACATCGACACCATGGTCGCCGTTATCGCCGCTGATTTGGCCATTTCCCCAGGGGCGGTCAACGTCAAAGCCACCACCACCGAAGGCCTGGGGTTTGTCGGCCAAGGCCTGGGCATTGCCGCCCCCGCCGTGGTGCTGTTGACCGCCCAGGGCGAGCCGCGCCCCTGATGGATTGACCTCGAGGGCGATGCCACCGTGACCCCAGGCCATTGGGCCCAGCGCCCCGTTGAACCCCGGGCCTTCGGCCCTCCCCCCGCCCGGGGGTTGTTGCGCGCCCAGTTGGAGGATTTCCGGGTGGTGGAATGGCTGGAGGTGCCCTGGAGCGACGACGGCGAGCACCTGTGGCTGTGGGTGGAAAAGCGCGGCGCCAACACCGACTGGGTGGCCAAGGGGCTGGCTCGCCATTTGGGCGTGCCCCCCAAGGCCGTGGGCTACGCCGGGCGCAAGGATCGCCATGGGGTGACCCAGCAGTGGTTCTCGGTGCCCTGGTCAAACCGGGGGGAGGCGGCCTTGGCGGGGCTGGCCTTGCCGGGGGTAGAGATACTCTCCACCCGACGCCACGCCCGCAAACTCAAGGTGGGGGGCCTCAAGGGCAATCGCTTTGCCATCGTCGTCCGCCAGGTGGTGGGGGAGGACACTGCCGTGGAGGCCCGCTTGGCACAATTGGGCCAAATGGGGGTGCCCAACTACTTCGGCGACCAGCGCTTTGGCCGAGACAACCACAACCTAGTGGCCTGTGGGGCTTGGTTTGACGGGCAGCTGAGGGTCAAAGATCGCAACCGCCGCTCCCTGTACCTATCGGCGGCTCGCGCCGCTCTATTCAATCGGGTGTGTGCCGAGCGGGTGGCTGGCGGCACCTGGAATGGGCTGCTCCCCGGGGATTTTGCGGTGTTTGACCAAAGCCAGGCCGGCTTTGTCGTGGCGGCCGTCGACGACGCCCTGGAACAACGGCTGGCCCGGCGGGAAATCCACCCCAGTGGACCCTTGTGGGGACGCGGAGACCCGGCCACCGCGGGTGATGTGGCCACCCTCGAAGCCGAGCAGGCCCTGGCCGTTGCCCCCTTGAGTCGGGGTTTGGAGGCGGCGGGCCTGCGCCAGGAGCGCCGGGCGCTGCGCCTTGGGATCTACGACCTCACCTGGCATTGGCAGGGCCGCGACCTCCACCTGGCCTTTGCCCTCACCTCCGGGGCCTTTGCCACCGCCGTATTGCGGGAGTTGATCACCGCCTCTGTCGGTGAGGAGGAGGGGGAGGGGGGAGGCGTCAGAGATCGCTGACCCGCTTGAGGAGGATGTTGACGGCGCCAGTGCCGCCGTCTATGGGGCGCGCCGAGCAAAAGGCCAAGACGGCGTCCCGCTGGCGCAGCCAGTGGTTGACCTTTTGCTTGAGGACCGGACCCTTGTGGCGGGAGCGATTGCCCTTGCCGTGGATGACCCGCACACAAGTCATGTGCTCCCGGCGGGCGGTGGCGAGGAACTTCACCAGCACCGAGCGGGCCGTGGGCACGCTCATGCCGTGGAGGTCGATGACCGCGCTGACTTTGAACGCCCCCCGGCGCAGTTTGCGCAGTACCGCGTTTTGTAGCCCCGGGCGCTTGTAGATTAGCTCCTCGCCGGTGTTGAAGTCACCGGGCTCAAAGAGGACGGACATCATGTCCAACAACACTTGTTCTTCGTCGTGGTGCTTGG
>JBHJHK010000511.1:0-17497 GCA_050330975.1 Candidatus Competibacterales bacterium | reverse complement strand
AACACCCTGGTGCCCCCCGAAGACCCCAGGCGCAAAGACGCCCCCCTCCCCCCACCTGGACCCCTGCGGGCGTTGACCGCCGGCCACCTATCGCGCTTTGACGCCATCAATGTGGTCACCGAATTGGACACCCACGCCCCGGGGGACGAAGCCGCCGCCAAGGCCGTCCAAGCCTTTATCAACCGCCTCCTCACCCTGCCCTTGGGAGAGGAGGCCGTCGGCCACCCCCCACGACTGCGCCTGGCAGACAGCGATCCAGAGCGGGCCTTCTTCGCCGGCGGCGAGGCCGTCGCCGCCGCCCTGGCCCAGGGGGCCGAGGCCGACCCAGTCGCCGGGGAAGAGGCGTGTGCGCTGCCATCCTCCCCCCATCTCCGGAGAGCACCGACCCCGGCGCCCTCCTCCGGGTATCCCCCACCACTTTCCAAGAGCGCCCCTACCAACGCCAGGGGGTGGAAGCCATCCTCCAGGCCCTGGCCCAGGGGGTGCGCTGCCTTTTGGTGGTGGCCCCCACGGGCAGCGGCAAGACGGTGCTAGCCCGGCAACTGGTGGCCGACCCCCGCCTCAAAGCCCTATTGGGGGTGGAGGGCCGGCCGTTGCGGGTGTTGTTTATCGCCCACAATCGCCGCCTCCTCACCCAGGCCAGCCGAACCTTTGCCGACAGCGGCGTCGAGCTCATTCCCCAGTCCCTGTTCACCCCCCTCTCCCCCGAAGGTCAGGAGCTGGGCTGGGACATCGGCCTTTTGGACGAATCCCACCACGAGGGCTGTCGCACGGTGCAACTGCGGTTGACAGAACTCCACCGCCGGCCCCTGGTGGGCTTCACCGCCACCCCCGAGCGCAGCGACCAGTTGCTCCTCAAGCTCCCCCACCGCATCGAGGTCATCTCCCGGGATGCCGCCGTGGCATGGGGTTACCTGGCGGGCACCCACATCCACAGCGTGATGAGCCTGTCTCCCCGGGACAACCCCGCCCTGGTGCGACGTCTACTCCAGCACTACCACGGCGCCATGACCAAGGCCGTGGTGTTTGTCCCCCGCCGCCACCAGGTCCACACCCTGGTGAAAACCCTTCAGGACTTGGGGGAAACGGCTTTGCCGGTGCTGGATCAACGCCACCGGGCCCTGGATCAGCTCCTAGACCGGTTTGCCGGGCTTTCCCGGGGCTTTTTGGTCAACTGTGGTCGCCTGGGGGAGGGGGTGGATCTGCCCGATCTGGACACCGTGGTCCTGGGGAACCAACCCACTTCCCGGGTGGAACTCAACCAGCGCATCGGCCGGGGCGCCCGCCCCGCCAGCGACAACCACGTCTACGAGTGCATCGATCCCCTCAACACCCAAGCCCTGTGCACCGCCGACATCGTGGGGGACGGGGCGTTGAGCCACCGCCTCTACTGCCCCCGGGACGACGGGGGCTTTGAGGTGACGACCCTGGAGACGAGACGCAGGGCTGGCTTTGTCTGAACCCATGGAAAAACCATGAGCCCTAGAGGGCGCGCAAGGCACCCATCCGAGATCATTTGGGCTCGACGGGCCCTCGATACTCCCCGCCGACGCTGAAACTGGGGCTCAAGACTCCGGGGATTTCTCCGTTCCCCAGGGAGGGCGCCAAAACCCTCCATCACCCGCAGTGAATAGATATCCCAACCACGACCCAGCCGCCATGGCCAACACAAAGACCACGGGCTCCCACCACCCCAGGCTCAAGGCGGCGATGGCCGGCCCCGGGCAAAACCCGGCCAGGCCCCAGCCGAGACCAAACAGCCCACTGCCGAGCCACAATTTGCCGTCGCGCAACGACCCTTGGGCCGGAATGCTGAAACGGGTAGCCAACAGCGGCTTTGGCCTGCGGAGTACCCAGCGATAACCAATGATCGTGGTCATCAAGGCGGCACCCATGACAAAGGCCAAACTGGGATCCCAGTCCCCAGCGATATCCAAAAATGCCAGGACCTTATTGGGGTTTACCATTTGGGAAACACCCAGACCAATCCCAAATATCACCCCGGCACCCAGGGCCACAGCAAAACCAATCATATTTTCCTCACTTGGGCTAGCTTTTCACTTGGGAGTCAACGAGGCGCCCCCAGTCAGTCCTCAGATGAGGTGTCTTGTGACAAAAACGGTGATCGCCGCCACAAGCATAAAGGTCGAGGTAGCTGCCAAGGAGCGCTTGGAGAACCGTCCCAAACCGCAAACGCCATGGCCACTGGTACAACCATTGGCGAGGCGAGTACCCATACCGACGAGTACCCCCGCCAGCAAGAGAATTTCCCAGGGGAAGCCGAGGCGGGGCGACCAGGCGAGAGACTCAAATGGGGCCGTCGTTTCTAGCCATCGCAATAACGCCATTCCAATGACGAGTCCTATTAAAAACGCCATGCGCCACGGCACCCATTGACCAGTGAGAACATTGTGAAATATTCCGCTGATGCCAGCTATTCGACCGTGGGACCAGAGAAGTAGAACCACACTCACACCGATGAGAAAGCCACCGAGTACAGCTGCGATAAAATCTTCAAAACCCATTGATTACTCCATCTCTCCAAGGCCCCAGATTGATTGAGGTTGAAATCACTACCAAAACCAAGCATCCATCTCAAAAAATCTACCGCACTCCCATCCAATTTGATCTCTACAACCAACTGCTCCCAGGGGGAGCTGGTCTATTTATAGCGGGTTTTACTGCTTGGCAGTGCGCCCCTTTTCTCAACCCTCAAACCGTATGATACGTCTTTTGAGGGTCCAGGGCAGTCCGGAAGAGCGCTATCGTAGGGGGAGCGGCAGCTGAGGGAATGGTAAGGTCCGCAGGCTGAAGGGGCGCTTTGCACGCCCCCCCCAAGGCCATCGGGATCGACTGGGCGGCCAATGACCCTTTGCTGAGGTAGCCGACCCTCACTTCTTGGCCTGGGCCTTGGCTTGCTCCAGGGTGATCTCCCGCAGGGCCTCAAAGGAGCCGTGGCTCGACGCCCCTTCGATGGCCTTGACCGCCAGCTCCTGGACCTTGGTGATGGAGCTATCCAGCTGCAGGGTGAGGCCGTCGATTTGCTCGCTGAGCTTGGCGGCTTCCTCGTCGGCGGCGGCCACCTGGAGGCGCAGGGTCTCCAACTCGGCCTCGGCGGCGCTCTTGGCCAGGGCGGCTTGGCGCTTGGCCTGGCTGGCGCCGATGCCCTTGCCCTCCTCCCGGGCCCGCCTCTCGGCGGCTTCCAGCTCTGCGGGGAACCGTTCGGCCTTCTCCTTGGCCTCTTGGAAGGCCTTTTCCTCGGCGGCGAGTTTTTCCTCTTCCTCGGTCCACTGGTGGTGGATCTTCTCCCGGTAGGCCTGGAGTTCCCGCTCCCGTTCTTCCCGGACCCGCTGGGCCTCCTCATCGGTGGTCTGGCGCTCTAGTTGGAGCTTGTAGGCGTATTCCCGGTCGGCCCGCTCCTGGGCCAGGAGGGTCTGGGCCTGGTATTCCTTGAATTCCAAGGTGGCCTTTTCCCGTTCCGTCTGCCAGCTGCGGGTACCCTGCTCAATGTGGGCCTCGGTCTGCCGCCGCTTGTCCACCAAGGCCACCTGGTTGGCCTCGGAGCGCTGGCGATACTGGTCGATGAGTTGATCTAGGGTGTCGTCGCCGATGGTCTCTAGGTGGTAGAGCTCTTTGAGCTGGGTGCGCTCGTTTTCCACGTCCTGGGAAATGTCCTTGAGCTTGCCGCTCTTGACCAACAGCTCCGTGGACAGTCGACTCAGGGCCTGGTTGAACATGTCGTCCAACCGGTCCATGGTGTCGACCACCTGGGCGATGTCGACGGCGCCCTCCCCGCCGTTGAGTTTCGCCGCCGTCGAAGGCGCGGGGGTGTCGGCGCCGCTGGCCTTGGCCTTGCCGCCATTGCCGCTGCCGCTGCCGCCATCGCCGGCTTGGCGCTTGGCGGAGCGCAGTTCCCTTTTGGTCTGCTCCAGTTCTTTTTGCAGCTCTTCAAAGGCCTTGAGAATCTCGGCCTTGGTGCTCTTGGCATTGACGTCGCTCATGGGTCTCGTCTCGTCAGCGGTTCAAAAAGAGGAAGGGTTGGTGGATCCGGGGAACGTCAAGCCCCAACCCGGCCATCCCGGACCCCACCGGCGGTGGTCACGGCGGTGAGGGCCAGGCTGCGGGCCTCCTTGGAGGCCTCCTGGAGCTGGTTGTTGAGGGCTTCAATCCGCTGACGGCGCTGTTCGTTGGTGTTTTTGATCAACTGGAGCTTGGTCTCCAGGGCCTTCTTGCTGGCCTCCACCTCTTTGGCGTAGAGCTCGGCGTCGGCCTTGGCGTCGTCCATGACCTCTTTGACGCCCGCTTCCCGGGCCTTTTTCTTGGCGTCGTCGAGTTTGGTCTCCCGCTCGGCGACGATCTGCTGGTATTCCCGGTACTTGTCGGCTTCCTTGGCCAACAGGCCCCGGCGCCGATCCCAGTCCTTTTGCTTTTCCAATCCCTGATCCTCCAGGGTCTTTTTGATCGACCGCTCCTGGGCCTTGAATTGGTCCTGTTCGCTGGCCAGGCGGCTCTGGCGTTCGTAGCTGTACTGCTCTTCTTCCAGGGTGCGCTGCTTGGCCTTTTGCTCGGCGCGCTTTTGTTGTTCTTCGTCGAAGGCCTGGCGCTGGCGCGCCAGGGTTTGGCTGTGTTCCCGGCGCTCTTCGTCGAGCTGCTTTTGGTGGTTGGCGAGTTGGTCGTCGAGGGCCTGGATGGCGAGGGTGTGCTCTTGCTCGCCGATGTTGAGCATCTCGGCGGCGACGCGTATGTCGTTGAGGGCCTTGAGCTGGCGTTGTTGGACTTCCACGGCTCGCTCTAGGTGGTCTAGCTTGGCCACCTCGTCGTCCATGCTCTTGCTGATGCCCTCGATGGATTGGCCAAAGCGCGCCTGGAGGTCGGCGAGGGCCTTGAAAATGATCTCCGAGGTGTAGTCCGAGGCCTTTTGGAGGATCTCCCCATCTTTGACCTGGGCCGCCCGATCCTCTTGGGTGAGGATGCGCTGCTCCCGGCTGCGCCGCTCGGCTTCGAGTTGGCCGAACTGGCGTTGGATGTGTTCGGGGTGGGTAGTGGTTTGCACCGCAATGACTCCTTGTTAAACGGTTGGTGGGTAGTGGTTCCACGGCGGCCAAAGGGTTTTGAAGCGTTTGGCCTCGCCTCAATGACATCTATTTTAATTGTATATATATATACTATCAAGGCTTTTTACATGTAAATATTTTCAGTATAATCTCCGGGTATTGGCCCTTTGCCGCCCTGGCGGCCCACCGCGGTGATCCCTACCATGGTTCAACTTCCCCCTTGCCCCTCGCCCACCGAGCACGACCTGCGCTGGCCCCTCAGGCAGCGCTACCACGTTTTGGAGGTCATCGCCCTGTGGGAAGGGCGTTTGACCACCAACCACCTCACGGGGGCCTTTGGCCTCAGTCGCCAAGCGGCTTCCCAGGCCATCAACACCTACAGTGGTCTCCTCAATCCCCGGGCCCTGGGCTACGACCGCCACCTCAAGGGCTACCGACCCGGGTCCGGCTTTCGAACGCTGTACAGTGCGGGGCACCCGGAGGAGTACCTGGCCCTGGCCCGGGCGGGGCACACCCTGCGCCAGCCCCCGCCGGTGGTGGAAATTTGGCCTTCGCCGGGGCGCCCCCTGGGTCTCTGGAGTCTGGCGGCCGACGCCACGGTGGCCCTGGCCACGGCCCTGCGGACGGGCGAACGGCTGCGCGTCCAACAACACCGAGGCACAGCCGGTGGACCGGCGGGCGAGCGGGTGGTGGTGCCCCACACCCTGGTGGCCCTGGGTTGGCGGTGGTATGTGCGGGGCTATTGGGAGGACCGGGCCGACTATGGATTGGTGGCCCTGGGGGGGCTGGAGCCGCCGTTTACTCTGCTGGGCCCCCCAGGCCCCGGGGGTGCGGATGGGCTTTGGCAGCGCCGGGCCCAGGTCCAAGTGGCGCCCCGGGCCGATTTGCCAGACGCCGCCCGGCGCGCCGTCGAGGTGGACTACGCCATGGCGGGGGGACGACGACTCATCGACACCAACGGGGTTTTAGCGCTACCTTTGGCACAGTTGCTGGCCGGCGACCCCGAGGTGGTGGCGACGGTGGTGACCCCTGGGGACCCCACCTAGCCCCCTTGACTTAGCCCCCCCCGGGAAGCGAGGGGAAACCATTGGCCGATCCGGAAGTGACCCGGGGCAAAGTCGTGCGCTGGCTGCTGGGCCAGGGCGTTGCCCAGGCGTTGGAGGGCACTGGCCTGCCGGCGTTGTGGCTGTGGATCAAACGATTGTCGTTGGCGCTTTTGACCTTCGCCGGGGGCTGGTGGCTGTTCGAGGCCCTGGAAACCCAGGGCGTGGCCTTGCTGGCCCACCCGGGGGTCATGGCGGCGGGGCTAGCCGCCGGGCTGGTGGGATTTTTTATCCTCTTGGGGCTTTTGCGCTTTGCCCTGCGGGTGGTGCGCTACAGTTGGTGGGCCCTGGCGTGGCTGTTGCGGGGGGTGCGCTCCCCCGATCCCTAGGGGGGTGTTTGACAGCGGCGCCATGGGTGTCCTGGGTTGGCCCCTTGAGTTCAGTACCCCAAAGCTGTCCTTGTTCCGTCGACGGTCGTCGACTTCCATTTCCTCGGTGTTCAATCGTCTAGCCGTAAACTGCAAAATTTTGCATACTAATTGCCTCTTAAAGGTTTAACTAGACAAATGTGTTAGTTAATCATGTCCTATGAGATCGACTTTGCCCTGGCGTCGAGCGAACGCATCGAGGCGGTGCTCTGTCACCGTCTCGAGGGCATTCGCCTAGCGCGCAATATGACCCAGAGTCAACTCGCCCAGCAAGCTGGAGTATCGACTCGCACCATCCATCGTCTAGAGCGCGGGGAAGGTGTATCTCTCAACACGTTTATTCGCGTTTTATCTGCTTTGGGCATTCAGCAAAACCTTGCCAACCTACTGCCAGATCCCACGGTGAGACCCGTCGAGCGGGTCACCCAGCGGGGCCGAGAACGACAACGCGCCCGGCCGGTATCGCCTCAGTCGGCCTCTGGAACATCCGTTTGGCACTGGGGCGACGAAGACGATGACTGACGCTCGGGTCATCCTCTGGGGGCGCGATATCGGCGCTGTCTCGTGGCTCGAAGATCGGGAAATCGGGGTGTTTCAATACACACCCGATTTCGTCCAAAGTGGTATTGAAGTCGCGCCGTTGATGATGCCCCTACGGGAATTTCCCTACGAATTCCCCAACCTGCCACGCAATACCTTCAAAGGTCTGCCCGGCATGCTGGCCGACGCCTTGCCGGACAAATTCGGCAACGCCATCATCGACGCCTGGCTAGCGGCCAACGGCAAGACAGCGGCGAGTTTCAATCCCGTCGAACGCCTGTGTTACATCGGCAAGCGAGGGATGGGCGCCCTCGAGTTTGAACCGGCGCTCTTTTCCTCGCCAAACCGGGGAAAAAGCGTGCAACTCGCAGCCCTCGTCGACCTCGCCAACCGCATCCTCGACGAACGGTCTCAGCTCGGTGGCGCCCTGGTGGGCGAAGATGATCAAGACGCCATCGAGCACATTTTGAGGGTGGGTACCTCGGCAGGGGGCGCCAGAGCCAAAGCCATTTTGGCTTGGAACCCCCAAACTGGGGAATTTCGCTCCGGTCAACTGAACCTTGAGGCGGGTTTTGAACACTGGCTCATCAAGTTCGACGGCATATCCGGCAACGGCGACAGAGAACTCGCCGATCCCCGGGGTTACGGATTGGTCGAGTACGCCTATCATCTCATGGCCGTCGCTGCAGGTATCGACATGTTTCCCTGCCGTCTTCACCACGAGGGCGGACGCAGCCACTTCATGACCAAGCGCTTCGATCGCACTCCCTCTGGGGGGAAACGTCACATGCAGTCCCTGGGAGCCCTGGGTCATTACGACTACAACCAACCCACTAGCTATTCTTACGAGCAAGCCCTACAGGTCATTCGCCGCTTGGACTCGACCACGGAGGCCGCGGAACAACAGCTATTGAGAGCTATTTTCAACGTCGTCAGCCGCAACCAAGACGATCATGTCAAAAACATTGCCTTTTTGATGAATCGTCGTGGCGAATGGCGTCTATCACCGGCCTACGATATCTCCTACGCCTGGAATCCCGGCGGAGCGTGGACGGGTCAACATCAAATGAGCCTCAACGGCAAACGGGATAACTTTGACCGGGACGACTTTATCGCCTTGGCGCAAAGCGGCAACATCAAGGCGCGACGCGCCCAGGAGCTCATCGACCGCGTCATCCAAGCCGTGACGCAGTGGCCCCATTTTGCGGCCCAAGTGGGCATCGTCGAAGAACGCGCTACTCAGATTGCCCGCGCTCACCGGACAACCCTCTGAGCTCGACCCCAAGGCGCACACCCTCACCCCCTTCACTGACTATGACATCCTCGTTTCCCCACCCCTTTGCCGTCGCCCCCATGATGGACTGGACCGACCGCCACGACCGCTATTTCCTGCGCCTCATCAGCCGTCGGGCCACGCTCTACACCGAGATGGTCACCACTGGGGCCGTGCTCCACGGCCACCGGGAGCGGCTGCTGGGCTTTGACCCCTTTGAACACCCCGTGGCGGTGCAGTTGGGGGGTAGCGACCCCGGGGAGCTGGCCCAGGCGGCTCGCATTGCCGTGGACTTTGGCTACGACGAGGTCAACCTCAACGTGGGCTGCCCCTCGGATCGGGTCCAGTCGGGGCGCTTTGGGGCCTGTTTGATGGCCGAGCCCGACCTGGTGGCCCGCTGTGTAGCCGCCATGCAAGACGCCGTGGGGGATAGGGTGCCGGTGACGGTCAAAAGCCGCATCGGCATCGACCAGCAAGACGACTATCGAGACCTGCAGCGCTTTGTGGCCACCGTGGCCGCCACCGGTTGCAATCGATTTATCGTCCATGCCCGCAAGGCCTGGCTCCAGGGTTTGTCCCCCAAGGAAAACCGGGAGGTGCCCCCCCTGCGCTACGAGGTGGTCCACCGCCTCAAGGCCGAGTTTCCCCCGTTGACGGTGGTCATCAACGGTGGCCTGCAAACCCTAGACCAGGGGCTCCAACAGCTGAAAAAGGTGGATGGGGTGATGGTGGGTCGGGCCGCCTATCAAACCCCCTATCTATTGGCCGAGGTGGACCGGCGCTTTTACAAAGACCCCACCCCACCCCGCAGCCGCCGGGAGGTGGTGGAGGCCCTGCTGCCCTATCTGGAGGCCCAACGGGCTCGGGGGGTGCGCCTCCAAACCATGGTGCGCCACATCTTGGGCCTCTACCAGGGGGAGCCCGGGGCCAAACTCTGGCGCCGCCACCTCAGCCAACACGCCCATCGCCCCAACGCCGGCATTGAAGTGGTGCAGGTGGCCTTGGCACAGGTGGAAGCCGTGCGGACCCGGGCTCTTGCAAAGTCCGCCGTCACCCCAGCTCCCTGACAAGCGTTCTCCCCCCCCAGGTTGACGGTTGGACAATCGCGTCCATACTCAAAGGGCGTTGCAAAATCCAAGGAAAGTCAAGCTTCTGCCCATGACCAACGACGCCGCTGCCTTCGTCCGCTTCGTCGAGGTGCAAAAGACCTACGACGGTGAAAATCTGGTGGTCAAGAACCTCAACCTCGACATCCAGCGGGGAGAATTTTTGACCTTGCTCGGCCCCTCGGGCTCGGGCAAGACCACCTGTTTGATGATGCTAGCCGGCTTTGAGACCGCCACCCACGGCGATATCGTGCTCGACGGCCGCCCCATCAACAATGTCGCCCCCCACAAGCGGGGCATTGGGATGGTGTTCCAAAACTACGCCCTGTTTCCCCATATGACCGTGGCCGAGAACTTGGCCTTTCCCCTGGAGGTGCGCAAGGCCCCCCGAGGGGAGATCCGCGCCAAGGTGGCCAAGGCCCTGGAGATGGTCAAACTGCCCCAGTTTGGCAGCCGCCGCCCCGGCCAACTGTCGGGGGGGCAACAGCAGCGGGTGGCGGTGGCCAGGGCTCTGGTATTCGACCCGGAGCTGGTCCTCATGGATGAACCCCTGGGGGCCCTGGACAAAAATCTCCGGGAGCAGATGCAGTACGAGATCAAGCACATCCATGAGAATTTGGGGGTCACGGTGGTCTACGTCACCCACGACCAGAGCGAGGCCCTCACCATGTCCAACCGCATCGCCGTGTTCGACGACGGGGTCATCCAGCAGCTGGCCACCCCCGACGTCCTCTACGAACAGCCCAGCAACGCCTTTGTGGCGGCCTTCATCGGCGAGAACAACCGCCTGTTCGGCCAAATCGAAGCCGACAACGGCGACACCTGCACCGTGGCCTTGGACCACGGCGGCGCGGCCCAGGCCCTCAAGGTCAACGTCGCAGGCAAAGGCAGCCGCACCACCCTCTCCCTGCGTCCCGAGCGGGTGATGGTCAATCCCCCCGAGGGATCGGTGCCCAACGTGTTCGAGGGTCGGGTGGAGGAGCTCATCTACCACGGCGACCACATCCGCACCCGCTTTGCCCTGGGGGGCAGTGACGAGTTTATCGTCAAAGTCCCCAACGCCCATGGCCATGTCCACCTCAACACCGGCGATGTGGTCCAGCTCGGCTGGGCCGCCGAGGACTGCCGGGCCCTCGACGCCCCGGCGGGCTAACGAACACTTACAGCCGCTCGCCCTTGGCACAAGGGCGGGCCCTGGGGGCTTGGGTCGGTACACCGCGGGGCCGGCTCGAGCCGCCAAGCCATCCATTGCCCCGCGGCGAGCTGAGCCCCTCGGCTCTGGTCTTTCAACAAGGAGTTGACTACGTGACTATTCGCCCTGCCTTCTACCCCGTCGCCGCCACCGCAGCGGTTCTCTGTTGGGGCACTGCCCAGGCGCAACAACCCGATTCGTTGACCATCAGCTCTTGGGGCGGCGCCTACACCATGAGCCAAACCAAGGCCTACCACGAGCCCTTCACCGAGAAGACCGGTATCAAGATCAACAACGTCGACAAGTCGTCGGCGGCGCTGGCCTACCTGCGCACCCAGGTGGAATCGGGCAACATCGAGAGCCACGTGGTGGACGTCCTCGAAGTGGACGCCATCATCGCCTGCGACGAGGGCCTGGCTCGGGAGATCGACTACGACAACGAACTCGCCGCCGCCCCCGACGGCACGCCTCCCAGCGAGGATTTCCTCGAGGGATCGTTGTCGGGGTGTTTTATCCCCACCATCGTCTATTCGACGGTTCTCGCCTACTCTACGGAGCAGTTCGCCGACAATCCCCCCGGCGGCATCGCCGACCTGTGGGACCTGGAGGCCTACCCCGGTAAGCGCGCCCTGCGCCGGGTGCCCAACGGCAACCTGGAATGGGCGCTGTACGCCGACGGCGTGCCCCGGGAGGAAATCTACGAGCGCCTCTCCACCCCAGAAGGTGTGGAACAGGCCTTTGCC
Source organism: Candidatus Competibacterales bacterium (assembly GCA_050330975.1). Lineage (GTDB taxonomy): Bacteria > Pseudomonadota > Gammaproteobacteria > Competibacterales > Competibacteraceae > JBHJHK01. The sequence continues at coordinate 6,118 of JBHJHK010000511.1, read as the reverse complement.
AAGCTCGACGAGATCAAAGAGCAGGTGATCTGGTGGCAGGAAGGCGCCCAGCCTCCCCAGCTGCTGGCCGACGGCGAGGCGGTGATCGTCTCCGCCTACAACGGCCGGATTTTCAACGCCCAAGTCACCGAGGATCAACCCTTTGAAATCCTCTGGGACGGCCAGTTGTACGAACTCGACGGCTGGGTGGTTCCCACGGGTGTCCCCGCCGAAGAGACGGTGATGGAATACATCAGTTTCTCCACCGACACCCAGCGCCTCGCCGACCAAGCCAAGTACATCTCCTACGGCCCGGCCCGCAAGTCCTCGGCCCCCTTGGTGTCCCAGCACGAAGAGACTGGGGTGGAGATGAGTCCCCACATGCCCACGGCTCCGGAGAACTTTGAGACCCCCATCAAGGTGGATCCCCTGTTCTGGGCCGACAACCAAGACACCCTAACCGAGCGCTTCAACGCCTGGTTGGCCCGCTAGGGGGCTCTTCGGGGGCGGGCGCTCGTCGGCAGTGCCCGCCCGCTGCGCCCCTGTGCCCACCCGTCGCGCCGTCGAGGTACTGCCATGTCCACCACCGATCTGGGCCCGGCGCCCACCTCTGGAACCACCGCGGCGCCGCGGCCCTTGACCACGGCCGACGGCATGCCCCTCAAGGTCAGCCTCCAGCGGGCCCAGCGCCGAGCCAAGCTCAAGGCGCTTCTCCTGGTGGCGCCCTTAGTGTTGTTCCTGCTGTTCAGTTTTATCATCCCCATCGCGGACATGATCACCCGCAGCGTCGCCAACCCCGAACTGGTCACCCATTTGCCCCAGACCCTGGAGGCCTTGGAGGCCCACTGGGATGGCGAGGGGGTACCCCCAGAGCCGGTGTTTGCCGCCCTGGCCGCCGACATCAAGGTGGGGCGGGCGAACCGAGAGATCGGCAAGGTGGCCACCCGCCTCAACAACGAGGCCCCGGGGATGCGCTCCAACATCATGCGCATCGCCCGCCGGGTGGCCCGGATGGAGGAGCCCAAAGACGGCTCTTGGCGGGAGACCATCATCGGCATGCGGGACGAGTGGGGAGATCCTGCGGTGTGGAAGCTCATCCAGCGGGAGGGCAAATCCTACACGCTGTCCTATTATCTGGCCGCCGTCGACCTGCGCCAGGCCCCCGATGGAGAGATCGTCTCCCAACCCGACTACCAGCAAATCTACGTCAAGTTGTTTTGGCGCACGGTGTGGATATCGGCGTTGATCACCGCCTTGACCTTGGTGCTGGGCTACCCCGTCGCCTATCTGTTGGCCACCCAGCCGCCGCGCATCGCCAATTTGTTGATGATTTTGGTGCTGCTGCCCTTTTGGACTTCCCTTTTGGTCCGCACCACCTCGTGGATTGTGCTGCTGCAGACCCAGGGGGTGGTCAACGATCTCATGGTGTGGGTCGGGTTGATCGGCGACGACCAGCGATTGCAACTCATCTACAACCAGATGGGCACCATCATCGCCATGACCCACATTTTACTGCCCTTTATGGTGTTGCCCCTCTACAGCGTCATGAAGGGCATTCCCCCCAGTTATCTGCGGGCCGCCCGCTCCTTGGGGGCCAACCCGGCGGTGGCCTTTTGGCGGGTCTATGTGCCCCAGACCATCCCCGGAATCGGCGCTGGGGGGGTGTTGGTGTTTATCCTGGCCATCGGTTACTACATCACCCCGGCTTTGGTGGGGGGCCAAGACGGCCAGTTGATCTCCAACTTCATTGCCTACCACATGCAACAGTCTCTCAACTGGGGGCTGGCGGCGGCGTTGGGGACCTTGCTGTTGGCGGCGGTGTTGATCCTCTACGGGGTCTACAACCGCCTCATCGGCGTCGATCGGATGAAATTGGGCTGACCCGAGGATTTCCCCATGGCTCTTCCCCCCTATACCACCCCCCTGGAGCGTCTGTGGCACTACGGCTTCCGGGGGTTTTGTGCCTTGGTATTCCTGTTTTTGATCGCGCCGATCTTGGTCATCGTGCCATTGTCGTTTAACGCCGAGCCCTACTTCACCTTCACCGAGGGGATGCTGGCTTTTGAGGCCGAGGCCTATAGCCTGCGCTGGTATCGAGACTTTTTCACCAGCGACGACTGGCTCATGGCCATCCAAAACAGCTTTATCGTCGCCATCCTCGCCACCTTGTTGGCGACCGTCCTGGGCACCCTGGCGGCCTTGGGATTGTCCCGGGCCCATATGCCCTTCAAGGGCATCATCATGGGACTGCTCATCTCGCCCATGGTGGTGCCGCTGATCATCTCGGCGGCGGCCATGTATTTCTTTTATTCCTTCCTCAATTTGGCCCAGACCTACCTGGGGGTAGTGCTGGCCCACACCGCCTTGGGCACGCCCTTTGTGGTGATCACCGTCACCGCCACCCTGGTGGGTTTTGACAACAACCTCATCCGGGCAGCGGCTAGCCTGGGGGCCACCCCCAGCGAGACGTTTTTCAAAGTCATCTTGCCGTTGATCCTCCCCGGGGTGGTGTCGGGGGCATTGTTTGCCTTTATCACTTCCTTTGACGAGGTGGTGATCGTGCTGTTTATCGCCGGCTTTGAACAGCGCACCATCCCAGTGCAGATGTGGTCGGGGATCCGGGAGCAGATCAGTCCCACCATCTTGGCGGTGGCCACGCTATTGGTGCTCATTTCCATTGTGCTGCTGACTACCCTAGAGCTCTTACGGCGGCGCAACGAGCGGCTGCGGGGGATAAAGGCCTAGGTAACGCCTGGACTGTCCGGTGGGGACCCAGGTGTTGCACGGGGTTGGCGACGGGACGAGGCACTACGGTGGGTTTGTGGTACCCGGCAACAGTTGCCTCCATAATGGCCCAAAACCACCGAGATGCCCCATCCCCATGGCCGATTCCCAGCGACCCTCCTTCCAGCGCCTCCGCAACGGCGCCAAGGCACCCGCCACCTTCTCCCCCGCCGAGTACAGCCGAAGAATAACGGCCCTGCGGGAGGTCATGGTCCACCACGACCTCGACGCCACCCTGTTTACCTCCATCCACAACGTCAACTACTACAGCGATTTCCTCTATTGTGCCTTTGGCCGCCCCTATGGCCTGGTGGTGACCCAGGATCAGGTGATCCCCATCGCCGCCCTCATCGACTACGGCCAGCCCTGGCGCCGGGCGGTGGCCGACGAGGTCCTGAGCTACAGCGACTGGCAGCGAGACAATTTCCACCGAGCCCTCAAGGCCCTGGTGCCCAACTCCCGGCGGCTGGGGGTGGAGTACGACCACCTGACCCTCCAGCGCCGGGACCAACTGTTGCACGCCTACCCCGGGGTGGACCTTTGCGACGTGGGAGAGGCGTGCATGCAGCTGCGGTTGATCAAATCCGCCGAAGAACAGGCCCTGATCCGGGCCGGGGCCGCCATCGCCGACGAAGGGGGCGCCGCCGCCGTGGAGGCCCTGGCCGAAGGGGTCCCCGAATACGAGGTGGCCCTCCACGCCACCGCCGCCATGACCCGCGCCATCGCCCAGCGCTTTCCCCACGCCGAACTGCGGGATACCTGGTGTTGGTTTCAATCGGGGATCAACACCGACGGGGCCCACAATCCCCTCACCAGCCGCCCGGTCCAGGTGGGGGATATCTTGAGCCTCAACTGCTTTCCCATGATCGCCGGCTACTACACCGCCCTGGAGCGAACCCTGTTTTTGGGCCACTGTAGCGACGCCCATTTGCGCCCCTGGCAGATCAACCTGGCCGTCCACCGGGCGGGCCTGGCCGCCCTGGGTCCCGGGGTGCGCTGTGGCGATGTGGCCGAGAGCCTCAACGAGATCTACCGGGAACACGGGGTGTTGGAACACCGCACCTTTGGCTACGGCCATTCCTTTGGGGTGTTGTGCCACTACTACGGCCGGGAAGCGGCCTTGGAGCTGCGGGAAGACGTGGACACGGTGCTGGCACCTGGGATGGTGGTCTCCATGGAGCCCATGATCACCATCCCCGAAGGGCTCCCGGGGTCCGGGGGCTACCGGGAACACGATATCCTGCTCATCACCGAGGACGGGGCTGAAAACCTCACCGGCTTTCCCCTGGGACCCGAGCACAATATCATTCCCCACCCCGCCCCCCCCCCATGACCACCCACGGCCGGGGGCTGCTCCTCGCCGTCGTCGGCGTGGTGATCCTCTCCCCCGACTCTTTGCTGCTGCGCCTGGTGGGCGTCGACGTGTGGACCACCTTGTTTTGGCGGGGCTTGGGGCTGTTTGTGGTCTTGGCGTCTTTGAGCCTCTGGCGCCACGGTCGACAACTCCCCCGCCACCTGATGGGATTCGGCGGGTTTGGGGTGGGGATTGTATTGGGGTTTTCCAGCTGTCAGGTGGCCTTTGTGGGGGCCATCGAACTCACCGGGGTGGCCAATGTGTTGGTGTTGGTGAGCGCCACACCGTTGGTGGCGGCCCTGGTGAGTGGCATGGGATTTGGCGAGCGGCTGTCCCGGGGCACCTGGCTCGCCATCGCCTGGGGTACCCTGGGGGCTTTGATCGCCGCCTCCGAGGCCCTGGGTGGCCTCCACTGGCGAGGCGACCTGCTGGCGCTGGTGGTGCCCATCGCCTTGGGCATCTCCTTTAGCCTCATTCGGGCGGTAGATGCCCCCGACGCCTGGATCTTGTTCGCCCTGAGCGGCCTGTTGACCGCCGTTGTGACGGCACCTTTCGCCGGCGACCCCGTCACCGGGCTCGACGGCCTATGGCTTGTGCTGTTGGCGTTGGTGGTGGCACCCCTGCCCTTTGTGTTTATCAACATCGCCCTGCGGCGCATCCCCGCCGCCGAGGTGAGTTTGGTCATGCTCATGGAGACCCTGCTGGGGCCCTTGTGGGTGTGGCTCGCCCTGGGCGAGGTCCCCACCCTTCGGGCGTTGCTGGGGGGCGGGATCTTGCTCACCACCGTGGTGCTCCACGCCACCAGCCGCCGCGAGCCAACCCCCTCTGGCCCTCCGTGACGGGAAGAGCCCTGCAATATCTCCAGACATTGGGACCCGCCGGCGGGTTTTGGGCCCTGCTGCTGGGCTATTGCCTAGGGCACGCCCTCCTGCGCCTGGGGCTCTCCCAAGGGGTATCCTTCGACGAAGCCGAGCTTCTGTTGGACAGCCAACGCCTCCAATGGGGCTACGGCAGCCAGCCGCCCCTCTACATTTGGCTCCAGGCCCTGGTCTTTGCCCCGGGGCCAAGCCTAGTGGCCATGGTGGCGGTGAAGTACGGCCTGTTGGCCGTCACCCTCTCCGCCAGTTACCTCACCGCCCGCCACTGGCTGGGGGAAGCCAACGCCAGACTCGCCACGGTGGGATTGTTGCTGCTGCCCCAGGTGGGCTTTGAGAGCCATCGGGATTTGTCCCACACCGTGGCGGCCACGGCCATGGGGGCGGCGAGCCTCTACGCCCTGGCCCGCCTGGTGGCGGAGCCCCGCCCCCGCCATTTTGCCCTCTTGGGTGCCACCCTGGGCCTGGGGGCATTGGCCAAGTACAGCTTTGGCCTGTTTGCCGTGGCCCTAGTGGTCGCCGCCTGGAGTCTACCCCCCTGGCGCGCCGCCCTGTGGCGGCCCCAGGCCCTGGTGGTGCCGGCGGTGGCCGGGGCCATCGCCCTGCCCCACTACCTGTGGCTGTTAGACCACTGGCAGCGGGCCACGGCCCCCACGGTGGCCAAGTTACAGCCGGCCGCCCCCGGCGGGTGGGCTTGGCTGGTCGGCGTGGGCCACCTGCTGTTCTCCTTGTGCCAGTTCGTCTTGCCCTTGGTGTTGGTCTTTGCCCTGACCCGGGGACTCGCCCCCAGGCCAACACCGTGCCCCGAGGCCCGGGCTTTGTTGGGGCGTTTGGGGGGGGTGATTCTAGTGGGGCTTGTGGGCTTGGTGCTGGTGGCCAACGTCACCTATTTCAAAGACAGCTGGCTCCAGCCACTTTTTTTCTGGCTCCCGTTGTATTTATTAGCTTTTTTCCCCTCCCCGGACCCGTGGGACCGCCGCAGCCAGCGCTTTGTGGCGGCGGCGGTACTGGTGATCAGCCTCTACGGCGCCGCCCTGGTGGCCTCGGCGTGGGACCTGGACGGGGACGATAAACCCCATCGCTTCAACAAGCCCGCCGCCGCCCTGGCGGCGGCGTTGGCAGCACA
>JBHJHK010000510.1:0-11266 GCA_050330975.1 Candidatus Competibacterales bacterium | reverse complement strand
AAAGTGGGGCGGGTGGTTTTTTTGGGGGTGTAATCGATGTTCATGAGGGTATCCGTTCAGTAGGCCCTGGGGGTAAATGGCCGTTGGCCGAGGCGGTGGGTTCGGGGAGCGACGGGGATTCTAGGGACAAGCCAAGGTAGCGCTGGACGACGTCTGGGCGCTGGCGCAACGCCTCCCCAGTACCCTGGTAGACCACCCGCCCCTTTTCCAACAAGTAGATCTTGCGACACAGTTTTAAAGCCATGGAGAGGTTTTGTTCCACCAGTAAGATGGCCACTCCACGGCGGTTGATCAGGCGAATTTCCCGGCGGATCGCCGTCACCAGGCGCGGCATGATGCCTTCGGTCGGTTCGTCCAGCACCAGCAGCCGGGGAGCCATCATCAAACAACGGGCGATGGCCAGCATTTGCTGTTCGCCCCCCGACAAGGTGGTGCCCTGCTGGCTCAACCGTTCCTGCAGGCGGGGAAAACGCTGGAAGACGTAATCCAACCGCTCTCTGGGGGGGGAGCGGGTTAGGCCGATACAGAGGTTTTCGTAGACGCTGAGCTGGGGGAAGATGCCCCGCCCCTGGGGGACGTAGCCAATGCCCTGGGCTGCCAGGCGATGGGCGGGCAGCTGGGTCAAGTCGCAATCGCCAAACCGGACTTGGCCCCGGCTGCGGGGTATGAGCCCCAAGATGGCCTTGAGGGTGGTGGTTTTGCCCACGCCGTTGCGGCCCAACAGCGCCACGGCCTCCCCCGGTGCCACCGTCAAATCCACCCCCTGGAGGACGTGGACCTTGCCGTAGTGGGCATGGAGGTTCTCGACCCTCAGGGTAGTGTCATGCCGGGATGGCGCTGCCTTCATGGTTTCAATCCCCGCTGATCCCCATCGCCATCGCCATCGTCATCGCCATCGCCATCGTCATCGCCATCTTGATCGTCGTCGTCGTCGTCGGCGGCGCTACCCAGGTAGGCCTCGCGCACCGCCTCGTCGGCGGCGCTCGCCGCTGCATCCCCGTGGGCCAAGATCCGCCCTTGGGCCATCACGGTGATTTGATCGGCGAGATCGAACACCACCGGCATGTCGTGTTCGATCAAAATCACGGCCACCCGGGTGGCCAACTGGCGGATCTTGGTGGTGGTGCGCTCGGTTTCCTCGGGACTCATGCCGCAAATGGGTTCATCCAATAACAAAAGGCTTGGCTCCGAGGCCAGGGCGATCGCCAACTCCAGCAGGGCCAAATCGCCGTAGGACAGGGTGTTGGCGGACTGGTGGGCCAAGGGGGTCAGCTGCAGTTCATCCAGCAGTGCCTCGACTTTGGCGCGGGTGGCGCGATGGTGGTGGGCGGGGCGCCAGGGGGATAGGCCGTGCTTGGCCTGGACGGCGATCCACAGGTTGTCGGCGACGCTGAGGCCGCCGAACACGCTTTTGATTTGCAGGGTGCGAGCGACCCCAAGACGACTGATGCGATGGGCTGCTAAGCGGGTGATATCCCGCCCATACACCGCGATGCGCCCGGCGTCGGGGCGCATAAAGCCCGAGATTAAGTTAAACAGGGTGGTCTTGCCGGCGCCGTTGGGGCCGATGATGGCGTGGAGTGGGCCCACGGGTAACTCGAGGTCCACGGCATCGATGGCCGTCAAGCCGCCAAAGCGCTTGGTCAACCCCGTGAGCTGCAACAACGGTGCGGCCGTGGCGGGTGCAGCGCTGTCAGCGGCCATAGTCTCGCTCCCCTAGGGCCGCACGCTCTTTGGTGGGATCGACCGGATTGCTGGTGATTCGGCGGGTGAGGCGGGCGGTGGCGTCGAGCCACAGACCCGCCAATCCCCGGGGGAAGAACGTCACCATCACCACGACGACGGCTCCCACCAAAAACAAATAGTGTTCCCAAAAGCTCGACAGCTCTTCGCGCAACACGATCAGCACCAGCGTCCCCAAAGCTGGCCCCAGCAGCGTGCCGGTCCCCCCCAAAATCGTCCACACCACCGCCTCCCCGGAGACGTGGTAGAACATGTAGGACGCCGAGGCATAGCTGCCGAACAGGGCAAATAGCGCCCCGGAGCTGGCGGCCAAAAAACCGGCGGCGACAAAAGCCGCCAGGCGGATGCGATAGACGTCGAGCCCGATGAGGGTGGCGCGGGTATCGTTTTCTCGCACCGCCACAAAAGCCCGCCCCAGGGCGCTCTGGAGTAGGCGATGCTGGAGGTAAAAGCACAACACCACCCAGCCCAGCACAAAGAAATACATCACCTGGGGATCGAACACCGTGAACTCCCACTCTCCCCAGCTCAACAGGGGCGATGGGGAGAACACCAGGCCGTCGTCGCCGCCGGTGATGGGTTTGAGGGACAGGGCGAGGAAGTAAAAGATCAGCGAGAACACCACGGTGATAATGGCGAAATAGTGCCAGGTCAGACGCACCGCTAGCACTGCCGCCAAGGCCGCTAGGGCCACCCCCACTGCAATCCCAAAGCCAAAGGCGGGCCACAGGCTCAAACCCAACGCGCTGACCCCCAGGGCCACCCCGTACATGCCGGCGCCAAAATAGAGGGCTTGGCCAAAGGAGAGTAGGCCCACATAGCCAAACAGCAGGTTGACGCTAGCGGCCAACAGCGACCAGATGAGCACCTCGGTGAGAATCACCAGCCAAAACTCATTCAACACCTGGGGCAGCCACCAGGGGGCGGCTACCAGGATCGCCAGCAGGAGGAGCACGGCGCTTAAGGTGAATCCCTTCACCGCGTCGCCCCGGCGAAGAGTCCCTGGGGGCGCACCAGTAACACGGCGCTCATCAAGCACAACGAGCTAATGCGGGCGGTGGTGGGGTCGGCAAAACTGGTGATGACCCCCTCCATAAACGCCAGCAACACCGCTGCCGCCGCGGTGCCCAACAGGTTGCCCAAGCCGCCGATGATCACCGCCATAAAGCAAAACGGCAGGACGTCGACGCCGGTGCGAAAATCCACGGTGGTGATGGGGGCGGCCACCACCCCACCTAGGGCTGCCAGGGCGACGCCGATGGCAAAGGTGACCACAAACACCCGCTGAACGGGAATGCCCATGGCGGTGGCCATTTCCCGGTTATGGCGCACTGCCCGCATCCACACCCCCATTTTGGTGCGGTGGAGGAACCAGAAAAAAGCCCCTAGCGCCCCCAGGGCTATGGCGGCGGCCAACAGGCGGTAGATTTCGTAGTCGATGCCAAACAGCGGCACCGTGCCCTCCAGGGGGGGCAAAATGCGCTTGGGGGAGGCGCCGTAGGTACCCCGCACCGCCTCTTGCAGCATCATCGAGAGCCCAAAGGTGGCGACGATGGACAAGCTGGCGGCCCCCTTGATGGGGGCGATGACCACCCGCTCCACCGCTGCCCCCAGGATAAAACCGGCCACCGGTACCAAGGCCAGGGCGAGCCAAAAGTTGCCGGTGGATTCGATGACCCCCCAGGCCAGCACCGTGCCCACCATAAAAAAATCCCCGTGGGCCAGGTTAATGACGTCCAATAGACCGAAGATTACCGATAGCCCCAGGGCGATCAGGGCGATGATCAAGCCCCAGATCAAGCCGTTGAGGGCCAGTGGTAAGATGAGTTCGTTGAACAAGGCGTGTCACTCCAGGTGGTGGAGAATTTCCCGGGGGTTTTCCTGGGGGTTATCGACGTGTGGTCAGACCTTGCTCGTCGCTCCCCCCGGACGGCCCATACGCCACGTGATTGCCAGGTGCCACCCAGAAGATGGGGCTGCCAGGCCGTTGGGAAGCGACCGTGCTGTTCGTAACCTCTAGCAGATATCGAACCAATGTCCAGCTACAGTGGCTAGAGGAGGGGATGACAGCCACTCCCCCGCTAGAATCCGCCGTGCCTCGCCGTGCCCAAGGGAGGCAATGGGGTTGCGATGGGATTCTTCACGCCGTCAAAGACCGATTTTGGGGCGCCCTGCACCAGTTTTACCCTTTTTTATCCCGCCATGGTGGCCCCAGGGCTTCGGTGGTAGCTCTGCCCCCGTCGCCCGATGGATGGCGCCATGGACCCCACCACCGCCCAGGAGGGACGAATTGGCGGCGTTGACGATGGCATCGACGGATAACGTGGTGATATCGACTTGGAGACAGCGCAGGGCAATGGCCATGGCGACGACCTCAGGGGGTGGGTTCTAGTCGGCTCCCCCCGCCGTAGCGGGCTTGCCCGGGGGCGGCCTCGACGCGGCTTGCCGTCGGGGAGTGCGCTCCCTACCCAGGGTGACGTAGGCGGCGGGAACGATAAACAACGTCAGTAAACTGCCTATAGACTTCGCTGGTCCGACTGGATGTTCAAAAAGACGATGGGATCGCCGTCGGCGTCGGCCTTCTCCACCGTGGGGGGATCGACATCCTCGGGGAGTTGGCCCCGGGCGGCGGCGGTGCGGTCGCGGACGTCGTTGGCGGCCCGGTCGAGGTCGTCGCCGATGGCGAATTCCACGGTGACGGTGCTGCGCCCCTCCCGGCTCACCGAGGTGAGGCGTTCGATGCCGGAGACGGTGTTGATCTCTTCTTCCAGGGGCTCGGTGACCTGGTTTTTCATGACCACGGGACCGGGACCAACAGGGCAGACAAGAGCAACAGGGGTAATGACCAAACGAGCTGTCGGTGCACGGGAAGGTCCTCCGGGGGGCGGTGGGCGTCAGGGGGCTTCCTCTCTGAAAGCGAAAGGGCTATAAAATTCAGTGTGTTGACGTAGACACAGGAATCGCCAGTCCCCGGTGAGAACGCCGTGTGGGTTCACCAACTAGCGACTTTCCGGGGGAGGACGGTGGGTTAAAATGCGGCCACATCACCTTTAAACCCACCTACCGGAGCCATCGTCTCCCATGACTCCCACTTCCCCTGGTCGCTTGCGCTTGGAGTCCCAACCCCTGGGCCTTTGGTACGCCGCCACCGACGCCGAAACCGCCGTGGAGCTCGACCCGCTGTGGCTGCGGGAGCACTGCCAAGATCCCGACCATCTAGACCCTCGTACCCGCCAGCGCCTGTTCGATCCCCACCAGCTACCCGCCAACCTGGCCCTGACGGCGGCCCATTGGGAGGACCCAGATACCCTGTGGCTGGCCTTCAGCGATGGCTATGGCGGTCGCTACGCCGTCGCTGAACTGTTGTTCGATGCGGCCGGCGGCGACGGTTGTCCGACCCCCGAGCCCTGGCGCGTCGCCCATTGGTCGACCCCAGAAGCCGGGTTTCGCTTTGCCTGGCCAGACCTGGCGTCGCCCGAGGCGCTGGGCACCTGTGTCGAGCACTTTTTGCGCTGGGGGTTTGTGGTGATCGGCGATACGACCCCCGAGCCCCAAACCATCCTGGAACTGGCCCGGCGGTTTGGCAACGTCCGCGAGACCAACTTCGGCCAACTGTTCGAAGTTTACTCCCGGGCCGATGGCAACGACTTGGCCTACCGGGCCGTGGCCCTGGGCCCCCACACCGACAACCCCTACCGGGAGCCCGTGCCGGGTATTCAGCTGTTGCACTGTCTGGTCAACCAAGCCGAAGGGGGGCTGTCGACCCTGGCCGACGGCCTGGCGGCGGCCCAAGCCTTGGCCGCCGAAGACCCCGCGGGATTTGAACTGCTGGCCGAGACGCCAGTGCGGTTTCGGTTTATCGATCGGGACCAATATCTGTTGGAATGGCGGCCGTTGATCCAGCGGGACGTCACCGGCCAGGTGGTGGGGATCCACTATAGTCCGCGGCTGGATGCCCTGCCGCGCCTTGCCAGCCGCGACCAGCGCCAGCACTTCCACCGGGCCCGCCAGCGCCTGGGGCAGCTCCTCACCGACCCCACCTTTGAGCTGTGCTTCAAGCTCGACCCCGGGGAGTTGCTGATGTTCGACAACGTCCGGTTGCTCCACGGCCGCACCGCCTTTGACCCCCGCACGGGGCATCGCCACCTCCAGGGGTGCTACATCGACCGCGACGGCCCCCGCAGTTTGTACCGGGTGTTGACCCGGGGATAATGTTCTTCACTCCTCCTTGGAAACCCCTGTGGAATAGCCTATGAACCGCGTCAGCTTTACCCAGATGAAAGACGGAACCCGCGAGGACTACCAGTTACTGGAGCGCAACGCCGAGGTCCACGAGGCCGGTACAGCGGATCGGCTGCTGCGGGAGCTGGCCCGCCAGGACGAGGAAACCCTGGCGGGCTACCAAATCAGCCGCTTGGAACACGCCCTCCAGGCGGCCACCCGGGCCCGGCGCGACGCCGCCGACGTCGATTGGATTGTCGCGGCATTGCTCCACGACATCGGCGATGGCTTGGCGCCCCAAAACCACGACCGCTTTGCCGCCGAGATCCTCAGGCCCTTTGTCCGGGAAGAGTGCACCTGGGTGGTGGAGCACCACGGGCTGTTTCAGATGGTGTACTACGCCCACCACTACGGCTGGGATCCCGAACAACGCCAGCGCCATCGAGATAACCTCTACTACCCCAGCTGTGTGGACTTTTGCGAGCGCTGGGATCAAACGTCATTTGATCCCCACTACCAAAGCGACCCCCTCGACAGCTTTGCCCCCCTGGTGCGCCAGGTCTTCGCCCGCAAGGCCTACGATCCGGCGGTGCTACAGCCGGGGGCTGTCAAAGGGTTGCCCACGCCTTCAAATACCCCTTGAGGCCTGTCCCCCAAGAAGCTCTCAAGCCGGGGGATTTTCCCCCAGCACCCGGGCCTTTGCCGCGGGGGTGACGGTGGAGTTTAGGCTGGCCGCCGAGGTGGCGCCCATGGACATGTAGACGTTGACCAAGTCGTCAAAGGCCATATCCACCGGCTCCACCCAATCGACGGGTACGTAGAGGATGGCGCCGCCAAAGGGAACGGGAGCCGTGGGGATCAACACCCCGTAGTAATCGATTCCCTCGAGATTGATGCGCTTGGAGCTGGGCATGAGGGCCAAGACGGCGGTGCCACCTTTGCCGCCGAAATAGCACATCACCGTACCCATGTTTTTCATGTCCGATTGCTCTTTGGCATCGAACATATTCATCAATTTTTTGAGAGTATGGTAGATGCCCCTCACCGGCGGCAATCGATTCATAATACCATCCACCAAGTTGTTCCATTGGCTTTTCATGCCGGCTTCGACAACGATACCCAGGAAGTAGATGGCCGCTATCATCGAAATCGCTCCGATCACATAGGCGCCCGCTTCAGTGACGGCAAACTGCCAACCAATGGAGCGCAACAGCTGACCAAAGGTACTGCTGGGACCCAAGTAGTGTTGGATGAGGTCCACCAACCACAGCAATACCGCCACGGTGAGTACCAGGGGCAAGGCCGCTAAAAAGCCGGCGATAAAGGTGGTGATGAGGCTACTCGTGAAACTGGGCTTCTTTTTGGCGGTGCTGTTCATCGATGAACTCCTGGGCAAGGTGAGGTTGTGGCGCGATCAACGGCTTTCTCTCTACGGGAGAGCCATGGAGAAAATTCTCGAGTTGAGCCCTACTGGTCTGATCTTGACCCTCGCTGCACAGCCAAGAAGGGCACCCCATCTGGAAAGACCTGTTGGACTTCCGCCTCGAGCACTTCACCGACTTTGAGCTTGGGGGCGGGTTTTGGTATGACGGCTTCGAGGTGGCCGTCGACTTGTTCGCAGGGGTAGCCCCACTCATAGTCCCGGGTGATTCTGACGCGGTACCTCTGACCCGGTTGACACGCCGCCAGGGCAGCACCCTTGAGGTCCTGCGCCGCTCGCTTTGCCGCCCGCTCCGGCTGGGAGAACTGGCTCACCGCTGGGGTTTTGCCAGAACCGCCCAGGAGATAGACGGCGATGGTCGTGCCAAAGAGCTTTTCTTCGCTGGAGGCGATGTGGTGTTTGAGGGTACTGCCTTTCATCTCCGGGACCCGCAGCTGGGCCGTTGAACCATCCGCCAGCTTGAGTTGGTAACCCAGGTCGAATTTGTCTTCGATGACCGCCTTGATGGGCTCGTCTGCCAAAGCCACACTCCTCTCGCTGTGCCGGATTGTGGGGTGGAAGCACTGTCGGGACACTCCGTTGGCCCTATCCGAGCCCCGGGGTGGTTATACCACCCCCCCCACCGCCAATTCCGCCCTAGATTACTAGAGATCCAAGGTTACCCCCACCCGGTCGAGGCTATCCTCCAAGTGAGGACCGGGGCGGGGTACGGCACAGCAGATCAACGCTTCATCATGGCCCTTGTCGGCCGTCGGGGTTTCGGTGTAGTCCACCGCCCCCGCCGTGACCTTCACCGCACAGGTACCACACATCCCACTGCGGCAGCTGTAGGCGGGCTCCAGGCCTTGGGCCTCGGCCAACTCCAATAAAGTGCCGTCGGCGGGGCGCCAGCGGGCGGTTTTGTTGGAGCGGGCGAATACCACCTCCACCGCTTCGTCTGCCTCGAGGCTTGCACCCGGTGGCACCACCGCCGGCTCTCCCCCTGGGGTTGCCGGTAACCGGCGGCGCTTTACCGAGGCCGGGCCAAAGGCCTCAAAGCGGATGCGTTCGTCTCTGACCCCCAGCTCCCCCAGGGTGTCGTAGACCGCTTGCATAAACCCTTGGGGACCACATAGGTACACATCGTAGTCGTCCAAAGGCAACAGCTGCTGCAACAGCCCCTTGTCGATGTAGCCCTCGCTGTGGTGGGTGCGCCCCAGTTCATCCTCGGGTCCGGGTTGGCTGTAGCGGACGTGGAGGGTGAGGTTGCCGTGGAGGGCTGCTTTGTGGCGCAAGGCCTCGCCAAAGGCCTGGACAGCGCCGTTGCGGGCGCCGTGGATAAAGTAAATGGGGCGATGGTGGCGGCTGCGGCCCTCGTTGACCAGCAAACTGTTGAGCATGGCCACCACAGGGGTGATCCCCACCCCGGCGGAGATCATCACCACCGGCCGATCGTTGCCCTCCTCAAACACAAATCCCCCCCGGGGGGCCATGGCCTCTAGGGTATCCCCCGGCATCAGTCGGTGGAGGATATTCGAGGCCACGCCCTTGGCTTCCCGTTTGACGCTCAGCCGGTAGTAGCGACCGTTGGGGGCGTCGGAAAGGGTATAGGTGCGTTTGATGGCCTCGCCGCCGGGGCCCTGGAGTTGGATGGGGAGAAACTGCCCCGGCTGGTAGGGGGCCAACCCGCCACCGTCGGCGGCTTCTAGGTACAAAGAGCGGATCTCGGCGCTTTCGTCCACCGCTTCCACTAACCGCAACGGCCGATGGCGATTGCGGTCTTTGGCCGCCTGGAGGGTTTGGGCGGCGCGCTCCCACGAGCCGGTGCGGGCCAGGATGGGGGAAAACTCGGGTTCGGAAAAGCGAAGGGGCAACACCTCGGCCACCCGAATCACCTGTTCGATGTGAAACCGCAGCAAGCGCTCGGCTCCGGCAAAGGCTTTGAGCTCTTCCCCCTCCCAGATCACTTCTCCTTTGCCCGCCAGGTGTAAAAGATCTCCGCTGTTGAAATCCACCCACAAAAGCCCGGCTCGGGGGTCGAGGGCCAGGTTGCCAAAGGTGTTGAAGTGAAAGTTGCCGACGAAATCCGGCAGGGTCAAGGTGCGGTCGTCGTCGATGCGGACAAACCCCGGGTTGCCCCCCCGGTGGCTGACGTCGGCCCCCGAGCGGCGTTGGTCGGTGGGGTCTTGGCTCCGGTGGGCGGTGGCGATAAACAGGGTATCGGCCCGACGGATGATGGCCCTGGCTCCGTCGTCTAGGGCGGCGGCCCGCTGGATGGCCGGTGCGGAGGGGGCTGCGGCGCCGCGCTCCATCACCTCCCGGGCCTGGATGTACTGGGGACAGTTGCCAAAGGTCTGCTGGATGGCGACGGTAAAGCCCGCTGGGTCGTTGGCTGTCACCGTGCCCGTGGCCCGGTTGCGCCGCCGGGTGACCAATTCGATCCCCAACAGCCCCACGGGGCTCCCCACCTGGAGGTTGGCCTCCAGGGGATCCCCCGGTAAAGGTCTGGCATTCACCACCAGGGTGCGGTCATCGGGGGAGGTGATAAACCCCACTCTACCGGTCACGATGGACGCCCAGGGCTGACCCTGGTGGTCCACGGTACCCACCAGCAAAAACGGCAGTTGTCGGTAGAACTCCCGGTGTTGTTCCGGCAGATAGGGACGGACGGCTCGCCGGCCCTGGCGATCCATTTTCTCCAGGACGCCTGCCCGTTGCTGGAGGGCGCGCTCGCCCTCGTGGAACGGCGACTCGTCGTGGCTCCAGTTGTCGATCGGTCGTGCGGTCATGACGGGACTCCTTCGCCCCATCGGGAGCCGGTGCAGGGCTCGAGGCAATGTTCAATGCCAATCCCGGGCTCCCAGGAGCCCGGGGGCGGGGTTTAGTCGGCCAACAGGCCCACCTTGGTGGCGGCCATGGGCACAAACCCGGGCAGGGCTTCGATGCTCTGCAACCAACGGCGAATGGCGCCAAAGGGCTCTAGGGAAACCCCGCCCTCGGGGGCGTGAGCGGTGTAGCTGTAGAGGGCGATGTCGGCGATGGTGGGCTCGCTACCCGCCACAAAAGCCCCCGTAGCCAAGTGGGCATCGAGGACCTGGAACAACCCCTCGGCGACGGTTTTGGCTTGGTCGTGGTCGAGTTTGGCGCCAAATACCGTCACCAAGCGGGCCGAAGCGGGGCCCTTGTGGAGGGGGCCGGCGGCCACCGACAGCCAGCGCTGGACTTCGGCGGCGGCCACGGGGTCTTGGGGCAGCCAGCGCTCGCCGCCGTAGCGGCGGGCCAGGTAAACCAAGATGGCATTGCTATCGCTCAAGGTCACGGGGCCGTCCTGGAGTACCGGCACTTGACCAAAGGGATTGAGGCGCAAGAACTCCGGACGCTTGTGGGCACCGGCCTTCAAGTCCACGTCGACCAATTCACAAGGAAGGCCCAACAGGGCGAGGAATAGCTCCACCCGGTGGGAGTGACCCGACAGGGCGTGGCGATGGAGTACCATGGTTTGGCTCTGGGCTTGACTCACAGTGGCATACCTCTGGGTATCGGCGGCAATGGTTGAATCGGGATTCGGTCTCAGGGATCGGTGAACCCATCCACCATGGCCACCACTGTAATCATTGAGGTATCCGTAGAGAATCACCTGATATGGCAATTCTTTCTTAAGTTTTCTTTAAAAATGAGCCCGCCATGGAGCGCTTCCACGCCATGACCGCGTTTGTCGCCGTGGTCGACAGCGGCAGCTTTTCCAAAGCCAGCCGGGTGCAACCTTGATATGATGATTTATAGAGTGATAGGAAAACCGTAGCGATCGAGCTTGCTCCAAAACTGTGACCAGCGAAGGTCACTCATCACTAACGCACGCAAGGTGATTACCCCATCCGCCCC
>JBHJHK010000509.1:0-7674 GCA_050330975.1 Candidatus Competibacterales bacterium | reverse complement strand
GCCAGCCCCCGGCGCCACGCTGCGTGGCGGGCGCCGCGCCCCAGGCCCGACCGGCCCGCCCGGCCCCCGGCGGCGCCCCCCCCCCCCACCCCCCCCCCCCCCGCCCCGCCCACCACGCCCCCGCCCCCCCCCCCCCCCCCCCCCCCCGCGCCTGGGCCCAGGAGGTCAGTGCCCAGCTGGAGCGCGATGTCATCTACGAGGGGGAAACGGTCAATTTGTCCATCCGGGTTGAGGGGCCTTGGCCGGAGATGGACCCTGGACCCTTGACCCGGGATTTTGCCATCCTCTCCACCACCACCGACGTCAACTTCACCCAGATCAACGGCGCTGTCCGCCAAGTGACCACCCGGCGCATCGAGTTGGAGCCCAAAAGGAGCGGGCGCCTCACGGTGCCGGCGCTGCGGGTGGGGACTCGGCAAACCCAGCCCTTGACCATGACGGTCCTCACGGGCAACCCCGCCCCCACCGCCGACCAGGGACGGGAAATTTTCCTGGAGGTGAGCGCCGAGCCCCTGGATCCCTACATCCAGTCCCAGGTGTTCTACGTCCAGCGGTTGTGGGTGGGAATACCCCTGTTGGGGGGTAGCCTCGAGGCGCCGGGGGTGGTGGACGCCGCCGTGGAGCGCCTGGGGGAAGATCGGGAGAGCGAGGCGACCCGCTTTGGCCGTCGCTACCGGGTTTTTGAGCGCCGCTATGGCATCTTTCCCCAAAAGAGCGGCCAGATCACCATCCCCGCTGTGACCTTTAAGGGGCGCATTGCCCAGAGCGGCGGGCGCTTGGGGGGCATGGATCGCTTCTTCAACCGCGGTCGACCGGTGACCTTGGAGAGTGAAGCCATCACTCTCCAGGTGCGCCAGCGGCCGGCGGGGTTCAGCGGCGCCCCGTTCCTGCCGGCGGGGGCATTGACCTTGGAGGAGCGCTGGTCCGAGGTCGATGAGCCCCGGGTGGGAGAACCCATCACCCGCACGGTGATCCTAGAGGCCCAGGGGTTGGAGGGGGTGCAGTTGCCCACCTTAGACCTTCCCCTGCCCGACGCCTTCAAAGCCTACGCCGACCAGCCCCAGGTGGCCACGCGGGAAGATGGCCGCTGGTTCCACGGCCGCCGAGAGCAGCGGGTGGCCCTGGTGCCGTCGGCTCCAGGTGAGTACACCCTGCCGGCGGTGACCCTGCCCTGGTGGGACACGGTCCAAGATCGCCAGCGCATGGCCCGGTTGCCGGCCCGCACGGTGACGGTGCTCCCCGCCGTGGCCCCCGGGCCCAGTCCGACCTCACCCCCAGCTCCCCCAGCGCCCGCGGAGGTCGCCCCCCCGAGTCCAGCATTGCCGGGGGAAGGTGGGCTAGGGCTAGCGCCGCCGGGGGGGATAACAGAGGCCTTTTGGTATTGGTTTAGTTTGGGGGTCATGGGGCTGTGGCTCATGACCTTGCTGGGTTGGTGGAACGACCGCCGCCGGCCACCCCGGGGAGCCGCCGCCGACCAGGCCAACCCTCGCCCTGGGCAGGGACGGATGGAGCCCCGCTGGCAGCGGGCCTTGGCGGCGGCCTGTGGCGACGACGACCCCCAAGGGGCGGCCAGCGCGCTACTTCGAGCCGGAGCCGACCGCTGGCAGCGCAATCCCCCCACGAGCCTTGGAGAATTGGCGGCCCGACTCCAGGAGCCGGCGGCTTCTCTGGTCAGGGAATTGGACCGGGCCCTCTACGCCCCCAACGCCAATCCTTGGCGGGGGGAGGGCCTGGCCGGTGCCATCGCCAAGGGGTTACCCGTCGCCAAGGCGTTTCAAGCCGACCATTCAGCGGAGCCCTTGGCGCCTTTGTACCCCCGGCGGGCCTGAGGACGCGGCAGGGATCAAGGCGCCCGTCAGGGCGCCTCGTCCTCACGCCGGGGTGAATCGAGGGGGGTAGAGGCCTGTAGGGGGCATCAGACCACGCCGATGACCGTGATTTGCCGTTTAACCCCTCAGCCGCCGACCGGACTGGAGGGATTGTGGAGGGTGATCTGGGGCAGGGCGATGGTCCAGTGGTGGCGTTCGCTGGCTTCGATGAGGAGCCTTTGCAAGGTGCGCTCGACGTCCTCGTAGAGGGGGGCGGCCTCGCCGCTTAAGTCCATTTCGATTTCGTACTCGAGCCCCGAGGGGCCCGCCCGCCACAGCTCCACTTCTAGAGAGCGCACCTGGGTGTGGGACACCAGATGGACGATGCCCTCCCACAGGGCGTGCTTCATCAACGCCGGAATGGGGTCCCAGGCCTCGGGGCGATGGCGATAGTCCAGGGTGAACAGGGTCTCGATGCGAAAGCCCTGGGACAGGTTGCGGGGGCCACGATCCAAAAACGCCGTGGTCCGCAGGGTGTAGGTGAGGCCCCCCAGTAGCCGCAGTTGCACCAATTCCGGGGTCTGGCGTTCCACTTGGGCGATCTTGTCGTCGCCGGGCAACAACACCCAATCCCCCGGGGCGGTGGGGAACCAGGGCTCTCCGGGGGCCACGGGGCGGGAGTGGAGGCCGATGAGACCCCGCACCGGCAGTTGCAGCTCGGCCCCCTGGAGGGTGGGGTTGGCCAAGGTGGTGTAGAAAGACAGCTGTGTGACCTCAAAGGGTATGCCGTCGAAGATCAACCGCTCCCGCTCCTGGACGGCCCCGAGGTTTAAGAGCAGAGAAATCTGCTCCATCATCCGCGGCAACGCCCGCCCCAGGGTGTAGAGGGTGCCCACTACCACCGCCAGCCCCACTAGCGTCAACACCCAATCCCGACGGGCGTTGAACACGGCGATGGCGGCCACATAGGCCAAGAACAGGCTCACCAGGCGCATGATCAACCAATAGGCCCGCAGGGGCACCGGCCAGCGTCCCAGGAAGCGGCGAAACAGCCAACGGGGCACCCAGTGGAGCAGGGTGGCGGCACCATAGGCCAAAAGGCCCACCCCCAGGCCCATGAACAAGGTGATCCCCTGGTCGATGAGCAAGGCGGCGATGCCGTCCTCATCGGCGGCCAGAAAGCGTCGGCGCTGGCGGGTCCGCTCCTGGGCCAGCTCCACCTGGAGGGCTTCCACCTGGCTGCGGGCCGAGGCGAGCCTTTTCTCGGTGCTATCGCGTTTGGTGGTCAATTCCTCGGCGTCGGGGTCTGCCAGGCGGTCGGCGACGATGTCGAGCTCCAAGAGCCCCTGGAGTTCGCGCTCTAGGGTCTCCACCTGGTGTCGCTGGCGGCGGATTTCCCCTTCCAACTGGTCGATGCGCCGGGTGTCGGCAGTGAGCTGCTCAATCCAGTCGATCACCGGGGTGAGGCCTTGAATGAGGAGGGCTTCTAGGTCCGGCGATTCCCCCGAGTCATCGGCGGTGGCCGTGGTCTCGTCGGGGGCAAAGCCGAAAAACAGCCGCTCGCGCCGCTGTTCTAACTCGGAGACCTCCCCTTGGAGGTCATCGATAGTGCGGCTGAAGGTCTCCCGTTCGGCATCGCTGGCGACGTTTTCGGCCCGCTGGGAGATGTCGGCCAGCTCCTGGCGGGCGGCGGTGATGGCCGCGCGGTTGGCCGCTAGGGCCTCGATGCGGGTGGTCAGGGGATCGGTTTGAGGGGGGCTATCTCGGCCATCGTCGCCGGTTTCCTGGGCGTCGACCTCCATGGTGGGGACACAGCAGCACAGCAGCAATATCGCAAAGACCACGGAGAGCCAAGAGGTGGGTGTGACCATTGTTGAGGTCCTTGGGCGCTGTGCTCAGCGCAGGTTGAGGGCCCGGTGCTCCAGCCGCGACAGCAGGCGCACCAACGGCCACAGCAGCACCAGGTAGATCAACGCCGCCAGCACCACGGGGGAGGGGTTATAAGTGATGGAGCGGGCCATCTCGGCGGCGTAGAGGAGCTCGGGTAGGGCCACCACGCTGGCCAAAGCGGTGAGCTTTACCACCTCGACGGTGTTGGAGAGCAGATCGGGCAGCACGTTGCGCACCCCCTGGGGGACCACCACAAAGGCCATGGCATTGAGCCACGACAGCCCCGTGGAGCGAGCGGCCTCCATCTGGCCGCGGCCCACGCTCTCGATGCCGGCCCGCAGAATTTCCCCGTAGTAGCTGGAATTGTTGAGAAAATACGCCACAACCACCGATGCAAAGGCCGACAGTTCCAGGCCCACAAAGGGCAACCCGGCGTGGATAAAGATCAACAGCACCAAGGGGGGGAAGGCGCGGAAGAAATCCACATAGAGGATCAGTGGCCAGCGCACCCAGGGGCTCTCCACCCGGTATAACAGCGCCACGGCCAAGCCGCTGATGAGGCCCGAGGGAATCACCACCAACGCCAACAGCAGGGTGGTTTTGAGCCCCAGCCACAGGGTTGGCCAGGCCTTGGCCATGATCTCTAGATTGAAGAAGTTAAACAGCAATTCTTCCACGGCAGCCTCGATGGTTAACCCTTGACCTTGGCTCAGGCGCGCTTCCAGGCGAAGCGGGTTTCGATGTAACGCCCCACCAGGACAAAGGGAAAGAACAACACGATGTAGGCCAATGCCCCCAGCATCAAAGGCGAGGCGTTGCCGGAGAAGGATTGGGCGGTGGTGGCCTGGTAGAGGATCTCGCTCACCGCCACCGTCGAGCCCAGCGCCGTGCCCTTGGTGACGGCGATGGTGCGGTTGGTGAGGGGGGCGATGGTCAACCGCACCGCCTGGGGCAGGATCACGTGTAACAGGGTTTGGCTCTTGCCAAGACCCGTGGAGCGGGCGGCCTCGCTCTGACCCCGGGGCACGGCGGTGATGCCCCCCCAAAAGCTCTCCTCGGCAAAGGCGGCTAGGACCAAGCCCAAGCTCAACCAGGTGGCGACAAAGCCCGACAGGGAAACACCCAAATAAGGCAGGGCGAAGTACAGCAGCAAGATGATCACCAACGGTGGCAGGGCCCGGAACACGTCGGCGAACACCACGATCAAGGCATTGAGAGGTTTGAAGCCCAAAGCCCGCACCAGGGCCATAACCAGTCCAGCCCCCAGGCCTGTGACGACGATTAAACCGGCCAATTGGCAGGTGATCCAGAACCCGGCCATGATATCCGGGGCGTAGGCGGCCATGACCTCGAGGTTGAAAAAGCTGTCCACCAGCCGATCCAAGGGTGTCATGGTGCTCAGCGCCGGTCGATTTGGGCGACGAACTCCCGGGTTCGGGGGTGTCGGGGGGCGGTGAACAGTTCGGCGGGGGGGCCCTGTTCGACGATGAGGCCTCGATCCATAAAGATCACTCGGTCTGCCGCCGCCCGGGCAAAGCCCATTTCGTGGCTCACCACCACCATGGTCATCCCGGCGGTGCGCATGGCCCGCATCACCTCCAACACGCTGCCCACCAGTTCTGGGTCCAAGGCCGAGGTGGGTTCGTCGAACAGCATCAAGGTGGGCTCTAGGGCCAACGCCCTGGCGATGGCCACCCGCTGGGCCTGGCCCCCCGACAGATCGCTGGGGTAGCTGTTGGCTTTGTCGGCCAAACCCACTTGTTCCAGGGCGGCTAGGGCCCGGGCGTTGGCTTCCCGGCGGGGCAATTTGAGGACTTTTCGCAACGCCAGGGCGACGTTGCCCATGGCGGTCATGTGGGGGTAGAGGTTGAAACCCTGGAACACCATGCCGATGCGCCGGCGCAGGCGGTTGAGGTCGGTGCGGGGGTGGAGCAGGTCGACGCCGTCCACCACCACCGAGCCGCGGCTGGGGCGCTCTAGGGCGTTACAGCAGCGCAGCAGGGTGGACTTGCCCGAGCCCGAGGGGCCGATGATAAACACCAATTCGCCCCTGGCCACCGTCAAGTCGATGTCGGTGAGGACCTCCAAAGTACCAAAGCGTTTGGCGAGGCCTTGGATCTCCAGGACGGGGTTGGCCTCGGCGCCTTGCATCGCCGCCGAGGTCACCGCCGGTTCAGGCGCCGCAGTTGGGCTCACGGGGTTCGGGGTCGTG
This sequence comes from Candidatus Competibacterales bacterium, assembly GCA_050330975.1. Taxonomy (GTDB): domain Bacteria; phylum Pseudomonadota; class Gammaproteobacteria; order Competibacterales; family Competibacteraceae; genus JBHJHK01. Next base: position 1,764 of record JBHJHK010000509.1, on the reverse strand, counting down.
GCCCGCCATGCCGGGGATGCCGTAGCCCGGGAACACCGTCGCGGCCGCTGAATCGGCGGCGGGGGTGACGCCAAACCACTTCTCGCTCAGGGCCTGGATGGTGCCGTCGAGCTTCATGCACTCGATGGTTTCTTCCACGCGGTTGCGCATGGCTGCATCGTCCTTGCGAAACGGCATGGCGAACACCCGGCCGGTGCTGTGGAGGTAGGACAGTTTGAGGCGGGGATTTTGCTTGGCGGCCCAGGCCACCACGGTGTTGCCCGCCACGTTGGCGTAGGCCCGGCCGGCCAGCACGGCTTGGACGGCGTCGGTGTTGGTGCCGTAGGACTCCACCCGCCAGCCGATGTCATCTTGGAGGTCTCTCGCCCAGCGGTCGTAGGCCGAACCTTTGTTGACCGCCACCACTTCGCCTTCCAGGTCTTCCAGGGCCTCGATGTCGGGGCTATCACTGCGGATGATGAATTGGTAGTCGGTGTTGAGGTAGCCCTCGGTGAGGAGGAGATTCTCGGCCCGTTCCTCGGTGGCGGTGGTGGGGGCGACGATAAAGTCGTAGCGCCCGGCCTGCATCCCCGGTAGAAGCCCCGACCACTGGGCGGCGATGATGTTCATCTCCCGACCCAGCCGGCGGCCGATCTCGTTGGCCAAGTCCACGTTAAAGCCCTCGACGCCGCCGTCCAGGGTGGGCATGGCGTGGGGGGCAAAGGTGCCGTCCAAGCCCACGGTCAAGGGGCCGTCGTCGGCGGTGGCGGGGTGGGCGATGGACAATGCCAGGAGTGCGCAGGCGGATGAAAATAGCAACCGCCGAAGGGCTAGGGCCATGGGTGTTTTCCTCGATAGGGGTCAGCTCAACCCCCCGTCGAGCAAATCTCGTGCCGAGGGATTTTTCGAGCCTGGGGGTTCGGGGCCTTGGTAAAGAGGCCTCTTATGCACCATTGTAGCTGCTGCTGGGCGATTTTGGTGCAAGGGGAGGTTGGCTCGGACCCTCACCCCCGGTCCCTCTCCCCCACCTGCGGCGCGGCAGAGGGGTGACTCGGCCGGGCCTCTTCGTCGTACCCCCCAACGGTGGGGCGAGGGGTCATTTGTCATCTAAACTTGGGCAAACGCCCAGTTGCGGTTCTCCCCGCTGCCAACCCCTGACCCGAGATCACTCCCTTGCCCGCGGACTTTGACTTGGCCAAGCTGGCCCCCAAAGACGTCTACCGCCTCCTCACTGGCGTCGTCGTCCCCCGGCCTATCGCCCTGGTGACCACCGTGGACCACCGTGGGGTGGTCAATGCCGCCCCCTACAGCTTCTTCAACGCCTTGTCCTACGACCCCTGCCTGGTCGCCTTGGGGATCGAGACCTTGAACAACGGCGAATTGAAACACACCGCCCGCAACATCTCTCGGCGGGGGGAGTTTACGGTCAACATCGTCGACGACGCCTTGGCACCGGCCATGAACCGCTGTGCCGCCGACTACCCCGACGGCATTTCCGAGCTCGATCGAGCTGGCCTCACCCCGGTGCCCGCCGCCAAGGTTGGGGCACCGCGGATCCAAGAGGCTCCAGTGGCCTTGGAGTGCCGGCGCTACTTGACCCTGGAGCTGGGGCCTCGGCGCACCATTGTGTTGGGTGAAGTGGTGTGGATCGCCGCGCGGGACGGCATCGTCGACCCCAACACCGGCAGGGTGGACGCCGCTGCCCTAGACGCCGTGGGGCGCTTGTCGGGTCCCCTCTATACCCGTACCCGGGACACCTTCCCCCTGGAGCGGCCCAGCCCCGCC
>JBHJHK010000508.1:0-14071 GCA_050330975.1 Candidatus Competibacterales bacterium | reverse complement strand
CCCACCCCCTCCCCCACTGGCCCCCCGCCTTCGCCACCCACCTGCACAACGACAAATATCCCGACCTCCAGGCCTTACTGGCCGCCCCGCGTCGGGACCATCACGCCCTCCCCCCCCAAGATGAGGTGTTCTCCGCCTTTGCCTTGACCCCCTTTGAGGAGGTCGAGGTGTTGATCCTCGGCCAAGATCCCTACCACGACGACGGCCAGGCCCACGGACTGAGCTTTTCCGTCAAGCCCGGCGTCGCCATACCGCCGTCGTTGAAGAATATCTACCAAGAGCGCCACGCCGATTTGGGCCTCCAGCCCCCAGACCACGGCCACCTGAGTGCTTGGGCAAGGCGGGGGGTATTGCTCCTCAACGCGGTGCTGACCGTCCGCGCCCACACCCCCAACTCCCACAAGGGTCGGGGTTGGGAGACCCTCACCGACAGGGTCATCCGGTTGGTGAGCCAACACCGCTCCCACGTGGGGTTCGTCCTGTGGGGTGTGTATGCCAAAAAAAAGGCCCCATTGATCGACGGGCAAAAACACACTATTTTGCAGAGTGCTCACCCCTCGCCCCTGTCGGCCCGCAACGGTTTTTTTGGCAGTCGTCCCTTTTCCAGCATCAATGCCGCCCTAGCGCAAAACGGCCAAGACGAGGTGGACTGGACGCTGCCGGAGATCCCCTGACCCCGGGGAACGACGGGCGTTGGGGTGGAGTTTGTTTGTCGACCACCACCACCCAAAGGGCCAGCTCCATGTCGACTCAGCCGTCGCCCCCCGTCGTTGAAATCCAAGACGTCGCCCCCCGGGACGGCCTCCAGCCCATTTGTGAGCCCATTGCCACCGCGACCAAAATTGACTTGGTGGAACAACTGTTGGGGGTGGGGCTCAGGCGCATCGAGATCGGTTCTTTGGTGAGCCCCAAGGCAGTGCCCCAGATGGCCGATACCGACGCCCTGATTGGCCACTTTCGCACCGACGACCGGGGGCGGTTTTGTGTGTTGGTGCCCAACGTCAAGGGGTTGGAGCGGGCGTTGGCCTTGGGGGTCACGGAGTTGGCCTTTGTGCTGTCCGTTTCCGAGTCCCACAATCGCAACAACGTCAAAGCCTCCGTGGCCGAGTCCCTCCAGCGCTTGGCGGATATCGTCGCTCTGTTGATGCCCCGGGAGGCCTACCAGTTGCGGGTCAATATCTCCACCGCCTTTGACTGCCCCTTTGAGGGCACGGTAGACCCCGACCGCGTGGTGGAATGCGTCGTTCGGGTGGGGGAATTGATTCCAGACGCCGAGATCGCCCTTTGCGACACCACGGGAAGGGCTATTCCCCCCAAGGTGGCGGCGCTGTTTGAGCGCTGTATGGCCCTGCCGGCGGTGGGGCGGGCCCGTTGGGCTTTCCACGGCCACGACACCTATGGCCTGGGGGGGGCCAACGCCCTCTACGCCTTTGAAGCCGGGGTGCGGGTGTTCGATACGGCAGCGGGAGGGTTGGGGGGCTGCCCCTTTGCTCCGGGGGCCACGGGCAATACGGCCACCGAGGACTTGGTGTTTGCCTTTGAAAACGCCGGAATCGCCACGGGCGTCGACTTGGCAAAGCTGTTGACCGTCGCCGATTGGGCCTGTCAGTTGCCCGGGGCCATGGCGGGTGGTCGGGTGCGTACCCTGCCCAGGCCCCGGGTGGTGTCAGCCTCGGGGGTTGGATTGGCAAGTGTTTAGTTGCGGAAGGCAGTAGCCCAATTGAGGAGTCGCTCAAGGCGGTTGAGCTTGTTGAGGACGGCCTCGTCGATCACCGCTTGTTGTTGCTCGCTCAGGGAATTTTGGTAGAAGTCCAGCCACCGGTCGCGCACCGTGCGGGATTGCTCGATCTGCTGATCGACGCTGGCTTCCACCATTAAGCTCAAGACTGCGACGTCGGGGTCACCGGCCTCAAAGGCCGCCTGGGCTTCGCCGATGAGGCTCAGGGCGACGTCTAGGTGATCGGCGCGCACTCCCTGGGCGTATAGAATGATGTCCGCGATCTCGGCCTTTTGCTCGTCGCTGAGGTTCAGATCGGCGGCGAACTCCTGAATGGCGGTGGCAATGGGGCCTTGGCCGTTCATGTCGGCCACACTGTTGTCGATGCGGTTCAAGCCCCCCCAGTTGCCCAGGGGTTGGCCAATGCTGAAGGTGGACAGGGTCAGGGCCATACCGGCCATCATGCCTACGACTGCGCTTTTGAGTTGCATCTCGCTATCCTCGCGGTGTTAGAAAAGGGAAGTGCCCGAAGGCAGGGCCAGATTAGCGAGATGGAAGCTAGAGGGTGTTGCGCCCCGTTGGGGTTGTGTAACGGGATGTTGCCGTCTCAATGGAAGGAAACCATTGGTTACATGTTCAACGGTAGTACCAGTTGTGGAGGGGGGGTGTCATGGGTCCTGAAGAACGGCGGTTGCGCCAGGGCATCATCGATCAGTGTCGCTGGATGAACCACATCGGCCTCAACCAGGGCACTTCGGGCAACATCTCGGCCCGTTTTGAGGACGTCATGCTCATCACCCCCAGCGCCACCCCCTACGAGGCCATGACCCCGGAGATGCTGGCGGCCATGCCCTTGGTTGGGGACAGTGAAGATGGGGCCTACTCGGGGCCTTGTAAGCCGTCGACGGAATGGCGTTTTCACCGGGATATCCTCCTGGCGCGGCCCGATGTGGGCGCCGTGGTCCACACCCACTCCACCTATGCCACGGTGTTGGCCATGGCCCACCGAGAGATCCCGGCTTGCCACTATATGATCGCCGCCTTTGGGGGGGCTTCGATCCCCTGTTGTGGCTACGCCCGCTACGGCACCCAGGCCCTGTCGGATCGGGTCCTCGCCGCCCTGGGCAAGGATTGCCACGGCTGTTTGATGGCCAACCACGGCATGCTCGCCGTGGGCTCGAATCTGGAAAAGGCCATGTGGCTGGCGGTGGAGTTGGAGACCTTCGCCATGCAGTATTACTTGAGTCTACAGCTACAGGGGGGGGCGGGGATCCTCGACCATGGTCAGATTGAGGAGGTCAGGGCGGGTTTTAAAACCTATGGGCGCCGGGATTGATAGAAATCCCAATTTTGCTTTAGGAGTGGTGAAAATCGATTTGTGATATAGTGCCGTTGTTCTGGATGCTGGGTCGATATTTTGCTCCCAGTGTGTGGTAAAAGACTCTATGGCAAAATTGGAAGGAGTGGGCTGGGTATGAAATATGGCGCGTTGTGGGCTGCAGGAGCCTTGGCGTTGGTGCTGTTTGGGTCTGTGAGTTATGGACAGCCTGCTACTGAAGAAAAGATTCATGGTACCTGGGAATTATCCATGTCCATCTCTAGTACAGAAGCCAGTGGACAATCTGGAGAACCCCTTCCGGAGGGTATGGAAGTGGAAATGGCCATTGCGGGGGAGCAAACCTACCGAGCCAATGGCTCCTACAGCAGTGAGGCCAAGATAAACTTCCAGATGAGAATGCCCGACGGTGACATGGAACTCAATATTCTTGTGGAAGAAGCCGGTGAGTGGCAGTTGAGTGAAGATGGCAGGGAGTTGACAGAGGTAGCCAATGAGAGTACCTATCAGCCTCTCGATGAGCCGACGAAAGAAATCTTGACGGCGCTCCCAGAGATGGGGTCAATGTTTGAAATAGAAGAGGGCAACACGACGACTTATCAAATTATTGCCATATCCGACACCGAAATGGAAATTCAGCTGGAGGAGCCCGAGCTCCGGGTGGTGTTGAATAAGCAGTGATTTTGTAAGGTGCAGAATATTCTCCAGGAACGTCGCCCCGCCGCTCCCGGTAGCTATGTGTTGATCTTGACAACACAAGCTTCTTGCCAGCTCGCCCTGGGAAGGCGAGGTCCCTTTGCCCTCGACCCGGGTATTTACCTCTACGTGGGTAGTGCCTTTGGCCCCGGCGGGCTGCGGGGGCGCTTGCGTCATCATCTGAGACCCGTGGTCAAGCCCCATTGGCACATCGATTACCTGCGCCGGTATGCTCAGTGTTGTGCCGTGGGCTACAGCGTCGGCAGTGGTCTTGAAGACCGTCAGCGAGAGCATCTTTAGGCTGGGATTCTCCAGTCGTGGCCGGGGGTATCGCTAGGTGATTTTGGCCTGGGATTAGCCGCACTGGAATTCGTAGACGGATTTATGTGAGCCTGGACTGTGGCGCCGAGTATCAAGCGCTAGGTTTACCACTCTTCTGCCTCTTGAAATTCAACAGACAGCTTGCCCCCAGAACTGACCCACTTCCCAGACCAACCATTATCCGATCTGGCAATGCCCGATAGCTTCGACAAATTCAATATGCTCAACAGTGCCATAAAAAACGTACAGAAATCATCTCCGCCATGGTCGTGCCCTTCGATGAGAAGTTTGTGACTCTTCTTGCCTTCAATCGAGAGTTGTGGATTGTTTTCTTTTGCCGTTTCAATCAAGCTTTTGACGAGATCACCATCGTAGTATTCTCTATGATCGGAGTATTGAGAGAAAGTATTTTTGATGTTTTCTTGTAAAATGTTTGCGTTGAAGTCTATGCCCGAGCCTGCGAGGAGCTCTCCCATGGCTTCAAAATCTTCGTTGTCGAAGTGGGTCTCTATTTTTTTTAAGAGCTCTAAGGTTTTTTGGGATTCGGTTTCAAAGCTGACATGTAAAGAAAATTCTTCAGACATGTTTCTGCACCTCTTTGGTTTAGTGTACTACCTTTGATGACGAGTCAGCAATTCTCGGTCGCCTGATAGCTCAACGAAGAATCAATGACTTAGCTTCGTTGAGAGAGCTTCACGAACCTTTTTGTTGACATTTTGTCGAAGCAACTTAACCGCTTTGTTAAGACTTGAGGCCACTCCCCAAGCGTTCCTACGGAAGAGAAGACGATGTCCCAAGCGCCCTGCCTAGCCACGTCACTCATTTGACGACTACGCCGTTTTTTTCACGCCACCGTTCCTGATCACCGCAGCCAGCTCCTCTATCCATTAGTTGATGTTTTAATGAGCGGTTTTGCTCTCTTTGGCCTTAAGTTTCCCTCATTGTTGCAGTTTGATCAACACCGTAGCGAAGCGCATGTTCGCTACAATCTTAAAACGCTTTACGGGGTTGATCAAGCACCTTGCGATACGCATTGGTTCGACGCGGATTCGCTGCGCAGAGTGCTGTGCTAAAAAGAAGCGCAACGGTGAGACCCATTATTATCATCAACTGCTGGGTGGTGTTTGGGTCAAGCCGGGCTCACCGTACGTGATTCCTTTAAATAAAAATTCGCGTCTTAGAGTCAATTTTTTTGAGTACTGGGAATGTGATCCCGACACAGAGAAACCACTTTGCTACTGCGCATGGATCACGGATTTTTTTATTAAGCCAACCAATGATTGTGATGAGCCTTGGTGAAGTAGTGGAACAGAGTGAGAGATAAAGAACAAGCATCACAGAAAAAGATGCTTGGGAATCAGCTTGCGCCTTTTAAAAAGCCCCTTTCCGGGGGTCACTCAAAATGACACAAAGGGGGGGTGACCGGGAATTGCTGGAGCTATTTTATTATCCATCGCCCACTGGGTGGGGCTTGGCGAGCGCTTGGGGCTATTATTCGGTCGATATCCTCGAGCCGCGGCCTCGGCTTCGACCGCCGAGCCTCAATGGTGGATAAAGGGTGCATCGGTACCATCGCCGTCCAGGGTATGGGCCTAGACCCATTTGCCCGCCATCGAAGGGTCTAACGTCGCCTACGACCGCCGCCACGGGAGTTCCCAGAGGGGCCTGGGGTCTAGGTGTCGACTCCGGCAGCCCACCCCCCCGGCATATCGAACACACCGTAGGTGTGGGAGAGGGGTGACAATGCCCTACTGGGCCACGGTGCCGCCGCGCCTGCAGGGGTGTTGCTCCAAATGGGCCTCAACGCCGACGCGGTGGCTGGGGAGTTGCGGGGCTGGACTAGGGGAAGGTTTGCGGCAAACCCACTGCAAGGCGAACCTTGGATCATAGAAACGCAGTGCCGGGCTGTCACGGCCCCGTCGTCGTCGTTTCCCAAGAGGGTGTTATCCTGTTCGCCATGGGCCAATGGGTGTGGCGGCGTTCAAGCCAGCCATGGCCGGAGGCTGTAGGGTATGGCAATGGGGGAGCAGTAAACATGACCCAAACGACGGCGATAACGCGGATTCTCGACGCCGCGGAGCGGCGGTTGCGTCGCTTTGGTTACCACGGCTTTCGCCTGGAAGAGGTGGCCCACGACGCAGGTGTCAAACCGGCCGTCCTCCAGCAGCACTTCGCCACCAAAGAGGCCCTGGTGGTGGAGTTGGTGGAGCGCTACATCGAAGAATTTATGGCCGCGGTGGCCGATGCGCCGCCGGGGCTCGTGCGCATCACCGCCTACCAGGATGCTTTTCGAGCCACCATGGAAGACTGGGGACGGATGTGTCTGTGCGGTTTGTTGGGGGCCGAGAGCAAAGGCTTGCCGGAGGAGGTGGCGCGGGTCACCCGGCGATTCTTCGTCCGCACCTTCGAACACCTGGCCGAGGGTCTCGAGGGGGATGTGGTGGACCCCAACCAGACCGCCATGGCCACCATGGCCCTGTTGGAAGGGGCGACGGTGTTGGCCCGGACCTTGGGCAGCATCACCGCCTTTGACGCCGCGACGGCCATCCTCACCGATCCCCGCAATTTGGGCGGGGAAATGGTGACGCCAGATCCCAACCCAACGCCGCCGCCACCCGTTGCCACTCCCCTTCGGGGGCGGTGGTGAGCACTGTATAAGCGCCCGTCATGGGGTGGGTAAAGGCCAGCCGCTTGGCCAATAGCATCAGCCGTTGGATGCCGAAGTGTTGGCGAAAAAAGCGGTTGTGCTTGCCGTTGCCGTGTTTGACGTCGCCGATGAGGTGGTGGGAAATGTGTTTGAAGTGTCTGCGGATTTGCTGGCGCCTGCCGGTCTTGGGATCGGCCCTCACCCAGGAGTAACGGGCGGTGGGATAGCGGTCCACGGCAAAGGGTAGCTCTCCTCTGGCCAGGCAGCGGTAGTGGGTGACGGCATCCCGGGGCGGTTTGTCGGTGTCGTCGTCCCGCACCGGGTGGTCGATGGTTCCCGTATCGGCCACCCACCCCCTGGACAGGGCCCAGTATTCCTTTTCAACGAGATGGTCGGCAAATTGCTCGACCAAGCGGTGGGCCGCCTCGGGGGTGAGGCCAAATACCAAGACCCCCGAGGTGGCCCGATCCAGGCGGTGGATGGGGTAGAGGCGGCGCTTGAGTTGATCCCGCAGGCGCTGGAGGACAAAGACTTCATCGCGGGCCAGGTGGGTGCGGTGGACCAGCAAATGGGGGGGTTTGTGGATGGCCACGTAGTGGTCGTCTCGGTAGAGGAGGGGCAGGGATAATTCGTCCATTGTGGCTTCTGTAAGCATCCGGTGTGATAGCCTTGGATCAATCAAAAACGACAAGATTGGGTTTTGATCTGTTTGTCGTGGATCACTGCGCCTGTGTCCTTTCCTGTGTCCTTTCCTGTGTCCTTTAACTCAATGCTGATGAGTCCAATGGCTAACATCCTTTTATCCCCCGTTTCGCCAAACTGCCCAGGGGCAAAAGCGTCGGGTAACCCAAATTCAATGATTGTGCTGGATTTTTGATGGATGATTTGAGTGTCGATATCGATATCGATGATCGCCAACATGCTGTCAAGTGCGATAGTGCATTGTAAGTTCTCGTTTTGTTTTACTATCACTCGCTGGGTTTGTTGCGTGTTGGATAAATGAACCATGAGTTCTAGGCGCGCAACGAGGGAGGTGGGTTCGTTGTCCCTTGCCACCGGGGGCTGTAGTATCAACACCGCTGTGTTTCCTCGAGACCATCTTCCCCAAGCCTCCCGTTCGTGCCAGCCGAGGAGTATCATCCCTTCAGGGGTGGGCAAAGCGGTGTGATACTTTTGGTTCAGCGCTGTGGCTGTTGAAGATTGTTGACATCCAAGACTTCGCTGGTGAGCGAGGTAGCGTTCTAGATAAGCCTGGCTCCCCCGCCGCACGATGTCGTAGAACAAAGATCCATGGGGGTTGATTTCTTCCCGGACGGGATGCCAGCGTATTTTTTCACTGTAATGAGATAGTAAGAACTGATCTGCAGGGTGGACATTAGGCATCAGACAAGTATAGCGCCGAACAATACTAAAAGGCATTTCTAGCTCATCGAGCCTGGCAACGGTGGATTGATTGTTGAGATAAGTTAGAGCTCCCGAGAAGGCAACGCATGATGCCGCCAGCCATCTCACGATATGGGGAGCCCCTATGAATGTTGTCAGTCGCTCAACTGCATAAAGTGAGCTGATGATGGCAAGACAGATGCCAGGAAATGCAATTCGGCTGTCTAGATAAAAACAGTAATCACCATCAAGGCACCATGTTTGATATTTTTCGGAGAGGGCAAGGGGTAGTGGTATTATTAAAGCCCAACCGATTCCAAGAATCAGAGGGGCTAGGGTTATACGAGGCCTTGATTTTTTCCAACACATCCAAATCGCAAATCCCAAACCCATGCCCACAACTAAAGCATACAGCCATTCATTTGATGAATGATTTAGGTTATACCATTGCCAGTGTAGTGGAGATAATCCTCCTATGGCATGCCTAAACTGAACGGTGGCGATCTCATGCCAGGCTGTAATATTTAAGGAATTGCCGGTGTAGCTAGAAGGAAAGAAATACCGAAATCCCAAGTAAAGCATGAGTGCACTACCCAGGGTGAGGATATCAAGCTTTGTCTCGGGCAACCGCAAAGCCGTCAAAAACCTACTTGCCATGCCGCGGAGATGTGAAGCGTTGGCTTTCGACCCGGAGTGATTTGTATCGATGGGGAATATTCTAAATAGAACTTCACTGCTGGCCAAGGCAATACCGATTATTAGGGCGTATTCAAGAGTCATCAATGGGGCGATAAGTGCTAGCCGTGTAATAATTATGCCTTGCCTTTGTTTTCTTTTTTGCCAGCAGAGATGGAGTGTTGCCAAGCGCAGCAAAACAATTAACAGTAATGGCAATGTGACGAGCAGTGGGTAGGCGTTAGGGGGCATGTGATAATCTGTAAAAGGTAGCATGGCCAATGCTAAGACAATCATCACGGGTGAGAGCTTGATTTGAAATAAGCGATCGAAATATTTGAATAGTATCCAATGGAAAGCAAAAAATAATGTAACGATCGCCACTCTAAAGGACTGGGTGTCAATATAGTAGTTGCCCAGATAGTTCAATATATGGGACAGATACTGACCAATGCGTCCTTGCCATTTGGCAGAAGTATCTGCCAAGACCCACATTTCCTCAGCGCTTTGGCTGAGGGCGACATGGTGAAATAAGTTATCGTCAGCAGTTAGGTGAAAAACCCGAGTGAAGGGCATCAACTGCAGGATGGCCACCAGGGTACCGACAACGAGAACGATCAACCAGCTCGAGTTGGGCTTCTCTTTGAAGGAAGCAGCTGGATTATTCAGTGCCTTTCTTAAGTATTTTAATGCAATGGTTTTCACTGCTAGTCCATATTTTTTTGTAACCCAGCGCTTAACATAACAAGCCCATTTGCACGGCGGGCTTTTTGCAGAACGATCCGCGCTTTCGCGGAGCGCAAAAAGTGCATTGCGTAAATGGGTATGCGTTAATGTTTTTGTTGGCTGTCTATTTTGGGCAACAGCAAACGTGGTTTGCGATGAGCAATTTCGCGGCCCGATTCCGATTCGAGCTCTTTTAGTGCCTCGTGGATTCGCTTTAGATCGTGCCCGTATTTTTCAGCGTGCTCCATGCGATAGTGGCGAATTTCCGCAACCTTCGTCTCCTCTCGATACTTCCTGAATCACCAAGCCGGAAATGAACGCCTCGTACTTGCATTTGTGATCTTCCCGCCAACTTTCCGTTATCGCTTGACGAGCAGTAATCACAACGACACGGCTCTGCCGCGCTGTTGCTCAAGAATATGGCCAGCCTCAAACCGGACATTAGACGATTCAGGCTGTTGAGTAAAGGGTCCCGTTAGATCATTCCAGGGAGTTCGAGGGATTTCGAGGGGGTGAAACAAACGCGACGACGCTTAAAGGTGTCAGGTAGGCCTGACCCCGATGGGTCTTGGGGGACGAAGACGTGAACTAAGACCTCAAGAAGCAAGCAGTCTCTCCCCACCTAGAGGACCACGGCGCTCGATGTCATCAACAGATCGCCTGAGAGTGTAATCATACGAAATGCCTGCCGAGGGGGGTGGCTGTCAGCGGTTTTCTCTTTGCCGTGAACGGTTTAGTCCCTCGAGCTTTCAATTCATCTGCTTTCAGTTGGCGATTGTTGAGCGTTGGTAATTTCAACCCTCTGGGGTGGGGCGGGTTGAGGGAAGCGGTGGGGTAGACCATCGACCTGTGATGTGGAGAAACGATCTTTTGGCGAGCCTCACCAGGGGGCTTGCCCAGGGGTCGATGACTCCCCCATCATGACAGTTGTCGGTGTCCGGGGTGGGAACGGGCCAAGGCGGCGGAAACTCGCCGCTCGCCACCGGTCAAAATTTCCGCACCGGTGCCATTCATAACTGGCATTACCAACAAAGGCGTCCCATGACGACGTCAACCCGCGGAGACCGGGCCTTCCCCCCGATCTCTCGCTACCACCAGGAGCCCATAGCCTTGAAATCTTACACCCTCTCTGCGGTGGCGAGCGCCACTGTTCTCGCCGCGACCGTCCTCCAGGCCCCCGTGGTGGAGGCGGCCGACACCGCTGACAAGCGCATTGCCCTCTCCAACAACTACGCCGGCAACTCCTGGCGTCAGGCGATGCTCAACAGCTTTGAGACCTTGGCCGAACAGGCGGTAGCCGACGGGGTGGTGGCCGCCGCCGACGCCTTTACCACCGCCGAGAACCAAGCCACCGAGCAGGCGGCCCAGATCCAAAACCTGATTTTGCAGGGGTACGATGCCATCGTCCTCAACGCCGCGTCTCCCACCGCCCTCAACGGCGCCGTGGCCGAGGCCTGCTCGGCGGGGGTCATCGTGGTGTCCTTTGACGGAGTAGTGACCGAACCCTGCGCCTGGCGCATCGCCGTGGACTTTCAAAAGATGGGCGCCGACCAGCTGGACTACCTGGCGGAACGCCTCCCCGAGGGGGGCAAGATTTTGGAGATCCGGGGCATCGCCGGGGTGTTTGTCGACGACGAGATCCACCAGGGCATCGAGGCGGGTCTAGAGCGCCACCCCCAATTTGAGCGGGTGGGTTCGGTCCACGGCGACTGGACCCAGACCGTGGCCCAAAAGGCGGTGGCGGGGATCTTGCCGAGCCTTGGCGAGGTCCACGCGGTGGTGACCCAAGGGGGGGACGGCTACGGCGCCGCCCAGGCTTTTCGGGCGGCGGGTAGGGAGATGCCGTTGATCATCATGGGCAACCGCAACGACGAGCTCACCTGGTGGGCGGAGCAAAAAGGGGCCAACGGTTATGAAACCATGTCGGTATCTATCGCCCCTGGGGTCTCTACCCTGGCCTTTTGGGTGGCCCAGCAGGTCCTCGCCGGGACCGAAGTCCCCAAGGATCTCACTGTGCCGTTTTTGCGCATCGATCAGGACAATTTAGAGCAGCGGTTGGCCGACACTGAGCCCGGTGGGGTGGCCAACGTCCTCTACGACCTAGCCGACGCCAAAGACGTCATCGAGCAGACCCAGGCCAACTAGCCGCTGGTCAGCGGCAAAGGCGTCCTACGTCCTTGGCCAACAACGCCCCCGCCCCAACACCCCTAGTGGCCGTCGCCGGGCTCGCCGTGGCCTTTGGCGCCGTGCAAGCCCTGGACGGGGTGGATTTGGCCCTCCGCCCCGGGGAGTGTCTGGGGCTGGTGGGCCACAATGGGGCCGGCAAATCCACCCTGATGAACATCCTAGGGGGGATTCTCCCCTGGGATCGGGGTTCCTTGACCGCCGCTGGCCGTACCTTTGCCGCCACCGACTACCGGGTGACCACGGCCCACAGGGCTGGATTGCGCTGTGTGTTCCAAGAGCTTTCCCTGTGCCCCAACCTGACCGTGGCGGAAAACGCCCGCATACTCCACCCCCGGTTGCGGGGCTTTGGTTGGCGCCGCCGGGCCCGGCGGCTCATGGGGGATACCCTCCAGACCCTTTTCCCCGGCCACACCATCGATGTGGATGCGCCGGTGGGGGATTTGCCCATCGGCCAGCGGCAGATGGTGGAGGTGGCCCGGGCTTTTACCGTCACCGATAGCCCTTTGAAACTGTTGATCCTCGACGAACCCACCTCTTCGTTGGACGCCGCCGTGGCCGAGCAGCTGCTGACCCATGTGCGTCGCCAGGTGGACCGGGGCCTGGGCGTCATTTTGATCTCCCACTTGCTGGGGGAAATTTTGGCGGTGGCCGACCGAGTGGTGGTGATGCGGGATGGTCGTATCGTCGAGGCCAAGCCCGCCCGAGACTACGACCGGGAGAGCCTAGTGGCGGCCATGGGCACCGTGGCCACGGCCCCTGCCGCCGAGTCCAGGGCTGCCCCGCGGGACGCCCAGCCCGTCCCCGAGGGGCCCCCGCGCCTCGCCGTCCCCGTAGGTCGCCCTCCGCTCCCCCTCACCGCCGCCGTGGGGGAGGTGGTGGGTTTGGCGGGGCTGGCGGGCCACGGCCAGAGCGAGGCCCTGGGAACCCTGTTTGCCAAGGTGCGCCGCTGTGGCTTTGTGGCCGGGGACCGCCAGCGGGATGGCATCTTCCCTTTGTGGTCCATCGCCGCCAACATGGCCTTGGGCAACCTCAAGGCTTTAACCTGCTTTGGTTGGGTGAGCCCCGCCCGGGTGGCCCATTACGCCGAGACTTGGCGGCGCCGCATCGCCATCCGCACCCCCAGCGTCGCCGAGCCCATCCTCTCCCTTTCCGGGGGCAATCAACAAAAGGTCTTGTTCGCCCGGGCCTTGGGTTCCACCGCCGAGGTGGTGCTCATGGACGATCCGTTGCGGGGGGTGGACGTGGGGACCAAACGGGAGATCTACTCGATGATCCGCCAACAGGCGGCGGCGGGGCGCACTTTTGTCTGGTACACCACCGAAATCGACGAACTGGTCCACTGCGACCGGGTGTATCTGTTCCGCAGCCAGGGCATTGTCGCCACCCTGCGGGGGGACGAGGTCAGCGAAGAGGCGGTGTTGAGCGCCTCCTTTGGCGAAGGGCGACCTGGATGCCCACCCTGAGCCCCGCCGCCCGCCGGGTGTTGCGCGCCGCCTTGCCGGCCCTGTCCTTGGCCGTGTTGTTGGGGGCGATTTTCTACCTCCAGCCCCGGACCATGAGTTATTTTGGCCTCAATTTACTGCTGAACTTGGCCATCCCCATCGCCCTGGCCACCCTGGCCCAGCTGTTTATCATCGCCGTCAACGACCTGGATTTGTCCATCGGCGGCTTTGTGAGCTTGGTGGCCTGCATTGCCGCCACGTGGTTGGCCGAAAACCCCGCCTTGGGGGTGTTGGCCCTCATGGGGTGTATTGCCGCCTACGGGGCGCTGGGGGCGTTGATCCACCTGCGCCAGTTGCCGGCCATCGTCGTCACCTTGGGGATGTCTTTTATCTGGTTGGGGTTGGCGGTGTTGTTGCTGCCCACCCCCGGGGGCACGGCGCCGGAGTGGCTCCGGGAGCTGATGCGGTTGCGGCCCCCCTATGTGCCGCTGCCCATTGTCGCCGCGGTGGTCATCGCGTTGACGGGGCTCTGGGGCTTGATGGCCACGGCCACGGGGGCGATCCTCCGGGGAGCGGGGGGCAACCCCCGGGCCTTGGAGCGGGCCGGTTGGTCTTTGTTGTGGATCAAGGTCGCCATGTACAGCCTGGCGGGATTGTTTGGCGTGTTGGCGGGGTTGGCCTTGGTGGGACTCACCACGTCGGCCGACGCCAATATCGCCCTGCGCTACACCTTGTTGTCCATCGCCGGGGTGATCTTGGGGGGCGGGGAGTTTGTCGGCGGCCGGGTGTCCCCCATCGGCGCGGTGATGGGGGCCCTGACGCTGGCGTTGGCGGGGTCGGTGTTGGCCTTTTTGCGCCTGTCGCGCGACTGGCAGCTCGGCGCCCAGGGCGGGATTTTGATCGCCGTCCTGCCCGTGCGGGCGTTGATCAGTCGCCCGGGG
>JBHJHK010000507.1:0-10175 GCA_050330975.1 Candidatus Competibacterales bacterium | reverse complement strand
TATCCAATTTGCCTGCTTATTCCTGGCTTCCTCGTGCGGGTATTACTTTTTTATTTTTGCCTTTGCCGTGGCGGGGGGGGCGCTAGGGGGGCCCGCCAAGGTGGCGGTGTTTGCCTCGGGGCTCATGGGGATGATCAACGGTACCTCGGCGGGCAATGTGGTGGCCACGGGCAGCCTCACCATCCCGCTGATGAAAAAGGTCGGCTACCGACCCCAGAGCGCTGCGGCCATCGAGGCGGCGGCCTCCACTGGCGGTCAGATCATGCCCCCCATCATGGGGGCCGGGGCGTTTATCATGGCCGAGATCACCGGTATTCCCTACACGGAGCTGGTGGTGGCGGCTTTGATCCCCGCCATACTCTACTTTGCGTCGGTGTACTTCATGGTGGACTTTGAAGCCACCCGCATGGGTATGCGGGGGATGCGCAGCGATGAATTGCCAGTCCTCGCCCAGCTGGTGCGCCAAGTTTATCTGTTCATTCCCATTGTGATTCTCATCGTTGCTTTGTTTGCCGGCTACTCGGTGATTCGGGCCGGTACCCTGGCCACGGTGAGCGCCGTGGTGGTGAGTTGGTTGTCCTCCCACAAAATGGGACCGGTGGGTATCGTTCGCGCCCTGGAGTTATCGGCGCGGATGTCCATTCAAATCATCGCGGTGTGCGCCTGTGCCGGGATCATCGTCGGCGTCATCTCCCTTACGGGGGTGGGGGCGCGGTTTTCGTCGTTGTTGCTGGGGATAGCCAGCGGCGGGGAATTGTTGGGGCTCCCCATCCCGCCATCGCTGGGCCTGTTGCTGGCTATGGGGTTCGCCATGGTCATCGCCATCATCCTCGGCATGGGGATGCCCACCACCGCCGCCTACGCCGTGGCCGCCGCCGTGGTGGCCCCGGGTTTGGTGCGCATCGGCGTCGAACCCCTGGTCGCCCACTTTTTTGTGTTTTACTTCGCCGTGATCTCCGCCATCACTCCCCCGGTGGCCCTGGCCGCCTACGCCGGTGCCGCCATCGCCGGTTCCAACCCCATGGCCACCTCGGGTACCGCCTTCAAAGTGGGTCTGGCGGCCTTTATCGTCCCCTTTATGTTCTTCTACAGCCCGGCGTTGTTGATGGAGGGTACTACCGTCAAAATCCTCCAGGTGCTGGCCACCTCTTGTGTCGGTGTTTACCTATTGGCTGGGGCCGTACAGGGTTGGTACTTTGGTCCCATATCAGGTCTGTGGCGCGGGCTATTGCTCATGGGCGCCCTGGCCATGATCAGTGGGGGACTGATCACCGACTTGGTGGGAATCCTCGTCGCCGCCGGCCTCTGGAGCCTCCAACGGGCCAGCGATAAGCGCCGCCGTGCTGCCCTCGGTCCCCAATCCCCCTGATAAATGTCAAGTCCAAGGGGAATAAGACTGTGTTACAACAGACCTCAGAGGCCATTTGCTGAAATGGTATTGATCTTGCAAGCCGCTGGATGGAGTTTGAATCAGGATGGGTCTTTGAGGCTTCCCCGAATTGTGAGGATTGTCGGATGTTGAATGGCGAACCATTGACGAGTAACGGGAATCACCAGGCGCACGTCGCAAACTTGCAACAGATGCTGGGCGACGTCGCCCACTATCTCCAGCGCCATGGCGAGGATATCGAAGAGACGCGGGTTAGGGCTCTGTTCGAGAGTTCGGAGGCGATCATCGCCCGGCTCCAGCAGGCCCTGGCCGAATATCAGCCCCCGCCGACCAACAACCGCAGACGGGTGCTCTTGAGTGGGGTCATGACACAGGGCTAGAGGCCTTTTTTTGGCAAAGGCCCAGGGCACCTTCCTTGGACGGGTGGTGCCGTTGCCCCCCATGGGGGGTCTAGTCCATAGTCGTTGGGGTGGGGTCCGCCTCCGCGAGGTGCCTTTGGCCGCGGCTTTATGGAGACTTCCGCCGGCGCGGTCCTCGAGGGGATTTTTTAGAGTAACTCCCATCGACAACCGACGGGAGGACGACCCCATGAACCCCCATTCCAACCCCATTGCCGCTCTGGGTATCTGCGAGACCACCGGCGTCGAGGCGCCCGCCCAGCCCCTCAACCCCTGGTTCCACATCTGGTTTGCCCCCCGAGCTGTGCTCCGGGACCAGTGCTGCCGCGCCGCGGGTCGGACCCACTGGATCCCCGCCGCCGCAGGGGGAATACTCACTGTGTTCGACTGCGCCCTGCGCAGCGCCTGGAGTGCACCCATGGCGCCCGGGGTCCTCTGGGCGACCATTGTCGTCGTCGGCGCCGTGCTGGGTATCGCCGGGATTTGGCTCTTTGGGGCCGTCTTACAGGGGGTGGGGCAATTTCTGGGCGGTCTGGGCGACGGCTGGCGCTTGCGCCGCGCCCAAGCCGGGGCGGCCTCGCCGAGCGCCGTCAGCTTGGGGGTCTGGCTGGTGGTGGGCCACGAGCTGTTGGGTTTTGACCTGTTACAGCAACACCCCCTGGGGTTGGCGGAAGAGCCGGCGTTTGTGGCGTTGAGTGCGATCCAAGGGCTGTTGGGTTGTTGGGCGATGATCACCCTCTGCCATACCGTCGCCGAGGCCCAGGGGTATTCCTCGGCTTGGCGGGGGTTTATCAACGTCGTGGGGGCCGCGGCCTTGGTGGGCGCAATTGCCGTGGGTTGGTTGTGGTTGCTATGGCACTTTACGGGTCCCTAGGGTCCCCTTGCCATTCCCCGCGGCGAGGAGTCGCCACCCTCGCCCTCCAGGGTGCCCTTGTCATGGGCTTCCCTGCTTCTTCAGCCGCTGCTCTGCCAGGGCCCACAGGACGTGTTCTCGCACCAGGGCCGAGGCGTGGTGGCGCCGCCCCTCCAAGGCCTCGACGACGGCGGGACTAAAAGGGGCATTGCCCAAGGCCACGGCCACATTGCGTAAAAAGCGCTCATGGCCAAGGCGGCGTATGGCCGAGCCGGCGGTGCGCTGGGCAAAGGTGGCTTCGTCCCAGGCGAAAAGGGCCAGCAAATCGGGGGCATCGAGGCCGTGGCGGGGCTGAAAATCTCCCTCGGCGGTGGGGGTGGCGAACTTGTTCCAAGGGCAGATCAACTGGCAGTCGTCGCAGCCGTAGATGCGATTGCCCATGGCGCGGCGAAACTCCAGGGGAATGGGACCCTTGAGTTCAATGGTGTGGTAGGAAATACAACGCCGGGCATCCACCTGAAACGGGGCCACGATGGCCCCGGTGGGGCACACGTCCAGGCAGGCCCGACAACTGCCGCAGTGGGGAGTGGTCGCCGCGTCCACGGGCAAGGGTACGTCGACGAATAACTCCCCCAAAAAAAACCACGACCCCGCCCGGCGGTGGAGCAAGTTGCTGTGTTTGCCGATCCACCCCAGGCCCGCCCTCTCGGCTAGGGCCTTTTCCAACACCGGCGCGCTGTCGCTAAAAGCCCGGTAGCCAAAGGGGCCGATGGCCGCCTCGATGCGCGAGGCCAACGCCTGGAGGCGTTGGCGCATCACCTTGTGGTAATCCCGTCCCAGGGCGTAGCGGGATACATAGCCCAAGCGGGGATTGTTGAGGACCCGCCACGGCTTGGCACCCCCGGGGGGCCAGTAGTCCATGCGGGCCGAGATCACCCGCACCGTGCCAGGGACCAATTCCCCCGGGCGGCTGCGCTTGGTGCCGTGGCGGGCCATGTAGTCCATCTCGCCGTGGAAGCCCCGGGCCAGCCAGCGGGCCAAGTGGTCCTCGTGCTCCGGCAGATCCACGGGGGCGATACCCACCTGTTGGAAGCCGAGTTCTAACCCCCAGGTCTTGATGGTCCAGGCGAGGGTGGCCAGGTCGAGGTTCGAGGAGCGGTCGGAGTTCATGGCGTCTCGGCGGGGAGGGTTCTTATCCTTAGGGGTGCGTTGAGATTGTGACAATGTCAAGGATTGTTGCAAAGGGGCATCACCTCGCCCCTGGGCCGTCCTGACGGGGTCGTCCCGCTGGATTTTACCCGCTGAATTCATTAGCGTTGAGCCATGTTCAGAGCACCCGCCTCCCGCCACGCCCCCCTCCTGCCCGCCGCCCTCTACCGCGCCGCCCAGGTGCATCACCTCGACGGGCGAGCCATGGCAGAGGGCGGTATCCCCGGCGCCACCCTCATGGCCCGGGCCGGGGCGGCGGCGTTCTCCGCCGCCCGTCGGCGCTGGCCGGTGGCCCAGTACTGGTTGGTGGTGTGCGGCGCCGGCAACAACGCCGGCGATGGCTATGTCATGGCCCGCTTGGCCCTCGAAGGGGGATTGACGGTGGCCGTCGCCCACCTGGCCCCCCCGGCAACCCTCAAGGGCGACGCCTTTGATGCCTTTGAGGCCGCCGCCGCCGCCGGAGTACCGGTGGCCCCCTTTGACTCCACGTCCCTCGACGGGGTGGAACTGGTGGTGGATGCTTTGTTGGGGATTGGCACCAACCGGCCCGTGGAGGGGGTGTGGCGCGAGGCCATCGAGGCCATCAATGATTGTCCAGCGCCGGTGTTGGCGCTGGATATCCCTTCGGGGCTCCATCCCGACAGTGGCCAACCCCAGGGGGTGGCGGTCCGCGCCGACTTCACCATGAGTTTCGTCGGCCTCAAGCGGGGGCTGTTTACCGGTAGCGGCCGCCACTACAGCGGCACCGTGGCCTTTGCCGATTTGGGCATTCCCCCTCACCTCTACCGGGAAGAGGTACCCGCTGCCCTGTTGGACAGCGGCCAAGACCTGGCGGTGTGGCTACCTTCCCGGGAGCCCGCCGCCCACAAGGGCCGCTATGGCCACGTCTTGGTGGTGGGGGGCGACGTGGGGATGGCCGGTGCCCCCCGCCTGGCGGCTCAAGGGGCCGCCCGGGCGGGGGCGGGGTTGGTCAGTGTCGCCACCCGCCCGGCCCACGCCCCGGTCCAGGCGGCCGTGGTGCCCGAAGTGATGTTCCGCGGCGTGGACTCCCCCGCCGACCTGCGGGGGTTGTTGCGGCGGGCCACGGTGGTGGCCTTGGGGCCAGGGCTCGGCCAGGAGGACTGGGGGCTCAGGCTGTGGGAGGCGGCTTTGACCTTTACAGGGCCTTTGGTGGTGGATGCCGACGGCCTCAACCTCCTCACCCGCCGCCCCCGGCGACGGGAAGACTGGATACTCACCCCCCACCCCGGGGAGGCCGCCCGCCTGTTGGGGATGGAGGTCAGCCAAGTGGAGGCCGACCGCTTCGCCGCCGCCGAGGCTCTCCACCGGCGCTACGGCGGCGTCGTGGTCCTCAAGGGGGCCGGTACCTTGGTGGTGGCCGAGGGCCAGTGTTGGGTGTGCCGGGCCGGCAACCCGGGGATGGCCTCGGGGGGGATGGGTGATGTTCTCACGGGGATCATCGCCGGGCTATGGGCCCAGGGCTTGCCGCCGGCCGCCGCCGCCCGGGTGGGGGTGTTCGTCCACGCCGCCGCCGCCGACGAGGTGGCCGCGGAGCGGGGGCAGCGGGGTCTCATGGCCTCGGACCTCTTCGCGGCCCTCGGGGCCTGGGTCAATCCCTAGTGGCGCCGGTGGTGTTGCACCTGGCCCACGAGGCTGCCACCAAGGCCCTGGGGGGGGCCTTGGCCCTGGAGTGCCCGCGGGGGTTGGTGTTTTTGCGCGGCCCTTTGGGCAGTGGCAAAACCACCTTGGTCCGGGGTTGGCTGCAGCGATTGGGCCATGGGGGAAGGGTGAAGAGCCCCACTTATACCCTGGTGGAACCCTATCCCGACGTGGGGCAGGGGATCTACCACTGGGATCTCTATCGCTTGGCCGACCCCGAGGAGCTGGAATTTGCCGGTTTTCGGGACCAATTGGACCAGGGCCTGTTGCTGGTGGAGTGGCCCGAGCGAGGGGCGGGGTGGCTGCCGGAGCCCGACCTGGAGGTGGCCCTTGGGCTTGTGACCACGGGAAGGCGCGCCGTGGTGACGGCTACCAGTGACGCCGGGCGCTCGACCCTAGGGGCTGTGGACTGGCGCCTGCCCGGGGTGGCGAGGGCGTCCCGAGATGGGCTGTTGCCCCCCAAGCACTGATGACGTGTCGTTGATCCCGCGGTTGATGCCCCGGTAACGGGAGGATGCTATGGACATTGGGTTTGATCGTCGACCCCGGGGGCTTGGCCCCCCCTTGGGCTCCACCGCAGCTCCCTTGAGACGCTGGGTGTGGCTGTTGCCACTGATGTGGCTGAGCTGGTGTTGGATCCCCGGGGTGGCTGGGGCGGCCCCCACCACGGCGGGGGTACTCGTCGCCCCGGTCCAGGTGGTGGAGCGCGACTATGGCGCCGAGGTCCACTTCGACCTCAGCGGTCCCACCCCCCACCGGGTATTTGCCCTGGAGGACCCGCCGCGGCTGGTGGTGGATCTGATCAACGCCCGCTGGCGGGGTCGGGGGGATGGGTTGGCGTCGCGCCATTGGCGGCGCCTGCGCACCGGGGTGCGGGCCGGCTACGACTTGCGCCTGGTCTTCGACCTGGTGCAGCCCATGGAGGGGCGCGTCGCCCTGGCCGCCCAAGGGCGCCGCTTGATCGTCCAGCTGACCCGCCCCGGCGGCGAAACCATGGCGTCCCCGCCCCAGCTGCTATCGTTGGCCAATGCCGGCGGCGGAGAACAGTCGGTCACGCCAAGGCCCAAGCCGAGCACACCCCCTGCCGTCCCCGTGCCAAGGCCTAAGCCCCCTCGTCGGCGGGACTTTGTGGTGGCCATCGACCCCGGCCACGGCGGCAAAGACCCCGGAGCCATCGGCGCCCAGGGCACCTATGAAAAAGACGTGGTGCTGGCGGTGTCCCGCAAGTTGGCCCGGCTGGTGGACGCCACCCCGGGTATGCGGGCCATCATGACCCGGCGGGACGATCGCTATCTCCACCTGGCCGAGCGCATCGACGTCGCCCGCCGCCAGCAGGCCGATCTGTTTATCTCCATCCACGCCGACGCCTTTACCCGCCGGAGCGCCCAGGGGGCGTCGGTGTACATTCTCTCCACCCAAGGGGCGTCCAGTACCGCCGCCCGCTACCTGGCCAAGCGGGAAAACCAATCCGACCTCATCGGCGGCGGCCGCATCGAGGTGGATGACCACACCCTGGCGCCGGTGGTCTTCTCCATCTATCACGATGCCGTGCTGGCCGAAAGTCGCCGCCTGGCCGACTTGCTGTTGGCCCGCCTGGGCCGCTTGGGCAAGGTCCACAAGCCCGAGGTGGAACGCGCGGCCTTTGCCGTGCTCAAAGCCCCCGATATCCCCTCAGTGCTGGTGGAGTTGGCCTTTATCTCCAACCCCATCGAGGAGCGCAAGCTCAACGATCCCCGCCACCAGCGGTTCTTGGCCGAGGCGCTAATGACGGGGTTGCGGGACTATCACCGCCACTTGCCCCCGGAGCGGCGCCATCCCCGTCGGGTGGAGTGGGCCGCTCGCTAGCTCCGGGGAATGCGCCGTCTCCCCTTAACCCTTCCTCCTTTAACCCTTCCTCCACAGACGACGGAGTCACGTGCAATGGATTATTCCCTGGTGCTCCACGGGGTCAACCTAGCCCTCCACGCCCTGGCCTCGACGGTTTGGGTGGGGGGCTTGTTCTTCGCCCTCGTGGTGTTGCGCCCCGCCGCCAACCCCCTGGAGGCCCCCCAGCGCCTCCAGTTACAACAGCGGGTTTTCAGCGGGTTCTTTCCCTGGGTGTGGGCTTCCATCGCCGTGATCTTGCTCACGGGCTTTGCCATGATCTACGGCTTCTACGGCGGCATGGCCAATATCGGCCTCTACGTCCACCTCATGCTGGGCCTGGGCATCTTGATGGTGCTGTTGTTTTTTCACATTTATTTCGCCCCCTACCGCCGCTTCAAACGCGCCCTGGCCGCTCAAGACTGGAGTGGAGCCGGGGTCCAAGGGGGCAAGGTGCGGCTTTTTATGATCATCAACCTAACCCTGGGCGTGGTGGTGGTGATCTTGGGAGCTGGGGGGCAGTTTTTGCTCCCCTAGGGGGCCTCTTTGCACGGTCAGCTCGCCCCTGTCTCCGGCGAGCCAAAGGCCTTGAGGTGGGTCATAATCTCCATGCCCTCGGCGAGGTCTAGGGGTTTGGCCGTTAGACCGATGCGCGGAATCCCCAGCAAAGGCGTGGGCACCGGCAGCCGTTTATCCCACAACAACAGCGTCCGGTGGCGGTAGAGGGCGCACACCGCCCCCACGCTGATGAGTTGGTCTTCGGCGATGAGCTGACCTGGACCGTGGCCCGTGACGCACACCACCGCCCCCCAGTGCCCCAGGACGCCTTGGGGGAGGGCTTGGCTGTCGGGGGTGAACAAGTCGTCGCCCTGGGCCAAAACACCAGTGATATTCAGAAGTTGCAACATTTCTTCCACCAACACCACGGTGTCCTTGGCCAAGGCGTTGCTGGTGTCGTTGATATAGATCAACGTCGATGGCGCCCCCCCCATCGCCGCAGGCGGGGTCTCTGCTGAGATGGGGGGGGATGTGACGGCCGTGGCATCTGTTGGGGCCTCCCGACTCCCACCGGCCTCCTCCCGGCCCACTGGCTTGAGGCTGGACACCGTGGCTGGGCGGGTTTGCCCCCGCAAGGCCATGTCGAGGGCCTGGACCATGAGGTCCCGAGCCCGGTCGAAGTCCCGGGGGGCGATGGTGTCGCCCCGGTTGATGTCCTGGAATCCCAAGGCCTTGGCTAGGAGCTTTTGGGGCAAGTCCTCGGGGCCGAACTCGCGGCCGATGAGTTCCTCGACCTTGCGCCGCCAGCGCCGGTAGTCCTCTTCGTACTCGTAGTGGCGGTCGGTGCGGGGCTGAATTTTGGCGAAGTTGTCAAAGGTGTATTGGGCGGCCTCGTGCTTGAGGGCCTCCACTAGGTTGGGGTTCATCGCGTTTCTCCCACCAAGTCTTGGCGATAGGCCCGTTCGCCGTGGCTAAAGGTATCGAGACCAACGAGTTCGCTGTTTTCCGGTACCCGAAGGCCTATGGTCTTGTGGATCAACCAAAAGAAGGTCAAGGTGGTCAAAAATGCCCACCCGGAAATGGCCAGAGAACCGATGATTTGCACCAGTAGATTGCCGTCGGGGCTGAACAAACCGTAGGCCACTCCTCCCCAGATGCCGCAGAGGCCATGGACAGCCCAGGCTCCCACGGTGTCATCGATCTTGATTCGAATCAAAAATACGACCCCAAAGATCACTAAAAGCCCCGCCACGGCGCCGACGATGATGGCATCTTGGGGGGAAATGCCGTCGCAACAGGCCGTAATGCCCACCAAGCCGCCGATGGTACCATTGAGGGTCATGGACAGTTCGGGTTTTTGGTACATGAGGCGGGTGGCCACGGTGGTGGTCACGGCTCCGGCGCTGGCGGCCAGGGTGGTGTTGAGGACGATGAGGGCGATGCTGTCCACGTGGTCGCGGCCATAGATGGCCAATTCGCTGCCGGCGTTAAAGCCGTACCAGCCGATCCACAAAATCAACATCCCAAGGCCCGCCAGGGGTAAGTTGTGGGGCAACAGATGGGCTTTGTCCAGGCGACTCAAATCCAGCAACCCGCCGGTGTAGCCAAATTGCCCCAACCGAGGCCCCAACACCAACGCACCGGCCAGGCCGGCAAAGCCCCCCACAGCATGGACCACCAAGGATCCGGCGAAGTCGTGGAAGCCCAGTTCGCTCAACCAGCCACCGCCCCACACCCAATGGCCGCTGATGGGATAGATCACTCCGGTGATGACGGCGCTGGTGAGCATGTAGTTGAGAAACCCCATGCGCCCCGCCACGGAGCCGGCGCAGATGGTGGTGGCCGTGGCGGCAAACGCCGCCTGGAAGAAAAAGAAAATCATCGGGGCGATGCCGCCGATGGGCTGGTCGACGCCCACCAAGCCGAAGCCGCTGGTGCCGATGAGACCGTCGAAGCTCGTCCCGTACATCAGGCCAAACCCCAGCAAAAAGAACAACAGCACCCCGATACTCAAGTCGATGGTGTTTTTGAAAAAGATATTGACGGCGTTCTTGGCGGCGTTGAATCCCGCCTCCAGGAGGGCAAAGCCCGCCTGCATCAACACCACGAGGATGCCGGCGAGGAGCACCCAAAGGTTGTCGAGGGCGTAGGCGAGGTCGGGGGGGGGTAATGCACCTTGGGCCGGGGGGGGGGTTGGGCTCGGGCGCCGCGGTGGGCCCGGGGGGTGTAGCGGGCGGGGGGGGGGGTGGAGTGGGGGTTGGGGGGGGGGGGGGGGGGTGGGGGTGTCGGTGTGGGTTATGGTGGG
>JBHJHK010000506.1:0-5466 GCA_050330975.1 Candidatus Competibacterales bacterium | reverse complement strand
CCCCCCCCCCCCCCCCCCCCCCCCCCCCCCCCCCCCCCCCCCCCCCCCCCCCCCCCCCCCCCCCCCCCGTCCCGGCGCAGCGGGTCGTGGGGGTGATGTTGGCCACGGGGCTCGTCTGGATCGCCTTTTTGGTGGTGGTGGAAGAACTGGTGGCACCCCCTTTGCAGCAATACGCCCTCAAGCGCCAGGCCTCGGCGTTGCGAGGGGCGGAACGGCCCTCCCTGTTCAGCTTTGTCGACCTGGACAATTTGCTCTACGGCCTGGTGCCGGTGACCATCGACATCACCGAGGCGGGATACTGGGCCCGGGATCGGCGGCGTTACTTGGCCATCGACCGAGTGACGAGCCGCGGGGAGCCCCGGGGGATCACCATTTACGAGTTCAACCCCAAGGGTCGCCTGCAGCGCTTTATCCGGGCCCAGGGGGCCACGCCCTTGGCCGATGGCCAATGGCTCCTCCACGAGGTGCGCTACAAGGTGATCACCGCGGGGCTCGCCACCGACCGCCACCGCGCCCGCCTGGTGTGGCCGTCGTTTCTCACTACCGCCGAACTCCAGCGGGCCCGCCAGCTCCGGGAGGTGGACCTCCCCCCCCACAGTTTGTCGCCGAGTCTCCTCTATCGCTACATCCAGGAGCTAGAGGCCCAGGGGCGTTCGACGGCGCGCTTTGAGTTGGCGCTGTGGCAAAAGTTGGCGTTGCCGTTGACCACCTTGGCCATGGCCGTCCTGGCGGTGGCATTTACCACCGGGAGGGCGGAGACCGCCGGCCTTGGCCAGCGGTTGTTGGTGGGGGCTTTGGTGGGGGTGAGTTTCTACCTCGCCAACCAAATCGCGGCCAATTTGGGGCTGCTGCTCGACATCCACCCCGCCTTCACCGCCTCAACCCCCCCGTTGCTCCTCACCCTGTTGGCCGTCGCCCTCCACCGTCCCTGGGCCGGTGTGACCCTTGGGGATGGGGAGGGAAAAGCGATGGACCTCCCCCGGCTGCCAATGGCCTTCGGGGGTGAGGTGGCGGGGGGTGAAGGTCAGGCTGTGGCCCGTCGCCTCTAGCTGGTAGAGGCCGTACTGGGCCCGGTGCGGGCCCGCCGAGTGGCTGGCGGAGGCCGAGGCGATGCCCACCACCGGGGCGATGCCCGTCGCCGTGGCCAGGGTCTCGACGCTGAAGCGGTGGGCGTGGCCGTGGAGCACCAACTCCACCCCGGCGCGGGCCAGGCATTGGCGCAGGGCGGCGGCGTCCACCAGGCGTTTGTGGAAGGCCACCGCGCCGGCCAGGGGGGGGTGATGGAGGTGGAGGATGCGCACCAGGCCCTTGGCGCGGGTGTCTTGCAGTAGGGTTTCCAGGGCTTGGAGTTGGGGTTGGCCGATGGCGCCGGTGGCAAATCCCACCGGCGCCGGCCTGGCGCTGGAGAGGCCAATAAAGGCCAAGTTGGCGCGGATGCGCAGGCTGGGGAACGCCGCCAGCCCCCCGGCGTCGGGGGGCGTGGCCGGGGCTTTATCGCCGCGCAAATAGGGCCACCACTGGGCCAGGGTGGTGGCAAAGGGGGTGGCGACGTAGGCGTCGTGGTTGCCGGGTACCACCGTGACCGCCTGGGGGGAGCCCAAGGCCTCGAGGAAAGCCCGGGCCCGGCGGTATTCCCGGGGCAGCCCCAAATTGGTGAGATCGCCGGTGACCAGCACGTGGTCGGGCCGTTGGGCTTTTAAATCCGCCGCCAACGAGGTCAATATCTCGGTCCGGTGGCGGCGCTTGCGGCCGCCGTGCCAAGAGCTGTAGCCCACCAAGCGCTTGCCCAGGAGGTCGCGGAGGCGAATGCCCTCCAGAGCCGCCAAGTGGAGGTCGGAGCAATGGGCAAAGCGCACGGGATGACAATCCTCAGGGGCCGGGGGCTCGGCTGGCGGGGTCGAGGAGTTCAACCCAGTGGCGCACCGGCACCGATGCCCCTCCCTGGAGGTGAACCAGACAGCCGATGTTGGCCGTGGCGATGAGGTCCGGCCCTTGGGTTTGCAACGCCTTGAGTTTGTTGTCCAACAACTGGTGGGACAAGGCGGGCTGGAGGAGGGAATAGGTCCCCGCTGAGCCACAGCACAGGTGGGCATCGGGGACATAGGTGAGCTCGTAGCCCGCACCGCGCAGCAGCCGCTCCACCACCCCCGACAACTTCTGGCCGTGTTGCAGGGTACAGGGGGGATGGAAAGCGATGCGCGACCCGGGGCGACTCGGGGCGAGCTTGGAGAGGTCTTCCCCCTGGAGGACTTCGGCCAAATCCCGGGTCAGGTCTGAAATCCGCGCCGCCTTGGCGGCATACTGGGGGTCGTCCCCGAGGGCGTGACCGTAGTCTTTGACCATCGCCCCGCACCCCGAAGCGGTCATGACGATGGCCTCGGCCCCCGCCTCGACTTCGGGCCACCAGGCGTCGATGTTGCGGCGCATTTGGTCGCGGCCGGCTTCGTGGGCGTTTAAATGGTAGTTGACGGCCCCGCAGCAGCCGTCTTTGGCCGTCACTAGAGTGATGCCCAACCGATCCAAGACCCGGGCGGCGGCGGGGTGGATGTCCGGCTCAAAGGCCGGTTGGACGCAGCCCTGGAGCACCAGCATTTTCCTGGGGTGAACGGTTTTGGGCCAGGGCAGGGCCCGACGTCTCGGGGGGACATGGCCCTTGAGGAGGCCCGGAAGGAGGGGCCGCACCGCCTGGCCCAGGCGCAATGCCGGGGTGAATAGCCAGCGCCGGGGCAAAAACTGCCGCAGGGCGTAGCGCACCAGGCGCTGGTGCCAGGGTCGGGTCACCCGCTCCTCCACCACCTTGCGGCCGATGTCCACCAGGTGGCCGTAGGTCACCCCCGATGGACAAGTGGTCTCGCAGTTGCGGCAGGTGAGGCAGCGGTCTAGGTGCACCTGGGTGGCCCGGCTCACCTCGCGGCCCTCCAGCACCTGTTTCATCAGGTAGATCCGCCCCCGGGGGCTGTCCCGTTCGTCCCCCAACAGCAGATAGGTGGGACAGGTGGCCAGACAAAAACCACAGTGGACACAGGTGCGGAGGATGGCGTCGGCCTCGCGGCCCTCTGGGGTGTCTTTGATGTCGTCGGCGAGGGCGGTTTGCATGGTGGTGGTCTCGGTGTTATTTCGCTGGAAAGTGGGAGGCTGGAATCTTCATTAAATCAAAACTTTAAATTTGAAATCGAAACTTTAAATCCGTGAATCCCCCTTGTCCAGGACGTGGGCCTGCTTCCCTCAGCCGAGGAGCGCCTCGGGGTTGAGGCCCTTGAGGTCATCGACCACAAACAGACCGTCCCTGCGCACCAGCTGGCCGTCCAAGTACAACTCGCCGCCGCCGTACTCCGGGCGCTGGATCAACACCAGATCCCAGTGGATGGCACTGCGGTTGCCGTTGGGGGCCACGTCGTAGCAGTTGCCCGGGGTGAGGTGGACGCTGCCCGCGATCTTTTCGTCGAACAAGATATCCTTCATGGGGCGGGTGATGTGGGGGTTGACGCCGATGGCGAATTCTCCCAGGTGGCGGGCCCCGTCGTCGGTGTCGAACACCTCCAGGAGCTTGGGGGTGTTAGAGCTCTCCGCCTGGACGATTTTGCCGTCGGCAAAGGTGAGTTTTACCCCCTCGTGGGTCACACCTCGATAGAGGCTGGGGGCGTTGAAATGCACCGTGCCGTTGACGCTGTCCCGCACTGGGGCGGTGAACACCTCGCCGTCGGGGATGTTGAGGCGTCCATCGCAGGGCACGGCGGGGATGTCTTTAATGGAAAAGCGCACATCTGTGGACCCGGGTCCCACAATCCGCACCTCGTCGGCGGCCTCTAGCCGCGCCTTGAGGGGGACCATGGCGCGGCTCAAGGCGGCGTAGTCCATGGTGCAGACGCGAAAGTAAAAGTCTTCGAAAGCCGCGGTAGACATATCGGCCAATTGGGCCATGTTGGGTCCCGGCCAGCGCAGGACGACCCAGCGGGTGTGGGGCACCCGCACCTGGTGGTGGACTCGCTGCCAAATTTGCGACTCCCAGTGGTGGGTCTTTTCCACGGGTACGTCCGAGAGCTCGGCGACGTTTTGGCTGCCGCGGATCCCCACATAGCACTGAACGTTCGCCATGAGCTGTCTCTCCACGTCGGCGGTGAGGCGCCACTGGGCCTCGCTGCCCCCCAACAGCAGGGCCCGGTGGACGCGGCTGCTGCGCAACAGCACCTGGGGGTGGGCTCCCCTTTGCTGGGCCATGCGGATGCACTCGCAGACAAAGGCCTCGGGGATATCGATGGCTTCGAACAAGATGTGTTCGCCCTCTTGGACGCCACAGGAAAAATTGACCAAGGTATCGGCGAGTTGGGTCATGCGCGGATCGAGCACGGCGATCTCCTCTAGGGCTTGGGTCTACTGGCAACGTTGGATGACCCCTGCGGGTGATCCTCCCCACATCCTTGGGGTGGGGATCTGGGGATCGACGCCTTGGACACCGCCACGGGCGCCTTGGACGCGGGCATCTCGGCGGCCGTTTGGGCGTCGCTCGCTTCCCATGCCGGGGGATGGGCCACCCATTAAAATGAGAAAAAACAGACCGCCACGGATTTGGTTTTTTCCTCAAGGTTACTTTTCGTTACTTGGCAATATTATCTTTCAAGGGTTTTGTTGCAAAAAAATGACAATAATATGACATTGCCGGCGGTTTTCTATGACAAAAAAGTGACGTCGTCGAGGGCGTTTGGGTGCGGATATCTCCCGGGTTCCCGGCGTTACCTCGACGCCATTGCCAGATATTATGGCACCGACCCCAAGGGGCAATAGCGGGATAGCCCATGCAAGCCCAGACCTAGCCGAGATCGACCCCAGAGTCCCGACGGGATGATGCGTGCATTGCCGGGGGCGAGGGGTCGTTCATTGTGCAAATCAAGCATGCACCAAAATGGTGCAATCTGTTAATGGCGGAGCAATAGCGGGATAGCGCGTGCTAGGGCTGGAAAATAGCACCTCTGAATAGCGGGATGACGGGTGCAAATTGACGGGATGACGGGTGCAAGTAGCGGGATGACGGGTGTGAGGTAGCGGGATGACGGGTGTGGGTGAGCTTGGGAAAAGTAGTGTTTTTTTGGCGGGATGACGGATGTGTTGGGGGGGTAAAACCGCACCGAGAAAATCCATGGTGCCAATAGCGGGATGACGCGTGTAAAGGGCAGCAAATGGCGCCGTTGAATAGCGGGATGACGGGTGCAGATTGACGGGATGACGGATGCGTATAGCGCGATGAAGGATGCAGATTAGCGGCATGAAGGGTGCGGATAGCGGGATGACGAATGCGTTTAACCTCGTGAAAAGTATCCATTTTTTAGCGGGATGACGGGTGCGTCGATGGATAAATTTGCACCAAATTGGTGCATGGTGTGAATAGCTGGATGACGGATGCCAAAGAGGGAGAGCGATATCTGTAAGTAGCGGGATGACGGGTGCAGATTGACGGGATGACGGATGCAG
>JBHJHK010000505.1:0-4729 GCA_050330975.1 Candidatus Competibacterales bacterium | reverse complement strand
GGGTTCCCTGGGGGTCCTTGGGGTTGGCCATCGCCCTGGTGTGGAGCGGGTTTTTGCAACTGCGGATCCTAGACGAGTTCAAAGACGCCGCCTCGGACGCCCGCCATCGCCCGGAGCACCCCATCACCCGGGGGGTGATCGCCCTGCCCGCCCTGGGGTTGCTCGCCTCGGGGTTGGGGATCCTGCAACTCCTCCTGGTCCTGGCGTTGCATCCCCCCCTAGTGGGCTGGTTGTTGGCGGTGTGGGGTTACGCCGGTTTGATGAGCGCCGAATTCTTTGTACCCCGCTGGCTCCGGGCCCGGCGGGGTGTCTATCTGGTGAGCCACCTGGCCATCGTACCCTTGCTGGCCCTGTTGGCCAGCGCCTGTCACTGGCAGCTGGTGGGCCTGGCCCCCCCGGGGGATTTGGGGGCTTTGCTGCTGTTGAGTTTGGCCAACGGCGCCGTGGTCGAGGTGGGGCGCAAGACTTGGGCCCCCGCCCAGGAGCGGCCGGGGGTGGCGAGCTACTCCGCCGCCTGGGGCATACCCCGGGCCTTGGGGGTTTGGCTTGTGGCCGCCACCGCCGCCCTGGGGAGTGCCGCGGTCATCGCCGGCGGCTGGGGGCCGGTGGCGGTGCTGTTGACCATCGGTTGGGGGCTACTGGTGTCGTTGGCCTTGGCCTTGGGTCGCCACCCGACGGCCCTTGGGGCCCGCCGCCTCTACCTGGGGTCTGGGGCCTGGGTGGTGGCGAGCTACGGGGCGGTGGGCTGGGGGCCCTGGGTTCGCCCGTTGGCGGGGGGTGGGTGGTGATCCCGTGGCTGCTGGTCCCCCCCGCTGTCGTATCCCGGACCCAAGGGGGTGGCAAGGCGTTTCACCTGGCCCGCCTGGCGGGGCTGCCCATCCCCCCCTGGTTGGTGGTGACCCCCGGGGCGGTGGTCGACGGTCGACTGGACGGCGCCGTCGCCGCGGCCCTAACCGCCGCCCTGCCCCGTTTGGGGCCCGGCCCCTACGCCGTGCGCTCCTCGGCGGTGGCAGAAGACGGCGCCGCCGGGGCCTTTGCCGGGCAATTGGCCAGTTATTTAGACGTCCCCGCCCCGGGAGTGGCGGCGGCGGTGGTGGAGGTGGTCCACTCGGCCTGTGGCTTGGGGGTGTGGCGCTACGCCCAGCGCCTGGGGCTGGCGCCCCCCGCCCAGGTGGCGGTGGTGGTCCAGGCCATGGTGTCGGCCCGGGTGGCCGGGGTGGCCTTTGGGGTCGACCCCACCCGCGAGACCCGGGATGCCCTGGCCATCGCCGCCGCCCCGGGGACCGGCCAAGGGCTGGTGGGGGGGGCGGTGAGTGGCGATTACTACCGCCTCAGCGCCGCCGGCGAGACCCTGAGCCTGGAGATCAGCGGCCCAGCGCCCGTGTTAAACGAGGCCGAGCGCCGGGCGGTGCTGGCGCTGTTGCACAAGGTGGAGGCCCAGAGCGCCGTCCCCCAGGACATCGAGTGGGCCCTGGACCAGGCCGGCGACCTGTGGCTGCTCCAAGCCCGGCCGGTCACCGCCCTCCCCGAGGCCGGCGACCTCGCCCCGGGGGTGGTGTGGGACAACGCCAACATCGTCGAGAGTT
Source organism: Candidatus Competibacterales bacterium (assembly GCA_050330975.1). GTDB lineage: Bacteria > Pseudomonadota > Gammaproteobacteria > Competibacterales > Competibacteraceae > JBHJHK01. The sequence continues at coordinate 3,143 of JBHJHK010000505.1, read as the reverse complement.
ACCCCGGGGTGACCTCGCCGTTGACGTTTTCGTTTATCCGCAGGGGCTACGCCCAGGTGTACCGGCGCTTGTTTCGACTGTTGGGGGTCCCCAAGGGGCGTTTGGCGGCCCTAGAGGGGGTGTTCGCCGGTCTGTTGGGTTATCTCCACGGCCGGGTGTACTACCAACTGCTCCACTGGTACCGCCTGGTGGCGTTGCTGCCCGGCTTTGCCACCAATCGGCGCGCCCTGGAGCAGATGATGGGGCTGGCCGACGCTTTGACCGAGGCCCAGGTGGCCGCCTTGGCCCCTGCGACCCGGCGGGCCGGGCTTTGGGATCGCCTGGTCCTGGCCCGGGCCGCCGCCGGCCTCGGGGTGCAAGCCTTGCTCCTGCCCTGGACGGCGGCGCGGTTTACCCGGCGGTTGGCGGCGGCCCTAGGGCCCCCGCCGGCGCCGTGGCCCCGCCTCGACGCCCACCAGTTAGTGGCTCACTACCGCCACCTAGAGGGCCAGTTGCTGGGCCGCTGGGATGCGCCCCTGGTGAACGATTTGTTGTGCATGATCACCTGCGGGGTCGCCCGGGGGGTGTTAAAGCGCTGGTAGGGGGAGGACGGCGACCTCTGGTTCCAGCGCTGGACCGCCGGGGCGGCGGCCGAGGTGGCGGCGGAACCCGCCCGGCGCATCCGGGCCCTGGGGGCGTCGATCCGCCACGACCCCGACGCCGTGGCCGCCCTGGTGGCGGGGGATAGCGGGGTCCTAGACCGCCACCCGGCCCTGGCCCGGGGGGTGGTGGAGTACCTGGCCGTCTTTGGCGAGCGCTGCGTCCAGTAACTCAAATTGGAGAGCGCCACCCTGGGGGACGACCCGACGCCGTTGCTGCGGGCCGTGGGTCAGGCCGCCGGGGGGCGGTGGGACGCTGCCCCGGGAACGGGGACCCCCGGGGCGGTGGACGGGGCGGCCTGGCGCCGGGCCCTGCCCCACCCCGGCAAGCGCTGGCTGGCCCGGGGGCTGTTGGCCCTGGCGGCGGGGCGCATCCGCCAGCGGGAGCACCTGCGCCTGGCCCGCACCCGGGTCTTTGCCCGGGTGCGCCGGGTGTTCCTGGAGCTGGGCCAGCGCTTGACCCAGAGGGGTTTGCTGCCCCACCCCCGGGCGGTGTTTTACCTGGAGGTGGACGAGGTGTTGGGGGCGGTGGAGGGCACGGTGACCACCCGGGATCTGGCGCGGCTGGCCGCCCAGCGCCAAGCCGAGGTCGAAGCCCACGCCGCCGCCGACCCCCTGCCGCCGCGCCTGGAGACCAGAGGGCCGGTATTGGCCGCCCTAGGGGAACGGAGCCAGGAGAGGGTTGCACCCCCGGAGGCCCCGGCGGGGGCAGACCTCGACGCCCGGCGGGGCCTGGGGTGTAGCCCCGGGCGGGTGGTGGCCCCGGTGGCGGTGGTGGTGGACCCCCGCCGCCAGACGCCCCGGCCCGGGGCGGTGGTGGTGGCCTCTGCCACCGACCCCGGCTGGGTGCCGCTGTTGGCCGTGGCCGGCGGCTTGATCGTCGAGCGGGGCAGCCCCTTGTCCCACGCCGCCATCGTCGCCCGGGAGATGAACCTGCCGGCGGTGGTGGGGGTGAGGGATGCCACCCGCTGGTTGACCGACGGGGAGGTGGTGACCCTGGACGGCGCCAGCGGCTGGGTGCGGCGGGGGAACCATGGCTGAGGCAACGCCCGTGGCGGCCCCCATCCCCACCCCGTCCACCTCGGCCATGGCGGGGTTGGATCTGGGGCAAATTCGCTACGCCCAGTGCTGGGAGGACGCCGAGGTGCTGTTGGCGGCCCTAACAATCCGGCCGGGCCAGGTGTGTCTGTCCATCGCCAGCGGCGGGGACAACACCCTGGCCTTGCTCACCGCCCGCCCCGCCCGGGTGATCGCCATCGACCTCTCGGCGGCCCAGCTGGCCTGCCTCGCCCTGCGGGTGGCGGCGTTCCAAACCCTGGATCACGGCCAGCTGTTGGCCCTGTTGGGGGCGCGGCCCAGTGGGCAGCGCCTGGCCCTGCTGGAGCGCTGTCTGGTGGGTTTAGACGGGGCCACGGCCGCCTTTTGGTGGCGGCGGCGGCGCGCCGTGGCGCGCTTTGGCGCCGCTGGGGTGGGCAAGTTCGAGGGCTATTTGCGGCTGTTTCGCCGCGTCCTATTGCCCCTGGTCCACCGGCGGACCACGGTGGCGGCCCTGTTGCAGCCCCGTTCGGCGGCCCAGCGGCGGGCGTTTTACCGCGACCGCTGGAACACCCGGGCCTGGCGCTGGCTGTTGGGGGGCTTTTTTTCGCCCCTGGTGTTGGGGCGGTTGGGGCGGGACCCGGCGTTGTTTCGCCACGCCCCCCGGGGCGAGTGGGGCGCCCAGCTGGCGGCGGCCGTGGCCTTTGCCCTGGTGGATCAAGACCCCGCCGCCAACCCCTACCTCCACGGGATCTTGCGGGGCCACCCCGGCCCGGTGTTGCCCTTGGCCTGGCGCCGGGAGCACTTTGCCACCATCCGCCGCCACTTGGACCGGCTGGAGTGGCGCCAGCAATCCCTAGAGGCCTTTGTGGCCGGCGGCGAGGCCATCGACGCCTGGAACTTGAGCGATGTGTTCGAGTACTTGTCCCCCGCCGCCCACGCCGCCCTCTACCGGGGCCTCGTGGACCGCTCCCGACCGGGGGCGCGGTTGGTGTACTGGAACCTGTTGGCGTTGCGGTCCGCGCCCGAGGCCCTGGCGGCCCGGGTGGAGCCCCAAACCGCCCTGGCCCGGCGGTTAAAGCGCCGGGATGGCGGATTTTTTTACCGTCGTTTGAGGGTGGAGGTGGTGACATGAGCGCGGGGATGGAGATGGGGACGGCGGGGGGTATCGTCGTCGGTTCGTGGGGGTTATTGCTGGGGCTGGTGGTGGCCGTGGGCCACTGGGGACCCCGTTGGGGCTGGTCGGGGGAACTCCAGCGCAAGGCCATTCATCTCGGGTTGGGGAGTTATGCCTTGAGCTTTCCCTGGCTGTTGCCGTCCCCCGGGGCCGTGGGGGTGCTGTGTCTGGGGGCGGCGTTGATCTTGGCCTGGCTGCGCCACTGTAGGGCGTCCTGGGGGGCGGGTCTCCACCGGGAGGGACGGCCCTCTTGGGGGGAGTTTTAATACATTTTGGCCATCGTCGGGGTGTTT
>JBHJHK010000504.1:0-6837 GCA_050330975.1 Candidatus Competibacterales bacterium | reverse complement strand
GGCCGCCCTGGCGGCGGCCACCCAGGGCACGCCATGGGAGACCCTGGCAGAACGGTTGCGGGCCTTGCCCCTGCGCTCTCCCTACCGGGATTTGCGATGGCTCCTCACCGCCTTCCTCAAGGGCAGTGACGACCCCGCCGCCGGCCGTCAGGCCCTGGACAAGCTGCCCCAACACTCCCCCTACGCCCCCTGGGGAGCGGCGTTGCGGGTGGCGCTGTTGCCCCCCAAGGAGGCATTGGCGGCCCTGAGCAGCCTCAAGCCCGCCCAACGGGAGCTGGCCTTGGCCTGGAGTGGCTGGAGTGCCGGCCAGCAAAAGCTAGTGGTCGACTGGCTCAAGCTAGCGCCCGATCCCCCGGTTCGGGCGCGGCTGGATTTCTTGGTTCGACAGCGAGACGCCCTGGACCCCCAAGCGGCCCGCCGGGCGGCCGAGGCCCTGGTGGTGGAATCGCCGACGGAGATGGGCCGCTTCACCCGGGGCTTTGGCAAGCTGGACGAAGCACAGCGGCTGGCCCTCAAAGCCCGGGGCTTGGAGGCCCAGGACTATTTACCCGACGCCATCGACACCTGGAGGGCCTGTATCCGCGAGCTCCGTCAGCGGATGTTCGGCGGCAAAAACCCCGAGGGCAAGAACAAACACCCCGAACTGGCGCCGACGGCGGCGCTGTTGTTGCGCCATACCGGCGAGCTGTGGCTCCAAGCCCCCCCGAGGGCCAGGAATAACTCCGCCCTCCTGGCCGCCTGGGAACAGAGCATCGGGCTAGACCCCGACCATTGGCCCACCTATTTGAACTTGGTCAAACTCTACCGGGAAACCGGCGACCGCCGCAGCGCCGACCAGTGGCTCAACAAGGCCGTCGACCGCTTTGGCCAACCCGGCGAGGCGTTGGTAGTGCCGGTGGTCGTCGCCGCCGCCGAAGCGGCCATGGCACGGGGGGCCTTCAAAAAGGCTGTCAACTACGCCCAGCGCATCAAACACCGCGACCCCATCAACGACGCCGCCCAGCACATCATCCACGAGGCCCACCTGGGCCACGCCCGCAAACAGCTCCGCAACCAGCGCTTCGACCTGGCCGCCAAGGAACTCGCCAGCGCCGCCCCACTGCGGCGCCGGGTGGATGGCCAAATCCCCTTGCTGCGGGCCCTGTCCCACCTCATGCAAGGGGAAAAGGCCCAAGCCAAGGCCGCGATGACCCAAGCCGGAGCCACCGTGTCCAGCCCGGTGCTACTGAGATTGCGGGCGGTGGTGGACGCGGATCGGCTGGCGATCCCCCAGGACCAGGTAGACGCCATCCTCCAGGTCCCAAAAGGAGAGATCCCCGACCCCGATGCCCTCATGGACCTGGTGGGGGCCATGGGCCGCTACCAAGCCCAAGCCCCCCTTTCCCTCAAGGTGGGCCTGCGAAGCCTCAAGGCCCCCCTCAAGCGCGCCATCTGCCAGCCCATGGACCACGACCAGGCGGTGGCGGTGTGCGAAGCCCTCTGTCAGCAGGAAGCCTACGACCTCATGGAGGAAACCGCCAAGGCCGCCCTCAAACGGGAAGGAGACACCCCGGCCCTGGTGTTCTACCAGCTCTATGGCCGGTGCCAAGGGCAGCCTTTGTTGCTCCGGGAGGGGGATATGGCCCGGGTCGACGCCATGGCTCACCTGGCCCAACAGCGCCAAGACCACCGGGCCATGGCGTTGCTGGCCCGCCTGTTCGAGCCGGTGATGGAGCTCATGGCCGATCCCGATGACCCCTTTGATCTCAGCGGTCCCTTTGCCGATCCCCCTCCCTTCCAGGCGGGTCCAGAGAGTCCCTTTGAGCTACCCGACCAAATGCCCCCGGAGCTGGCGGCCGCCCTGGCCAGGGGGCTGGAAAAGACCTCCCAAGACCCCGAAGACTTCCTCGCCGAAATGACTCTTTTGATCTTGGAAATGATCCAAGAGGGCCACCCCTTTGCCCACATCGCCGCCGCCATCGACGAGGTTGTCGACGAGCCCCGGCCGGGGTTTCGCACCCCACCGAGTCGCTCTCGAGCGGCCCGACAAAAGAAAAAGCGCTCCAAACGCCCATGATCAAAGATCCCTTTGTGGTGTTGGGCGTCCCTGAGGACGCCGCCGCCGATGCCATTCAACGGGCTTACTTGGCCGCCGTGCGGGCCCATCCCCCCGAGCGGGACCCCGAAGGCTTCCAGGCCATCCGCACCGCCTACGAGTGCCTCAAGGATCCCACGGCCCGGCGGCGCTTTCAGTGGCTCAATCTCGAAGGCCCCGATTTGGCCTTTTTGGTAGAGCGCGCCCTGGAGACCCGGGGCCGGCCTTCGGCGGTGAAGCTCAAGGTGTTGGCCGCCGCCCTGGACGACTAGCCCCCCATCCTGGAGCCTGGTTTGGACAAAGAACAACTCATCGATGAGTTTCGGGCCTTTCTCGACGCCGCTGGCCCAGAGGTCCCACCGGCTGATGCCGACGCCGAGGTCGAGGTCGACCTCCAGCGGCTGTTCGTGGAATTGGCGGCCTTGCGCAGCGACGTCAAGCGGGAATCGCGCCAGGTCAAGGAGGCCCTGGACGCTTTTCGCGCCGCCTTTGCCGCCTTGGAGGAGAGCCGCGACCAGTTGGCCGCAGAGACCCAGCGGCGTCTGGAGGCCCTGGACTCCCACCATCGGGGGGGCCTGCGCCAGTTGCTGTTGGATGTTGTGGAGGTCCGCGACCGCCTGCAAGTGGGCCTCGACACCCTGTTGCGGCACAGCCCCCGCTCCCTGCGCCAACGGCTGCTCGGCGACGGGGATGCCGCTTGGCGCCAGGGCGCCATAGAGGGCCAGCGCATCACCTTGCGGCGCCTCGATGCCCTGTTGGCCCACCGGGAGGTTCGGCCCACGGCAGCCGAAGGTCAACCCCTGGATCCCCACACCATGCGGGCGGTGGAGGTGAGCCAGCTAGCCGACCAGCCCGACGGCGCGGTGGTGGAGGTGCTGCGCCCCGGCTATCGCTGGGGCGACGAAACCCTGCGCCTCGCCGATGTGCGGGTCAACCGCCGTGCCCCCACTTCTGCCGATAACCCCGAGGGATCCCCATGAGCGATGTGATCGTCGGCATCGACCTTGGCACCACCAACTCCGAAGTGGCCATGGTCAAAGACGGCCAGGTGACGGTGATACCCATCGCCGCCGGGGGGCGGATCTTGCCCTCCTGTGTGGGCCTTGGCGACGACGGCCAACTGTTGGTGGGGGAACCGGCCAAAAACCAGTACGTGTTGTACCCCGAGCGCACGGTGCGCTCCGTCAAGCGCCACATGGGCAGCGACGAGCGCTTTGTGTTGGGGGAACAGGCCTACAGCCCCCAAGAGATCTCGGCGCTGATCTTGAAGCGCCTCAAAGCCATCGCCGAAGAGCATCTCCAGCTCGCGGTGACCAAAGCGGTGATCACCGTACCGGCCTACTTTTCCGACGCCCAGCGCCAGGCCACCCGAGAAGCGGGGGAATTGGCGGGGTTGGAGGTGGTGCGGATCATCAACGAACCCACCGCCGCCGCCTTGGCCTACAAAGCCGACCAGAGCCAGCGCAAGCGGGTCTTGGTCTACGACCTGGGGGGCGGTACCTTTGACGTCTCGGTGGTGGCCATCGAAGAAGACGTGGTGGAGGTACTGGCGAGCCACGGCGACAACCACCTGGGGGGGGACGACTTCGACCACCTGGTGGTGGAACACCTAGTGGAGCATTTGCAACAGACCGCCGGCGTAGACCCCACGACCTCCCGCCGGGCCATGGCCCGCATCCAGCGGGCCGCCGAGACCGCCAAGATCGCCCTCTCCGACCAGCCCTTTGTGCTGGTGGAAGAGGAATACCTGTTGGAGGACGAGGCGGGGAATCCCGTCAATTTGTCCTTGGAGATCCAACGGGACGACTACGAAGCGCTGATCGCACCGTTGATCGAGCGCACCTTGGAGGCCCTCCACATCGCCCTCAAGGGGGCCCACTTGGCCCTGGCGGACGTAGACGAGGTGTTGTTGGTGGGGGGGGCGACCCGTACCCCGTTGATCCAAACCCAGCTGCGGGACGAGTTGGGCCTTACCGTCCACGCCGAGATCGACCCGGACTTGTGTGTGGCCACGGGGGCCGCAGTCCAAGCCGCCATCTACGCCGGCCAGCCCATCGCCACGGTGCTGGTGGACGTCACCCCCTACACCTTCGGCATCAGCGCCCTAGGGGAGCGCAATGGCGCTTGGTACCCCTATGTCTACGTGCCGTTGATCCACAAAAACACCTCCATTCCGGTGGCCAAGGGAGAGTTGTTTCAAACCTCCCACGACGACCAAGTGCGGGTGGATATCAACGTTTACCAAGGGGAGGACCCCGACGCCCTCAACAACATCGAAATCGGCAAGTTCACCGTGGAAAATTTGAGTGCCGTACCGGCGGGCAACCCCATTGTGGTGAACTTCGCCCTGGATTTGAACGGCATTTTGCAGGTCACGGCCATCGAGAAGGAAACGGGGCTGCAAAAGAGCGTCACCATCACCAATGCCATGGGTCGGGTGGAGGGGGAGGCCATGGCCTCGGCCAAACGGCGCCTCGCCCAACTGTTCCCCGGGGAGGAGAAGGTGGCGACGGACGCCGGGCCCAGGGGAGATCGCGCCCTGCGGGATCGGGCCCACAGTCGTCTGGAGCGGGCCCCGGCCCTGTTGGATCAGGTGGGGGGGGACGATCGCGAAGATTTGATCAGTGCCAAGGAGGGCCTAAGGGATGCCCTGGAGCAGGATGGGGATATCGGTACTGCCCAGGGAGATCTCGACGATATGTTGTTTTATCTGGAACCTTGATGGAGCGCTGCCCGGTGTGTCGCGCCCGGCTGCGGGACGACAACCCCCTGTGTGGACGCTGTGAAGCCGACCTCAGCAGTGTATTGGCGGCCGAAGCCGTGGCGCGTCGCCAGTTACAAAGGGCCATTCACTGCCTCGCCCGGGGGGATGACACCGAGGCCCTGGCGGCAGTGATCCGGGCCAAGGCCCTCCAGCAGACGCCCCTGGCGCGGGCTGTGGAGAGATTTTTGCGGGCGCGAAGGCCCCATGGAGGGCGATACAACCCATGAACCCCCCGGAGGAGGACTATAATGACGAAATTCAAAGCGATGGCGGTTTGCTGGCGGTGGCTGGTGACGGCACTGCTGGTAGCAGCGGTCCAGGCGGGTGCGGCCCAACCCACCCTGGAAGCGTTGCTCGCCGCCCCAGCACGGCTCGCTGTGGATGGGCGCCCTTTAGCGCTAGAGGTTAATCATTGGCGCGACTTCATGCCCATCTCTCCCCCCGATGGCAAACCCCTCATGGCCTCCATCAAACTCCACACCATAGACGGCGAAGCGCTACCCGATGGCCTGCAAATCGCTCAGGTCTGGATCGTCCATGGCGACCAGGTATGGGCGCCGGCCACCCACGAAGTGCGCGTGGGGTGGGAGAGTCCGGCGACCTGGGAGATCGTGGTGCGCGACGGCCCCAAGTGGGCACCTGGGAGCCAGGCAGTGGTCGTCGTAGACCTCGAAGATGGCCAGGGCCAGCTTCATCGTCTCAAAACCCCAATCCAGACCATCCAGCGCACGGCCTGACGGCCGCCGGGCCACGGGGGGTACCCCCGACCCTCACCTCCCCTGGGGCTGAACCCCCCATGGGGCTACCCCTGTCCGCCACCCGTCAAATGACGGCGACCCCACTGTCTTGCCAGTCGAACTGGGTATCGCACAGGGCGACGAAGCGCAGGCGAGTGCGACCCAGGGTGATGAATTCGCCTCCCTTGAGCCAACAGGGCTCCAACAGGGGGGCGCCGTTGAGCTCCACTGGGGCGCTGCGGCCGATGAGGTGGAACTGGCGGCGGTGGTGGTCGTAGTTGATGATGGCGTGGTCCTGTCCGCGAATGCCGTCGTCGCCGAACTCCAGGGAGATCAAGGCCCCCTCGCCGCGGCCGATGGGGTTGGTGCCCACGTAGAGGGGAGCCACGTGGCCACAACCGGGCCCAGCGATTACCACCAACCAACCCACCACAAACTGAAAGCGTCGGGTGGGCGGGGCGACAGCATCCAGGGCGACGCCCGAGGCCTTGGTGGCCGGGGCGGCGGGAGGGTCGATGCGGCGGGTGCTGGGTAGGGGATCAGCCGGAGTGTCGGCGGGGGTGAGATCCAGGGTGGCGCCCACGTTGTCGTCCTCCGACTTGCCCCCCCCGGGGATACCCCCTGGCTTGGCCCCAACGCCACTGTCCCGATTGAGGTCGAGGGTGGGGGTGAGGGTCGTGGTCGACGGTGGGGATTTTTTGTCCTGGCGACGGCGAAAATTGATGGGCATGGCCACAGTGTCCAAGATAGAAGAGGGGTGGATAGGCAGGTGGGAAATGGGCCGCCTATTTATTGGTGTAGCCCAAGTCGCCGTCTGATCGCCAACTCGGCGGGTTGCGCCGCCGGCGCACAGCCCGGTTGCCCAGGTTGCGGAGTTCGGCATTGCCGGGGTCGACCTGTAGACCTCGACTCACGAACAGCCGAACCTTGTCGTAGCGACCGCGGTTGAGGGCACCCCGCGCCAGACGGCCGTAGGCGTTGGCTATGGCCCGATCACCGGCGAGGGCTTCGGCGTTGTCGGGGTCGATGGCCAGCACCTGGCGAAAGTAATCATGGGCATTGTCCCCCGGGGGAGTCAGGAGGCGGTAGTCCGCCAGGCTCGCCCGGGCGCGGCGCAACAGGCTTTCCACCTGGTCGTTCGAGGCCGAAGTGGGCTCCGGGGTGATTTGGTCTGCCCGGCGCAACACCGCTGGCCCTCGGGGTTCGGGCGCCGTCAAGAGGGCGCTGAGCCAAGCATCCAGGAACAGCCGCTCGCCGTCCTG
>JBHJHK010000503.1:0-3524 GCA_050330975.1 Candidatus Competibacterales bacterium | reverse complement strand
ATAGGCACCCTCCCCCTCAATCCAGGAAATAGCCCATGTTCCGTCCCACCCCAGCCCAGGCCATCCATCAACCGCTGTTGCTCTCCACCGCCTTGGCGGTGCTCTTTGCAGCCGCCCCATCCCCGGGGACCGCCGCTGCGGTGTTGAAGATGCACCACGACCTCCCCGACAGCTCGGCCCAGCACCTGGGGGCATTGCGCTTCGAGGAACTGGTGGAGAGCCGCACCGAGGGGGCCATCGACGTGGAGATCTATCCCAATAACGCCCTGGGGGACGACGTGGAAGCCGCCCAGCAGATGCAGTTCGGCGCCATCCACGCCGCCCCCATCCCCACGGCCAAGCTGTCCAACTTCAACCCCTCCTTGCAGCTCATCGACCTGCCGTTTCTGTTTCCCTCTCCAGAGATCACCCACGCCTTTTTGGACGGCCCCGTGGGGGAAGAGCTGTTGGCAGCCGTAGAGCCCGCCGGCTTCGTAGGGGCGGCGTTTTGGGAGTCGGGTTTTAAACAGTTCACCTGCAACCACCAGGTGGAAGCCCCCGGCGACTTCGACGGCCACAAGGTGCGGGTCATGGAAAGCCCGTTGCTCATCGCCCAGTTTGAAGCCATGGGGGCCACGGCCATCCCCATCGCCTTCACCGAGGTCTACACCGCCCTGCAGCAAGGTGTCGTCGAGTGCCAGGAGAACCCCATTGTCTCCATCAACAAGATGAAGTTCTACGAAGTCCAGGACTACATGATGCTCTCCAACCACGGCTACCTCGGCACGGCGTTTATCTTCTCCAAGGTGTGGTTTGACGGCCTGGATTCGGCAACCCAGCAGATCCTCCTCCAGGCGGCCCGGGAGGCCGGCCAGTACCAGCGGCAAAAGAGCGCCGAACTCCAGGGGGGATACCTAGACGAGATCCGCCGGGCTGGCACCACCGAGATCGTCGAGTTCACCCCCCAACAACAGGCGTTGTTCGCCGAGGTCATGAAGCCGGTCCACGCCCAGTTCAAAGACAAGATCGGCGCCGAGCTGTTGGACAAGAGTTATCGAGCCATTGAAGCCCTCCAGGGCCAGTGACGGTCCATGGTCACTGCCCCAGCGCCTCGCCTCGGCCGGCCGAGGCGCCTGGCGCACCTCGGCCGCTGGTTAGATGGCGCCCTCAGCGTTTTGGAGCACACCGCCGTGGCCGGGTTGTTCCTCTTGGCCGTCGCCCTGCTGGCCATGGATATTGCCCTCCGGGTGACGGTCAACGAAGCCCTGTCCTGGGCCGCCGAAGCGGCCCGCTACGCCATTGTGGGGTTGGTGTTCATCGGCAGTAGCATCGCCGCCCGCCGGGGCAGCCACATCAGCATCGACGCTCTGCCAGAATGCCTACCCCCCAAGGCCGCGAGCCTCCTGCGGCGGCTCCTCGCCGGGGTGTCGGCGTTGGCCTGTGTCCTGTTGGCCTATTACGGGAGCCTCTTGGTGGTCCAGATGATGACCTTTCGCCAGGTCTCCCCGGCCTTGGAAATTCCCATGTGGACGGTTTATTGCGCCATTCCCATGGGCTTTGGCCTCATGGCGTTGCGCTTTGCCCAAGGGGCCTTGGCTCCCCCGAGGCAAGGAGCTTCCCCCGCCGAGCGCCAGGTGGACTAGCCCCGTGCCCTTGAGCTTTGCCGCCGTGGTCTCGGCCCTGTTGGCCGCCGGGTTGCCGGTATTTATCGCCCTGAGTCTGGCGGTGATGGCCTTTATCGCCCTCACCACCGCCACCCCCCCCCAACTGGTTATCCAGCGGATGTTCTCGGGACTGGACAAATTTCCCCTCATGGCCATCCCGTTTTTTATCCTCGCCGGTAATCTCATGGTGAGCGGGGGCTTGTCCAAGCGCCTCATTCGCCTGGCCAACGCCCTAGTGGGCCCCCTCCCCGGGGGCTTGGCCATGACCACGGTGTTGAGCGCCATGTTCTTCAGCGCCATCTCCGGCTCCAGCCCAGCGACGGTGGTGGCGGTGGGCAAGCTCATGTTGCCGGCCATGACCGAGGCGGGCTACAAGCGCGCTTTTGCCGTGGGGCTTCTCATGGGGGCGGGGTCGTTGGGGATCGTCATCCCGCCGTCGATCTTTATGATCGTCTACGGCGCCGTCACCGGGGTGTCCATCGGGGCGCTGTTTTTGTCGGGGTTTGGCGCCGGACTCATCTATGGCGCGCTGTTCTTCGCCGTAGCGGTGGTCTACAGCGCCTGGCACCGCTTGCCCCGGGCCTCCCATTGGTCGTGGCGGGAAGTGGCGGCAGCGACCCGGGACGCCGCCTGGGGCTTGCTGATTCCGGTGTTGATCCTAGGGGGTATCTACGGCGGATTCTTTACCCCCACAGAAGCCGCCGCCGTGGCGGTGGTCTACACCGCCTTTGTGACCCTGGTGGTCCATGGGGAACTGGACTGGGGGAGCTTTTGCCGGACGTTGGTGGATTCGGGGGTCACCACCGCCCAGGTGATGATCATCCTGGCCGCCGCCCAGGCCTTTGCCTGGTACCTCACCACCAGCGGCCTGGCCCGGGAGCTGGCCGGCCTCACCACCGCCATGGGGAGCGACCCCCTCCAGGTATTGCTACTCATCAACGCCATGGTACTGGTGGCGGGCATGTACCTCGACCCCAACGCCATCGTAGTGATCCTGGTGCCCTTGCTCACCGCCGCCGCGGCGACGGCGGGGATCGACCCCATCCACCTGGGGGTGGTATTGGCGGTCAACGCTGCCATCGGCATGTTTACTCCCCCCTTTGGCCTCAATCTGTTCGTCGCCGGCAGTCTGGGCGTAAGCTACGGGGAGGCCATCCGCGGCGCCTTGCCCTTTGTGTTGGTGGGTGTCGCGGCGCTGTTGCTCATCAGCCTATTCCCCGCCGTCAGCCTGTGGCTGCCGGCCCAGGTGTATCGAGGGGTCCAGTAGCGGCCCCCGCTGCCTTGCCGCGAGGTATCCCCGTGACCGATCCCCAACCTCCCGCCGATGTCGACCAGGTCAACGCCTTTGTCGACTACCCCTTTCAACCCGTCCCCCACGCCGCCGGGGGATCCCTCCAGGGTCTGAGCTTGGGGGTCAAAGACCTGTTTGACGTGGTGGGCTACCCCACGGGCTGTGGCCACCCCCTCAAGCGCCGCCAGAGCCCCGTGGCCAGGGCCAACGCCCCGGCGGTGGCACAATTGCTGGCCGCCGGGGCCGAGTTTCGCGGCAAGACCCACACCGACGAGTTGGCCTACAGCCTCAACGGCGAAAATGCCCACTACGGCACCCCCGTCAACGTCAAGGCCAAGGGGCGGATTCCCGGCGGTTCTTCGTCGGGCTCGGCGGCGGCCACCGCCGCTGGTCTGGTGGACATTGGCCTCGGCAGCGACACCGGTGGCTCGGTGCGTTTGCCCGCTAGCTATTGCGGGTTGTGGGGCATTCGTCCCACCTTTGGTCTGGTGGATATCCACGCCGCCATGCCCCTGGCCCCCAGCTACGATACCGTGGGTTGGTTTGCCCGGGATATCAACGTGTTGGCCGCCACAGGGGAGGTGTTGCTC
>JBHJHK010000502.1:0-10416 GCA_050330975.1 Candidatus Competibacterales bacterium | reverse complement strand
GGCCCCTTTGTGGACGCCGGGGGCGGGCGCAATCGCAACACCCCCTCCCCCGACCCGGACTTTATCGCCGGCATCGGGGTGGGGGCCCCGCGCCCCCCCCACGACTTGCCGGGCCTGGAGCGGTTGGCCATCGGCGGTATCGACAGCGTTCGGGGCTACCGGCAGAACCTCATGATCCGCGACCAGGGGGGATACGTCAGTGCCGAGCTCAGCTGGCCCTTGTTCCAAACCCGCCTGGGGCCACGGCTGCTGGTGGGCCCCTTTGTGGACGCCGGGGGCGGGCGCAATCGCAACACCCCCTCCCCCGACCCGGACTTTATCGCCGGCATCGGGGTGGGGGCCCGCTGGGTGGGCGAACGCCTCGACGCCCAGCTCTACTTCGGACAAGCCCTCATAGACGTCGACATCGACGATCGAGATATTCAGGATCGGGGCTTGCACTTCGCCCTGCGCTGGCGGTTATTCTGAAGTTCATCGATCTGGAGGAGTAGACCCATGGGCGGCGGTCAAGGGGTGGGGATTGGAGGGTGGCTCGGCGCTGTGGCCTGGGGACTCTGGGGGGGCTGCGCCCTGGCCCAGGTGGTGTACGACGGCTCCCTGGGGGGCCCAATGGGGCCCGTGGCGGGGCCGGAGTACCGCATCGACGCCGCCGCCGGGGCCAGGGCCGGGGACAATCTGTTCCACAGCTTCGCCCGCTTTGACATCAACCCCGGGGAGCGGGCCAACTTCACCGGGCCCGCGGACATCGCCCGGGTCATCGGCCGCATCACCAGCGGTGCCCCCTCCACCATCGACGGCACCGTGGCCGTGGCCATCCCCGGGGCCGATTTGTATCTCCTCAACCCGGCGGGGCTTTTGTTTGGCCCCGAGGCCCGCCTCGACGTCCCCGGGGCGTTCTACGCCACCACCGCCCAGCGGTTGTTTCTGGAAGACGGGGTCTTCGAAGGCCACCTGGCCAGGGGGGAATCCAACCTCGGGGCAGGTGGAGTAACGGGCTTTGGCTTCGACGGCGCCATGGTGGGACAAATCACCGTCGCCGGCAGCCAACTTGCGGTACCGGCGGGGGAAACCCTGGGGGTCGTGGCCGGGGCCATCACCGTCGACCAGGGCAACCTCATCGCTCCGGGGGGACGCATCGACCTGGTGGCGACCCCAGGCCCAAGCCAGGTCACCCCGGGGGCCGGCGATCCCACCCTCCAGGGGCGCGGAGGCGACATCACCATCCGCCAAAGGGGTCTTGAAGGCCTGCCGGAGGTGGACGGCAATCCAGTGGCCAACGCCGATACCAGCGGCGAAGGCGGGGGACGCATCAGCGTTAGCGCCGGCCACCTGCACCTCGACGGGGGCCTGGTGTTCGCCGACACCCTAGGGGCGCTCCCCGGGCGCGGGGTCCACGTGCTGGTGGACGACTTGACCCTCAGCAACGGCGGCCGGCTCACGGCGGATACCTTCGGCAGCGGTCGGGGGGGCGACATCGCCATCAGCGCCCAAGGCCGGGTGGTGGTGGAGGGCTTCGGCAGCTCCATCGCCAGCCGCGGCGACGGCGGCGACGGCGGTGCCATCGCCATCCAGGCGTTTGCAGTCCACCTCGACGGGGGGTCTCTGTCCGCCGTGGGGGGCTCTGGGGTGCGGGCGGGGACCATCGACGTGGTCGCCGGCCAATTGCTCCTCATGGGGGGAGCGGTGATCAGCACCAATAGCGTCGGCCTCGGAGGGGGTGACATCACCCTCAGCGCCTCAGAATCGATCCACATCGCGGGCCGCAGTGCCACGGGGGGCCGCCGCAGCGCCGTCGAGGCCATCACCGCCGGTCCAGGCCGGGGGGGCGACATCGCCCTCACCGCCCCCGCCGTCAACTTAGAGGACGAGGCCCTAGTCTCCAGCCAGGGATTGGTCTTTGCCACCGGGCCCGCCGGCGATATCGCCGTCGTCGCCGACGAGCTGTCGGTCAGCGACGGCGCAGAACTGGCGGCCCTGTCCGACGGCACGGGGGACGCCGGAACCATCGACCTCCAGGTGGAGCGCCTGACGGTGACCCAGGGACAGCTCACCACCGCCGCCAGCCGCGCCGGGGGGGGACAGATCGACGCCCAAGTGGCAGAGGTAGCCGTGGTGCGGGATGGCACCCTCACCACCACCGTCCAGGGGGGTGGCGACGACGCCGGGGACATCACCCTGGCACGCCCCGTGGCGGTGGTGCTAGAAGGTGAGACCACCATCGTCGCCAACGCCTTCGCCGGCCAGGGGGGCAACATCCGCATCGCCACCGAGACCTTGTTGGCCGAGCCCATGGTGGTGGTGGAAGCCTCCTCCACCTTGGGCGTCGACGGCACGGTGGTCTTCGATACCCCCGACGACGACGTCGCCGGCCGCCTCCTGGCCCTGGCGGGGGACTTCGCCAGCTCCCCCCCCGTGGCCAGTCGCTGTGGCCTGGGGGCCCAGGGCAGCCGCCTGGTGCGCCGCGGTGCCGAAGCCGGGGGCAACGGGCCCCTGGACGACCTGGTGGCCAACGCCCTGGACGTGCCAACGCCGAGCCTCGAGGCCCCGGGGTTGGCCTGCCTCGACGCGGCGCTGTTGGGCCCTTAGCCCAGCTCGCCCTAGACCTGTTTTGTGGGAGGGACACCGTGGAGATCCAAGACGCCCGAAGAGAACACGCCAAGGCCCTGGCCCACCTCATCAACCTCGCCGGCGAGGGCCTACCGGAATACCTGTGGCGGGACATGGCCGAGGGCGACGAGTCGCCCATGGCGGTGGGGGAACGGCGCGCCGCCCGACAAGAGGGGGGCTTTAGCTACACCAATGCCCGGGTTTGCCTGCGGGGGGATGAAGTCCTGGGGGCCCTAGTGGCCTACCGCCAGCCCGATCCCTTTATCATCGACGACATCGATACCTTCCCCGCCATCATCCGCCCGTTGCTGGAACTGGAAAGCCTGGCACCGGGTAGCTTTTACATCAACGCCTTAGCCACCGCCGAAGACCACCGCCGCCAGGGGGTGGCGACGGCTCTGCTCAAGGACGCCTTGGCCAGGGGGCGCTCCTGGGGCTGCGCCAGTTCGAGTCTCATCGTGGCCTCGGAGAACACCGAGGCCACGGCCCTCTACCAAACCGCCGCCTTCGCCCCCGTAGCCGCGCGGCCGGTGGTGCCCTTTGAAGGCCACCGCCACGGCGGGGAGTGGATCTTGCTGGTGAAGCCTTTGCTGTAGACGAGCCACACGCCCCACCCACCGTCGAGGAGACCCATCGTGAACCAAGCCGCCTGGCGCCCCTTGGGCGCCGTCGATCCCCGTCAATTGGTAGAGACCCGGGATCAAGCCCACCACGCCATCCAGCTCCCGGGCATGGTCGCCGCCGCCTATGCACCCCCCGAGGAGGACTACAGCCACTTAAACTTCGGCTGGCTCGACGCCCAGAGCGCCTTCGTCAGCCACGAAGTACCCACGACCAAGGGCTTGGTGCAGTTTGGCCTGCGCTTGGCGGATCTGACCCTGATCATCATTCAAGGGGACCTCATCGCCACCGACTACCCCCTCCACGGCAAGAGCTTTGCCGAAGCCAAGGCGTGGTTGTTGGAACAGATCGATATGCTGGGGTTGGACAAGGCCAAGTATCCCACCGGGGCGCCCGGGGATCTGCCCACCCATCCCGTGGGCAGTGGCAACCCCTTCGACGCCAAGACCCACGCCCGGGCCATGGCGGAGTTTTGCAACTACTACGGCAACGCCAACCTGGTCCTCGAAGCATTGCGCCTGTCTTATTTGGACATCGAGCCCGGCCCCAACGCCGTGCGCATGTGGCCCCACCATTTTGACATCGCCGTATTGGTGACCCTGGAAGAGGGCGATCCCGAGACCGCCAAGGCCTTTGGCTTTGGCTTTGAACCCGGGGACGAGAGCTGCCAGCAACCCTACTTCTACACCTACCCCTGGCCCCGCAGTCAGCGCCCCGCGACACTCCCTAAACTCGAGGGACTGGGGGAGTGGACGCCCCCGGGAACGTGGCTGGGAACCCTTCTCAAGGGGGAAGACCTCTGCCAGGTGGCCGCCGATCGCCAGCGCCAAGTGGTGGCCGCCTATCTCAAAGACGGGGCGGAAAAATGCCGGGCCCTCGCCCTGGCCCATCCCTGAGGGGGATCCCGGGGCGCCGCCTTGGCACCCAGCCCTACGGCGGGGATTCCCCCGCCAGGCGGGCAAAGGCCTGCCCCAGTTGCCACAGGTAAAACCCCATACCCGTCCCCAACACCAGCAACAGCCCCGCCCCCACTTGGAAGGCGATCCCCCGCCGTCGAGCCGCCGCCCCCGTGGCAATGGGGGTGTCCCGACTCACGGCCATGCCGGGGGGAGGAAAGCGCAGGGCCACCAGGACCCGGCGTCCCAGCCACCACAAATGGGCGGCGAACCCCACCAAGGGCAGCACCACCAAGACCGTCAACCCAGCCATCAACTGGGGCATGCGGGTGGCCGGGTCGTCGGCCACCCAGGCCACCCACTGGGGCCGGTAGGCCTCGAAGGCCCAGAGGAGACCACCGCCCAAGGCCCCACCCAGCAGGATCAGCACCAGGACCCGGCGCCGAGCCCGGGGGTCGGCCGGTTGAATGGGGCGCTGCCGATCTTCGGTCATGGCCGTAGATACTCCACAATGACCCAACGATCGGCCTCGGCGGGCAAGTCTTGCCCCTGGAGCCAGACCACCGCCGCCTCCGGGAGGTCCCGGGGCAAATAGATCTCCACCGTCCATCGGTCACCGCCCTCCTCCGTCAAGCGGTAGGGCAACCCCACCGCTGCCAAACCCTCCACCAAGGCGATGGCCGCGGCTTTGGGATCGGCCACGGGACGCAGCGTCCCCGGGGCGAGGTCTCGCAGGCGGGGATAGTCGTAGAAATCATCGCTGATGTAGGCGGGACCCGTGGGACCCAACAGACCCAACGGCCCCAGGGCGATGAGTCCCACGGCGACGCCGGTGAAGGCGGCCACCAGGGCCCCCAGGAGCGCCGGGCGCCGGCGGCGGCGGGGCCTCGCCTCCCCCCCCCCTCCCGCGGCCAAACGCCACCGCCGACCCCGGACGGCGCCTTGCGCCGGCCGGGTTACTTCGGGCGCTGTAGCCGGCGCTTCGAGCAACTGCTCGGCCACCAAACGGGCGCGCAATCGCCCCCAGGCCGCGTCGTCCTCGACGGCGGCATCGCCCCCCTCTTCGGCAGCGGTCCTTTCATCATCCGCGAGGATCACCTGGCGCAGGGCCGCCACTTCCCGGCGCTCCCCGAGGGGCAGGTCCGTTCCCTCACCTCCAGCCAGGGCCTCAAACCAGCCATCGTCTCGTTCCATTGTCTCGTCTCGCTCTTGTCGCGCTGCACTGGGTGTCCCCACCGCCGCGATGGGCGACTCTTGAGGACTTCTCACCCCCTAGAGGTGGACGGCGGCCATTCGTCAGGGCCCGCCATTGCCCAGGGCTTGGAGCGTCACCAACCCTGACGTTTGGGCCCTCGACGCGTCTCAAAACCAGGATACTCGAGGGTGGGTATTTTGTACCCCGAGGCCGTACACTTTACCCCATGGTTCAAGCCGCAGATTTTGTCGGGAGTCCCCCCTATGTACCCCCTGCCCCTTCGCCCCTTGGTCTGCTTGGTCTGGTCTCTGGCCGCAGCGCTCCTCGCGGGTTCAAGCCCCTGGGCCGTGGCCCAGGAGCACTTCGACTTTAAAAGTTCCCCTGGCTGCGCCGCCTTGGAGGGCAGCAACAGCTTCGCGCTTTCCCTGGGAACGGGCATCAACCCCTTGGGTACCCTGCCGGTGGGCCTGGTGGACGTGGAGATCATTCTCAACCCCACGGCCCCCGAAGACGACCTGGACTTCCAGGTGTTCGATATGAGCAATGGCGAACCCCTGATCCACCCCAGCCTCGGCCTCCTCCGCGGCAGCGAACTCCAGAGTGGAAACTACGCCGATATGATCCTGGCGTGGTCGGGCACCCAAGGGGACGGCGTGGCGCCCGGCCGGGAGACCTTGGCCATCGTCGGCGCCATCACCCGGCCTTTGGCCGTGCGGGTCGCAAGCCCCACCCCGGCTAGCGTGCAAGTGGATTATCGCTGGCGGGATCGCATCGGCGTCGATGGTACCCCCTGTGGTGACCGCGGCGGCTACAGCGTCACCCACGCGGTGGTGGAGGGCGACCAACTCCCGGTGGCCCAACTCCCGGCGGGGTTGACGGATGTCTATGTGGAGCTGCGGGCCGCGGGGGACATGGACCTCCAGCTCCAGACGATCGACCCCCAGACCCCTCTGGTGGATTGGCTGGCGGGCCCGCTGGCGGGGCCCGGCCCCCAAACCCTGGACGCCGAGGGCCTGACCATCCAGTGGTCGGGCTACAACGGGATCGACGACCACCCCGGCCACGAGTCCCTCCACCTCCAAGGCACCCTCGCCGATCCGCTGACCCTGGGGGTCTATGGTTATCATCGGGGCCTGGCGGTGGTCCACTACGCCTGGGGCTACGACACCGGCGCCCCGGTCTACAACATTCTCATCGGCGGCGGCCCGGGGAACCAAACCCTGGACATCCAAGGGTCGCTCCCCGATCTATGCTGGGCGGTGGGGCAAGCCAGCTTTCAAAGACTCGACGATTTGCTGTTGGTGTACATCCCCATCACCGCTGCCCCGGCAGCGGGCGATGCCTGTCTCCAGCAATTGCGGAGCTATAGCTTCGACTACACCAACACTCAAGATACCCCCATCCGGCGGGTCTACGTCGCCGGCCAGACATTCCAGTGCCCGTCGACGGACGACGGCGCCTTGGGCAACTGCACCCTTCCTTGAGGCCCGTCCTCGAACCGAGGAAAACCCCATGGCTCACCTGCGACGCGTTTTCTCCCCCCTGCCATGTCAGGCCCTGGGGCTTTACCTGGTCCTCGGACTCGGTGTGCTCAACCCGACGGCCCTGGCCCAAGACGATGTCTTCGCCGTCACTTCGACGCTGACCATCGACCAAATCCGCTTGTACCCCCCCGGGAGCCGGGTGGCCGCCTGCGACCTCCAGAGCCGTGACACGGCGTGTGTCGACGCCGTGGGCATGAACAACCCCTCCCTCCCCGCCTTCACCACCACCTGGGACTTTCCCCGCCTGGAGGTGGATTTTAGCTGCCGCGGCGGGGGTGAGGGGGGGTTTAGCTACCGCACTGCCCCCCCCAGCTACGACGAGCGGCGCGGCGCCACCGCCGAGGCCTCGGTCCACTACCACGCCATCGCCGGGCGGGTCGATGTGGCGTGCGATGGCGCCCCGGCCACCTTGGCCCTGGTCACCTTCCCCGACCCCAACAGCAGTTACTACGAATTCGAGCTTTTGTTGTTCGCCTTCGACGGGTTGGAGCTCGCCGGCAGCTTCGGGTCCGAGGTGGCCATCCCCGTGGTCATCGAGCCCCAGACCCCCCTGCGCTTCACCGGCACCAGCAACATCGACCTGGACCTCTCCCGCAGCACCCCCACCCTCCCTGCCGCGGTGGCCAACCCCGTCGATCTGGGCTTGGCATTGGCGGCCGAAGAGGTACCCATCCCCGAGAACTTTGCCAACCCCAAGGAAGTGGACCAGGTGTATCTGGAGGTCACGGGCACCGGCGATAACGTCGCCATCGATTGCGCCGGTGTCCCCTACGACCCCGATGTCGGCTGTCGCCTGCCGGGGCTCCTGGCCGGGGAAGCCCTGCCCCTGGGGGTTACAGCCACTCCCCTGGCGCCGGGGAACTACCCCTTGCGCGTCACCGCCCGGGGGATCTTCCAGGGCCGGGCCCTGCTGGAGGACAGTTTCAACAACAATTGGGTGGATGTGAACCTGGCGGTGGAGGCGGGCGGCGCGACTTTTGCCATCGGCGATGTGTCGTTCTTCGAGCGCGATACCGTCGAGCCCCGCTGCACGTTGGCCTCCTTCGACGACTGGTGCGACAACGCCGTCTTCGACACCGACCTGGCCGCCCCCCAGGTGGCCGGCAATTGGCAGGTGCCAAGCCTCGCCCTAGAGCTGGTATGCCAGGGGGATGCCACCAACGCCTCCCTGGGCTACCGCACCGAAGCCCGGGCCGACACCTTTGCCACCGCCCGTCCCAACGCCAACTACCAGCCCCTGGACGGCCGGTTGGCGTTTGATTGCAGGGACGGTCAACCCGCCGGCACCATTCGCCTGGACATGACCCCGGACTACGAGCGGATCGTCGAATTCAAGCTGGTGCTGTTCGACTTTCAAAACATCGGCTTTGCCGGGGGGGATCGGGCGGGCCCGGTGGACATCACCGTCCAGCTCAACCCCAACCCCGGGGGCCAGGGCATCGAGTTGCGGTTGTCCCCAGCCGTGCCGCCACCGGCGACCATCCCCATCAACACCGCCACGGCCTTGACCCTGGCCATAGAAAATCTCCCCACCCCCACCTCCACCAATATGAACATCGACCAGGTCCAGCTCCAGGTGGTGGGCCAAGACGCCGATTTGGCCGTCCACTGCGGCGCCATCCCCTACGACCCCAACCAGGGCTGTCTGCTGGGGGGCGTCGACCTGGGCCAAGTCCTGGCGGTGGACGTGGCCCTCACCCCCCAGGTGCCCAGGGATTATCCCCTGACCTTTGCCGTGCGGGCCCTGTCCCAGGGTAATCCCATCGCCGAGGACAGCCTCAACGACAATATCGTCACTGTCGAGGTGACAGCCACCGCCGCCACCGTAATCCCCGACCGCGACGGCGATGGCATCCCCGACGCCGTGGAACTCCAACAGGGCACCAATCCCGACCTCAAGGACAACGACATCTTCAACGACCTCACCCTGTTCGTCATGCAGCAGTACCGGGACTTTTTACAGCGGGAGGCCGACGCCGGGGGATTGGCGTTTTGGGTGGAGGAGATGGCGGCCGGGCGGCAGAACACCTTGAGCATGGTCGAGGCCTACCTCCTGAGCCAGGAGTTCCTGGGCCAAGTGGACCAGCGTTTTCCCCAGTACCAAGACGATATCTTGGCGGTCTACACCGTGGCGTTGTACTTGGGGATGCTCCAGCGGGACCCCGACCAGGGGGGCTTTGAGTTTTGGCTGGATAAGTTTCGCAACGGGGAGTCAGTACAACGGCTCATCGAGTCGTTTTTGGTCTCCAGCGAGTACTATCGGCGCTTTTTGCCCTAGTCGTCCTCCGGGCGCAGGGCCCAGCACACGGCCAAAAAGTCCTTGATGCGCTTGCGGCATTGGGAGAGGAACTCCCGGGTGGCGGGGACGGTGCGGCCGATGCGCCCCGCCACCTCCTGGGGCTTGAGACCCTCAAAGGCCACCAAACGCAGCGCCGCGGCATGCTTGGGATGGGCGACGGCAAAGGCCTCGAACTGGTGCCGGACACAGGCCACATACTCGTCTTCCAACAGATCACCCTCGGGGGTGAGACCGCCGTCGGCGACAAAGGCCAAGGCCGCCTCGCCGTCGTCGACGGTGTCCAGGCGGCGGCGCCGGTACTGGCTGGTGAGGGCATTGCGGGCGATGCGCCACAGCCAGGCCCCCACGGGGGCATCCCCCCGGTAGTCGTCGGCCGAGCGCAACACAGCGATAAACACCTCCTGGACCAATTCTTCGGCCTGGGCCGGGGGGAGATGCTGACGCTCGTAGAAGCGCTGGAAGGCCGGGGCGTAGCGCCGAAACAGCTGGCGGGTGGCGGCCTCTTTTGCCTTGGGCGACCCCGTCGCCAGTTGGGCCAGCCAAGTGCGCTCTTCGCCGTCGGCCCGCTGGCGGGCCTCGTCGTCTTGGGGAACAGAAGCGACCATGGAACCGTCAACCCCCCAAGGGAGCTTCAAACACCCGGTAGCCGGCGTCCGCCATGCCCAGGGCCTGGTAGGTCGTCTGGGCCTTGGCGTTGTCGTCGGCCACGTAGAGGCGCAGAGCCCGGACGTCCCCCGCGGCCCGGGCGCGGCTTTCCACCTCCCGGTAGAGGTGGCGATAGAGCCCCTGGCGCCGCCGCGGGGGGCGGACGTAGACGCTCTGGATCCACCAAATAACCCCGTTGCGCCAGTCACTCCATTCAAACGTCACCATCAAAGCCCCGGCCAACTCGAGACCCGGCGCCGCCTCCACCTCGGCCACCAGGTAAAACCCCAGGGCAGGGCGGGCCATGAGGCCCGCTACCCCAGCTTGCACCCGCTCGCAGTCCAAGGCCAAGCCCTCGGTTTCCAGGGCCATGGCGACGTTGAAATCCGCCAAGGTGTCCACGTCGGCCGCCAACCCTCGGCGCACCGTGACAGCCGGGACAGGGAAACTCACGGGAGGTCCTCGGCCGGATCTTCTAGGGGGTCGCCGTCGTCTAGGGCCAATCCCCCGTCCACGTACTCGGCGATGAGCACCTTGGCCGCACCTATGTCCATGGCCTCCGCGAGGTAGACCTGGGCGCAATCCGTTGCCGCCAACACCCCCACACCC
>JBHJHK010000501.1:0-7169 GCA_050330975.1 Candidatus Competibacterales bacterium | reverse complement strand
GATCCCCCTGGGCCAGGACCGCCGCCAGTTTGGCCACGTCCAGGGAACTGCCCCCTCCCAACCCCACGATCACCTGGGCCCCCAACGCCCCGGCCCGTTGGGCGGCCGCCAACACCCCCGCCTCGGGGGGATCGGCCACCCCCTGGGCGAATACCGCCGCCTCAATGCCGGCGGCCTCCAGACTGGCCAGGGGTTGGCGCAACAGGCCGGCGGCCACCACGCCGGGGTCGCTCACCACGAGCACCCGCCGAGGGGCAAACTGGGCCGTCAATAACTCCCCCAAGGCCCCACTGGCCCCAAAGCGATTGATGATCAAGGGTACGGTGCGAAATTCAAAGTCCACAGTCTTCTCTCCTGCCCCGGGGCTCTCCCCGAGGTCTCGCGGGGCCTCAACGGGCGGTCACCACCCCGCGCTCGATGGTATAAGCCCCGTCCACCAAACCCGCCGAGTGGACGTCGTCGGACTCGGCGAGCAAAATCGACAAGCCCTCCCCCTTGAGGGCCTGGAGCACCTCCAGCAAGCGCTGGGACAACGCCGGGGCAATGCCCTCGAAGGGTTCGTCCAACAACAATAGCCGCCGCCCCACCATCAACGCCCGGGCCAAAGCCACCAGTTTTTGTTGCCCCCCCGACAGCTGGAGGGCGCGGCGCGGGGCAAAGCCCTCCACTTCGGGCATCAAGCGATAGATCCACTGCAAGCGGGCCTGGACGTCGTCGAGTCCCACCGACCAGGCGGGGATACAGACGTTGTCCGCCGCCGACAACCCCGGCACCAGGCGCCGATCCTCGGGCATGTAGCCGATGTGGGCGGCGACCCGGCGGTGGGGCTTGTCGAAAGTGCAATCCCGCCCCGCCAGGCGCACGGTGCCCCCCGTGGGGCGCACCAAGCCCATGACGCTGCGCAACAACGTGGTCTTACCGGCGCCGTTGCGGCCGATGAGGCCCATCAAAGCCCCCTCGGGTACGGTCAAGTGTACCCCCCGCAACACCGGGGTGCGGTCGATGGCCACCGCTAAATTTTCAACCGTCAGCACGGGCTTCTCCCCGGCGACTCGTCGCCCGTCCCACCACATATTGCTGCACCCTGGGATCGGCCAACACACCCTGGGGGGGACCATCGGAGATGACCTCACCGCTGTAGAAGGCCATCACTCGGGTGGCGTAGCGGGCGATGATCTCCATGTCGTGCTCCACGAACAAGGTGGCCACCTGGCTGCGGTCCACGGCGGCCATGACCGTGGCCATGAGGGGGTGTTTCTCGTCGCTGGCCACCCCGCTGGTGGGCTCGTCGAGGAGCAACAGCGCCGGCTGGCCGGTGGTGGCCATGGCGATGTCCAACAACTTGCGCACCCCCTGGGGCAACACCGCCGCCTTCTCGTCGGCATAGGCCCCAAGGCCATAGTCCGCTAGGCGTTGGTCCGCCGCCGCCACCCTGGCCGGGGTGGCCAGGGGTGAAAAGGTCCAGGGAATGCGTCCCGTGGCCAGGCTGGCGGCCACAACCAGGTTCTCCCGGGCGGTGAGGTCGGGGAACAGCTGGGGGATCTGGAACGAGCGCATCACCCCAAGCCTTGTCATCCGCCGCGGGGGCAGCCCCGTGACCTCCAGCCCCCGCAACAACACCCGGCCGGCGCTGGGCTTGAGGTAGCCGGTGACCATGTTGATAAAGGTGGTCTTACCGGCGCCGTTGGCGCCGATGACGCCCACCACTTCCCCGGCCCGCAGGGTGACGTGGATGTCCCAAGCCGCCGTCACCGCCCCAAAGCGCTTGGAGAGGCCGATGGTTTCCAACACCGGCACGGCGGAGGCGTTCATGATCTCACCCAGCGCCCGAGGCGCGCCGGCAGGGACCAAAGGCCCTCGGGGAGAAACAAGATGATCAACAGCAAGGCGCTGCCGAGGATCAACTGCCAGGTGTAGGGAGAGAGCTCAAAGGCAAAGGTGTAGATCACCTCGAACAACACCGCCCCCAGCAAGGCGGCGGCCACGTGGCCCGTGCCCCCCAAAAGGGCGATGAACACAAATTCCCCCGAGGTGGTCCAGTAGGCCATTTCCGGTCCCACGTGGCCGGTGGCCAAGGCGGTGATGGCTCCCCCTGTGGCGGCCAACAGCGCCGCACCCAGGTAGGTGACCCACACCACCTGGCGGGCCGCCACCCCCAGGTACTCCACCCGCAGCTCGTTTTCCTTGACCCCCTCGCAGTAGCGGCCGATGGGGGCGTAGCGGTAGCGGCGGGCCACCAAGGCGGCGCCAAACACCAGCACCATGGCCACGGCGAACAGCAATCGATTGCCCAGATCACCCTCGGGCTGCCAACCCCCCATGGCGGGGGAGACTACGTTGAAGCCGTCGGTGCTGCCCAAGACCTCCATTTTGACCAACACCCCGTAGAGGATCATGGACACGGCCAGGGAGAACATGGCGAAGAAAATCCCCCGGTAGCGGCACAGCAAGGCGCCGATGATCGCCCCCGTCACCCCCCCTAAGAGCAAGGCTCCCCCCAGCAACAGCCCCAACTCCTGGACCCCGGCCAGCTGGCCCAGCATGCCCACGGTGTAGGCCCCCACGGCGTAGTAGAGGCCTTGGCCAAAGGAGACCAATCCCGTGCGCATGAGCAACAAAAGTCCCAACACCACCAGCGCCTTAGCGGCGGCGATGGTGAATAAGTACAGCCAAAATCCCGTCACGAACGGGGTGGCGGCGAGGGCTAGGACACCCCAGGCGACGAGCCACCATTCTCCCCAGTGATGGATAGAGCGGTGGGCCCCGACGGGGGCGGCCACGGCTTCAGATCCCTGACTCACGATGGCGATTTCCCCAAAGTTAGGTTAGATCTTGCGGGCGGCGGGGGGGGCAAACAGCCCTTCGGGGCGAAAGGCCAACACCAACCCCATGACGGCATAGATGACAAACAGCTCCAGCTCGGGGTACAGGTGGACCGCCGAGGCCCGGGCCAACCCCACCATCAACGCCCCCACTAGGGCCCCTGTCACGCTGCCCAAGCCGCCGATGACCACCACGGCAAAGGCCAAGACGATGACTTCGATGCCGATCCCCGGGGCCACCGACAGGGATGGCGCCGTCATGGCCCCGGCCAGGGCCCCCAGGATCGCCCCCAGGACAAAGGTGGTGGTGAACACCCGGGCGACGTCGATGCCCATGGCGGCCCCCAATTCCCGGTCGAAGATCACCACCTGGAGGAGCTTGCCCCAGCGGGTGCGGTGGAGCAGCAACCCCAACAAGAGGGCCAACAGCGCCGCTAGACCCACGAGGGCCAGGTCGTAGTTGGCCAAGGACAGGTTTTCGATCCGGGTGCGCCCCAACAGGGTATAGGGCTGGTAGGCGTAGTAGGGGTTGACCCCCCAGATGAGCTTGATGACGTCTTCGAGGATCAACAACACCCCGTAGGTCACCAGGATCATCACCACCTCATCGCGGCCGTAGACCAGCCGCAAGATGCCCCGCTCGATGGCCAGGCCCGCCACCACCCCCATCCCCACGGCACAGGCCGCCAGCAACAAAAAGCTCAACAGGGGCGGGCTGCCGGTGGTGAAGTACCAGGCCACGGCCGACGCCGCGGCGTAGGCCCCCAGGGCGTAGAAGCTACCGTGGGCGAGGTTTAAGATCCGCATCACCCCGTAGATAAGGGTGAGGCCGGCGGCGATGATAAACAGCCACGAGGCGTAGATCAGGCCGTCCATGGCGATGGCCAGGGGCAAGGTCACGGCAACGGCACCCCTTGCCCCCCCAACCCATCGCCCACCCCGTCATCCCTCACGGGGTGGGGCAGTCGTTGCCGGGGAATCCCGCGGCGATCCACTCGCTGGAGGTCATATCCGGGGGGGGATTGACACAGCCGGCGGGGAAGCGGACCACGTCGGTCATGGTGGGCTGGCCGTCTTCCATGGCAAAGCGGCCGTAGACCATTTCCATCACCGCCTGGTGGCCATTGCCCAGGGTCATGGCCACGGTGCCCCCCGGTCCTTCGAAGGTGAGATTTTCAAAGGCGGCGACGATTTCCTCGGTGGAGGGGGTTTGGCCCGCGGCGGCCTGGGCCTTTTCATAGGCGGTCTTCAGCCCCAACAACGCCTGGGCCATCTTGTAGGAGGGGTAGATGGGGGGGGTATCGAAGCGCTCGCTGTAGTGTTGGCGAAACCAGGCGTTGAGCTCGGTATCGGGGGCGTAGACCCCAAAGGGGCCCCGGGCCCCGATGATGGCTCCTTCGGGGATCTGGCTGGCAAAGCGAAACATGGCGGTCTCGCCGGTGGTGAGGAGGGGGGTTTGGGTCTCGAATAATCCCCTAGCCGAGCCCTGGAGGACAAATCCCTCCATATCGCCTCCCCAAAAGCTGGAGTGGACCACCTGTGCTGCCCGCACCATGAGGGCCGAGATCTCCGCCCCGTACTGGCCGGCGAACAGCTTGGGAAACTGTTCGGTGGTGACGTTGACGTCGGGCTTGAGCTGCTTGACACTTTCGGAAAAATCCCGCCAGGAGTCCTGGCCCCAGGCGTAGTTTTGGTTGATGCCGGCGATGTTTTCCAGCTCGGGCATCATGGCCAGGACGTAGCGGGCGGCGGCGACATTGTCCATGGTAGCCGTGGGGCCGGTGCGGAACACGTATTGATAGTCGCCCTCTTCAAAGACCCGGGGGGTGCCGCAGTCGAACAGCACCGTGAGGGTTTTGAGTTCTTCGGCCACGGAGGGGATGGCCAGGCAGTCGCCGCTGGAGATATAGCCCACCACGGCGTCGACTTCTTGGCGCTCCACTAGGTTGCGAAATTCGGCCACCTGCTTGGTGGCGCCCCCGGCCTCGTCGATGACCACGGTTTCGATGGGCCGGCCGCCCAAGCCCGCTTGGTCGTAGGGGGCCGGCACTTGGCCTTGGTTGAGGGCCTCTACCATGAGGTCGGCGGCGTTTTTGGCCGGCACCCCAAAGGGCCCCGCGGCCCCGCCGGAGAGGAAGGTGACGATGCCGATTTTAAAGGGCTCGTCGGCGGCGTCGACGGTCCCCACCGATGCCGTCAAGGCCACACAGGCCGCCCACAACCAAGATTGACCGGCAACCGCTGCGCGTCTGGTCACGATGCAAACTCCTCCAGATGGTTTTTGATGGCTAACTATCGGTCCACGGCCGATGGTCTGAAAGTAGCCTAGCCAAGGCGTCTTGTCTGCCCCACTAGCGCTCAGTCCACCGGAGCTATGGCTTTTGCTCACCGGGCACGGCAGCGGCGCGACGAATGACGCCGCTCGACTTCCCGCGTTGGGCCGCAGGTGAGGGCCTGCTCGACGCCGATGCCCAAGGGCCGCCCCGCCTCAATCGCCGTTGAGGTTTTTAAACACATCTAATAGGTGGGGTACAAACTCGCCGCCGTGGCCTAGGGCGTCGGCCAGGCTAAGGGACTGGTAGACCGCCGCCCCCACGGTGGGGGTGGTACCGGCGGCCCGGGTCATGTCCATGTAGTAGCCGTAGTCCTTGCGGGCGTTGGTGAGGGTGAACTGGAGGCCGGTATCGTCCCCCTGGAGGGGGTAGCGCATGAGCAGTTGGAACATGACGCTGTTGGCCCCCCCCACGGAGACCACGTCGAACAGGGTCTGGATATCTACTCCCACCCGGGTGGCCGTGGCTGCGGCCTCGGCGGCCAGGGCCGCGTGGCCCAGGGAGAGGAAATTGTTAATGAGTTTCAGCTTGTGGCCGGCGCCGATGGGGCCGGCGTGGAAGATGTTCTCGCTGTAGGTCTCGAGGATGGGTGGCACCTGGGCGAGGAGTTCGGCCTCGCCGCCGACGATGAGGTTGAGGCGGCCCTCTTCGGCTTCCTTGGGGGTGCGAGTCATGGGGGCATCCAGCATCCGCCAGCCATGGCCCGTCAAGGCCTCGTAGATCTTGAGGGTCGAGGTGGGCTCGGCGGTGGTCATGTCCACTAGGATGCGGTTTTCCCCGGGG
Organism: Candidatus Competibacterales bacterium; assembly: GCA_050330975.1. GTDB lineage: Bacteria > Pseudomonadota > Gammaproteobacteria > Competibacterales > Competibacteraceae > JBHJHK01. Next base: position 1,231 of record JBHJHK010000501.1, on the reverse strand, counting down.
ATGCTCATGAGTCCATCGTCGCCGAACACCAACTGCTCCATAATTTTGGAGGAGGTGACGCAGGTGATCACCACCTGGCAATCCCGGGCCAGGGCCGCCGGCGTTGTGGCTTCCATAGCCCCCTGGGCGACCAGATCTTCGACGGGGGCGCGGTTGCGGTGGCCCATGACGGTGAGGGCGTAGCCCTTGCGGCGGATGTGCTTGGCGGCGCCATGGCCCATGAGGCCAACGCCGATGAAGCCAATGTGGGGCTCGGCCATCCCGTGTCTCCCGTGGTGGTGGGCGCTGGAGGCGCCTGGGGTTGTTATGGTTGAAGAGTTATTTTGATTGGACAAAGTGTAGATCAGCCGCTTGAAGAGGCCAAACGCCAAGGGCGAGGTAAGAGGTCGTTTGATAAGTTTCTCTCCTGACTCTTGTCCCTGGCTTGGGGGCTCCCTCCAGCCAACCTCTCCGAGCTTCGAGAAGGAGCCCGGTTCCCTCCCGAAGCGCCCCGCCATTGAGGTCTAGGAGCTCAAACCATGACCGTCCCCCGCAGTGCCCACGATCGCTTTGCGCGCTACTTGCTGGGCTCAGCACCCCTGGCGCGGGATTTTTTCCATCATTACCTGCCCGAAGAACTCCGCAACGCCCTAGCGCTTGACAGCGCCGAGCTGGTGGAGGGAAGCGTGGTCGACGAGCAGCTGCGCCAGCACCATTCCGATCTGCTCTACCGGGTCGAGGGGCTCCACGGCGAGCCGCACTGGATCTACCTGCTGATCGAGCACAAGAGCCACCCCGACCGCACCACCCCCTTTCAGCTATTGCGCTATATCAATCGGCTCTGGGAGCGGTTGGAAGGTGATCCCCAGCACGGCCTACCGGTGCCCATCGCCCCGTTGTTGCTCTACCACGGTGCCCGCCCCTGGCCCCATGGCGAAACCCTACAAGCGGCTTGGCCCTTACCCGAGGCTTTCAAGCCCGTAAGTCCCAACTTTCGCTACTTGTTGTGCGACTTGAGCCGTTTTGACGACACCCAGATTCGCGGGGACATCGTGCTGCAAATCGGCCTTCGGCTGCTCAAACACATCCACGACCCCGCGTTGGGTCCCCAGTTGCCAGGGCTGCTGGGGCTGCTGGAACAGCTCGGGGAGAAGCAGACGGCCCTGGAATACCTCGAGGTGATGCTACGCTATGCCGTGGCAACGGGTCACGGCGTGACGCCAGAGGATGTCCGTCAAACGATTCACCGGGT
>JBHJHK010000500.1:0-13173 GCA_050330975.1 Candidatus Competibacterales bacterium | reverse complement strand
GGGGCGCCCGGGCTGGGGGGGGGTCGCCCACCCCACGACGCCGGAGTGGTAACGGGTGATTACGACCGCCGCGGCGAGCGTGACCACCCGCGGCGGGCGCACCTGCCACGCCGCCATCGTCGCCCGGGAGTTGGGGGTCCCCGCCGTGGTGGGCACCGGCGATGCCACCAAGATACTCAAAGACGGCGACCCGGTGACGGTGTCCTGCGCCGAGGGCGACACGGGCTACATCTATGAAGGCCGGGTGGACTACGAAGTGCGGGATATCGACTTGGATTCCCTGCCGCCCTTGCCCTTCAAGATCATGATGAACGTGGGCAACCCCGACCGGGCCTTTGACTTTTGCCAACTGCCCAACCAGGGGGTGGGGTTGGCGCGGTTGGAATTCATCATCAACCGCATGATCGGCGTCCATCCCCGGGCGCTGTTGGACTACGCCAGTCTTCCCGGCGACCTCAAGGGACGGATCGACGCCAGGATCACCGGCTATCCGGGTCCGGTGGAGTTCTACGTCGCCAAGCTCAGCGAGGGCATTGCCACCTTGGGGGCGGCCTTTTGGCCCAAGCCCGTGATTGTCCGCACTTCGGACTTCAAGTCCAACGAATATGCCAACCTCCTGGGGGGGCATCTCTACGAGCCCCAGGAGGAGAATCCCATGCTCGGCTACCGGGGGGCGTCCCGTTATGTGTCGGCGGCGTTTCGCGACTGCTTTGCCCTGGAGTGTCGGGCCCTCAAGTACGTGCGCGACACCATGGGTCTCAGCAATATCCAGATCATGATTCCCTTTGTCCGCACCACGGCCGAGGCCAAGGGGGTGGTGGATTTGCTGGCGGCGCACGGTCTGGAGCGGGGTCGCAACGACCTCGAGCTGATCATGATGTGCGAGGTGCCCAGCAACCCCCTGTTGGCCGACCAGTTCTTGGAATACTTCGACGGCTTTTCCATCGGTTCCAACGACCTCACCCAGCTGACCTTGGGCTTGGATCGCGACTCCAACCTCCTGGCCCACCTGTTCGACGAGCGGGACGAGGCGGTGAAGAACCTCATGGCCATGGCCATCCGCGCCTGCCGCCGGCGCAACAAATACATCGGCATCTGCGGCCAGGGCCCCTCGGACCACCCCGACCTGGCCCGTTGGCTCATGGACGAGGGCATCGACAGCGTGTCCCTCAACCCCGACACCGTGGTGGAGACTTGGTTGTATCTGGCGGGAGAGAAGCTCGCCTGAGAGGCCGTTTGCCGACAGCGCGGTGGTCTCGATCTCCCTTCCCCTAGCCTCGGGAGGGAGCTGGACCCCTCCCCGCAGCCAAGGGGAGGTCGGGAGGTGGGAGTAGCCCCCACGTGGCGCTCTGGGTGAAGGGTAACGGCAGAATCACCTACAGCTGGGGGGATCGCCATTGCAAATGTAAAAAAACAATATTCACCGAGCGTTAGGAGAAACAGCGCCATGGTTAGTTGCCAATGCTGTAAAACCGTGTCCGCTCATCCCTACCCCACCGATAGATCGGTCTTTCCGACCACGTGGCAGTCAGTCGCCACGTTACCCGACTGGGTGCCCAAAAAGCTCCAAGAATCTCTCCATCAGTGTGCGCAATGCCAACGCTATTGGCATTTACTGTTCCAGTACCGCGAGGGATATTGGGATGCAGAAACCATCCGTTCTGAAATAGTTAATCTTGCCTACGAAACACCCGATCTCCATCGACTGACTGAAAGCCTCAAGTGCAAAAACAACACTCCGCTTGAAAGAAATTGGGTCCAGTCACTGGCATCAGGTTGGTGCCAGGCGATACCCCTCCAAAAAAAAGTGGATGATATCTTAAATGGATTGGAATCTGGCGAATCTTCCCTTGAACTGAGACATTGGTGGGTCCAATTACTTGCTAATTTAATTAGAACAGCAGGCAGTTTTAACAGCTTAGATTTAAGCTTTGGCTCACCCCATCGAGATCACTTATCAGACCGGCTTGACAAACGATCTAATGAAGCTCAATCCATGGATGATTTTTTACTGGTGGCTCGCTCCGTTTTAGCTGAATACGAAAAAGAACAGACCGTTCAGGGCCTGGCACTGATTCGCCAGTTCAATTTGCGCCCCCTCACCGCTGAATTCTCTCGACAATTCAATGCTCCCCCACAAAGCATTGTTCAATACCGCGCCCAGATACGCGAATGTTGTTTAATGGCAGTGAGTCAAGCGCGCCGCGTGCCCCCGCGGGTGACGTTAGCCTCTGGCCAAGATGGGTTAGTAGAGGCCATGGGAAGTCTAGCTGCGCAACAGCGCAACGCCGAATTAGCATTAGAGGCCTTGAGTCAATGCCGTGAGATTCCTTTATTAGACCTCTTCGATGCACTTCAAACCCTCACCCGAATGAAGGTGGGTGCAATCACCCCTCCCATAGCCTCTGTGATCGTTGAGCTTGCCGAGAAATTGTTTCGCGAGGAACGTTGGCAGGATATTCGTATCCTTTGGGGACAATTGAGCACTTTATTACAGACAATACCCAACAAAGATGCCCTCTCTCCAACCGTTCGTCGATTTATTGAATGGCGCCTAGAGCGGGGAATATCACAACTTTTTCAACAAAAGCCCAAGTCCCATACCCAACCAAAGCCAACTCAGCCTCAATTATCGAAAACCACTCAAGCCCAGGCTTCTGATTCATCTACAAATCAGTCGTCATCCGTCAAAGCCCGTAATGAGAACAACGGCAAGGATACTTCCCCTCCCCAGCCCAATCCTCATCGAGAAAACCTTGAGGTCTCCCACAAGACAATTAACCCGTTTCAATTAATTGATCGAGACCTTCGCCTGAGTTTTATTAAATGGTATCGAAAAAACCAACGGCCTCAACTTGCGACATTGAAAGCCGCGTTGACACCTGCCCTAGCACAGTTTCCCGAACGCTGCCAGCGACTGATCGATCTTCACGTTTGTCAACAACACTACAAGCGACTGCGCCAAAAAGACAGTCGCAAGCTGATTATGAGGGTTTATGAGCGCATTTTTGATAATCCCCTTAAATCATGGGATAGCACTGACGTGTGGGCAATTGTCACCTGGGGAATGGCGTTAGACAAGATACCCCAGGATTGGACCTTGGACAAACCGACGCCGACGCCACCAACCTTCAAAGCGAACAAGCAAAACCTGCTTCCCTTTCCCAACGGCGTTTTCGTAAAATTCATAGCTAACGACCAATACCTATTGATCATAGACGCCGATAAAATTCACATCGTCAATCGAGAAACCCAAAAGATAGAACAATCGACGACCCACCCAGTTCACTTTCCCAGCTTTGAAGCTCAAATGAGTCACAACCAACAATGGCTCATTATTCATGAATTCAAAAAGGTGACGATCTATCGCGTCGATGAATTATCGAAGCCATATTTTGAGTATCCGTTGATGGCGAGAATGCGTGTCCTGTTATGGCCCGAAGGAGATCGCCTGGGTTTAATTCGATACCCAGACGACACCAGCACTCAATCACAAATACTCAACTTAAAACAAATATCATTTGAAAATTACCATCTTTTGGATATTTACTCCCTTATTCGATTTGCAACCCAGCGGCCGATGGTTCTCTGTGGTCAATGGCTGAACTCCGACAGAGCCGAAGTCACTCTAAAACATCGCGACTCCATGGCAACCGCCCAAAAACTAACCTACAAGAGACCCTTTGTGAGCAATGCCTTTTTTTACAATCTCGATCGGCACGCTATTCTATTCGATGGGCGCCGAGGGCAAAGCGTTGATTTGATCACCGGCAAAGGGGGGAAAGTTCTCGGCAAGGGCCATCAACATTGCCCCATCAATGCATTTTTCACTGACCAAGATCGATATTTTATTTCTCAAGAATCGTCGGGCATACGAATATTTGATCTTGATACTCTTCAACTCTCACACTCGTTGAAATTACCAAAAAAGATCTTTTCCGCAGATCTTTCGCAGAACGCGGATTGCCTTGCCGTATCAGGAACTTCTGGTATTCGTCTGTGGTCCTGGGATGAGTTCTTACCCAAAGATTCATCGAGCAAAAGTCAGTAGATATCGATCCCCGCCAGCCTCTCAAAACAAAGCCATTGAGCTCTCCTTGGATTGGTTTTTTCCAGACAAAGCGTCACACCCCTTGGGACACCTGACAAGTCATCATTTAGCGTCTATTGTCAAGTGGAGGTGATCCGCAGAGCGCAGCGCCAATGACCCATGGCTTCACGCCTGGAGGCTTCGTTGTTACATCTATCCCAAAACCTCAGTCATTTAACCCCCACTTGGGCCGGGGGGCTCCGGGGATGGGGCGGTGGCGTGTTGCCGTTTACGGCGTTGCTGTTCACTTTGCTGATCGGTGCGATCGCCCCGTCCCTCTCCCGGGCCGATACCTCCCGGCCCACGGTCCTCACCATCACCACAGGTTCCCCCAACGGCGTCTACTACCCCACGGGCAACGCCATCTGTCGCCTCCTCAACCGCGGGGCATTCGAGCACGGCGTGCGCTGTTTGGCCGTCACCAGCCAAGGCTCGGTGGCCAACCTGGCCCGGTTGCGACGCGGCGAAGCCGACCTGGCCATCGTCCAGGCCGACTGGCTACAGCGCACCCTGGACAAAGGCACCTCGGACCGCAGCGCCCTGGGGGCGGTGATGGGCCTCCACAGCGAGGCTTTGACCCTGGTGACCGGACCCGACAGCGATATCGAAACCCTGGATGATTTGCCCGGGCAGCGGGTCAATATCGGCGATCCAGGGGCCGGCCAGCGGGCGACCTTCGCCACCCTCATGGCCCTCAAGGGCTGGACACAGGCGACCTTCGGCGCCGCCTTGGAGCTACCGGCTGCCGAACAGAGCCGCGCCCTGTGCGACGGCCGCTTGGATGTGGCCGTCTACGTGGTGGGTCATCCCAACGGCGGGGTACTGGAGGCCACCACGGCCTGTGACTCGCGACTCTTACCCCTCACCGAGGCGGCCATCACCGCCCTAGACGCCGACCTGCCCCACTACCGCCCCACGACAATCCCCGGCGGCTTCTATCGCGGCCATGCCGACCCCACCGCCACCATCGGCATACCGGCGCTATTGGTGGCTCGCAGGGAAACCGACGCCGGGGCCATCCGCCAGCTAGTGGCCGCGGTGTTCGACAACTTCGACCAGTTTCGCCGCTTTCACCCCGCCCTCTCGCACCTCGACCCCGCCGCCATGGCAACCCCCGAGGGCCTACCTTTGCATCCGGGAGCGGCGGCGTACTTCGAAGCCGATTTTTTGATGACCATCCCTCCCCCTCTCCCTCAAGTGCCCAAGTAGTCGTCCAAGGCCTCGATCAACGCCGCCGGCGGACAATCGGCGTAGACGCCAAAGCCCGGGCGGTCGGGGTGGATGCCCCGCAAAAACAAATACCGCACCCCCGCCACATGGGTTCGATAGTCGTAGCCTCGGAGGCGCCAGCGCAGCAGCCGGTGGAGGGCGATAGTGTAGATCAAATACTGCAGGTGATAGCCCCCTGACTCCATGGCGCGCTCCAAGGCCTTGGGGCTGTAGTCCTCGGGCTGGCCCCCCAGCCAATTGGACTTGTAGTCCACCAGGTAAAACCGCCCCTGGGCTTCGAAGATCAAGTCGACAAAGCCGCGCATAAAGCCCGCTAGCAAATCGAAATCCGCCTGGCGCAAGCGCCGCTCCCAAATCGCCCCCCCGGTCTCGGCGGCGATGGCCCGCACCTCAGCCACGGAGGCCTGGCGAAAGTGGTAGGTAAAGGCCAACTCCCGCAACCCCCGCTCACCGGCCATGCGCAAACACACCGCCGGATCCAAGGGGGCATCCAAGGTCCAGCGCAACGCCTCTTCCACCGCCACCGCCCAACTGGGGTCTAGCCCATGGCGGGCCAACGCCCCTGCCACTCGGGCCTCTAGGCCCTCGGCGGTGGTCAAGTCCAAACCGTCCAACACCCCGTGGAGACAGCGGCCGGCGACGGCACCCCGGGGAAAGGCCAGCAACGGCCCCCCGGCATCCCCCCAAAGGGTCGCCACCTCGGACCCAGGGGTGGCCACCGCCCCCGCTTCTGCCCCCGGTTCGTCCTCGGCGTCGTAGTCGGCGACGGTGACCCCCCGGCGATCCTGGAGGGCGGAAAAGCTGGCAAAGCGCCAGCTGGTCACCACTGACCCCTGGAAATTGCGCGCCTTGAGGGCCGCAGCCGACTCGTCCACCACCGCCACGGGCTCCGTCTCCCGGGGCAACTCGGCCACGGCGATGGCGCCCTCGGTGGCGGTGGCCAACGCCGCGAGATCCCGGCCCATGGCCTCGTCGTCCAGGGCCTTGAGGTACTCCCCCTGGGCGTCTAGGAGATCGTCTTGAAAACCCACCACCGGGGGACGGTGGATGAGCCAGCCCAAACCCGACTGCTCACAGCCGTTGATCTTGCCCCACACCCCGTAACAGCGGTACTTGGCCCGGGTCAAGGCCACATAGGCCAACCGCAACTCCTCGGCCAGGGTCTCCCGGCGGGCCAACGGCAACACCGTCTCCCGCTCTGCCGAGCCCAGATCCACCACCACTTGATAGGCGTCGTCGGGGTCGTGGTACTGGATGGCCCCATCCCGGGCCGTATCCACCTTGCTGTCCCACAAAAACGGGCAGAACACGATGGGGTACTCCAGGCCCTTACTCTTGTGGATGGTGACGATCTCCACCCGTTTGGCATCGCTCTCCAGGCGCAACTGACGGCTATCCTCGTCGACGGTGGGGGTGTGGCGCTGATCTGCCAGCCACTGCAAGAGGCCCTCCACCCCCAGACGGCGCTTGAGGGTGGCCTCCTGGAGGAGCTCCGCTAGGTGGAGCAAATTGGTGAGGCGGCGCTCGCCGTCGCGGAAGTCCAACAGCCGCCGGTAGCCGTCGCGGTCCTGGAGCAGGGTGCGAAACATGCGGATAAAGCCCTGCTCCCGCCACAGCCGATGGTAGTCGTCGAAGGACGCCAGTAGCGCCTCCCAATCCCGCTCCCGGTTCATCGCCGCCTCGAGGCGGGTGGCGGTGAAGCCAAATACATCGGTGAGCAGCGCCGCCCGCAGCCGCTCTTCGTCCCGGGGGGCGGCGATGGCCACCAAGATGCGCTGCAACTCGTCGGCTTCGGTGGTGGCAAACACACTGTCCCGGGATTGCAGGACGCTGGCCACCCCCACGTCCAATAGGGCGTCCCGCACCAACCGCGCCTGGTGATGGCTGCGGACCAACACCGCCACATGGCCGCCGTGGAGGGGCTCGCGCCGGTCGCCAAAGTCGAAATGGGCCTCCCCCTTGAGCCCGGCGGCCAGCAGCCGGGCGATCCTCCCCGCCGTGGCTCGGGCCACCAGGGTATTGGCATCCCCCTTGGGCCGGGGCTTGTCCTTGCCACCGGCCTCCAAATACCACCAATGAAAGGGGGCGGGATCGTCGTCGGTCACAAGCCTCGGGTGGGGACGCTCGGCGGCCCGCACCGGATAAAAGGGGATCTCGGCCAGGAGAAACGGCTGGGGATGGCGACTGAACAGGGCGTTGACGGCGCGGATCAACCGGGGATCGGAGCGCCAGTTAGTGTCTAGGGTGTATTCGGCGGCCACGTCTTGCCTGGCCCGCAAGTAGGCGAAGATGTCCGCCCCCCGGAAGCTGTAGATGGCCTGTTTGGGGTCCCCCACCATAAACCATGGACAACTACTGTCGCCGTAGACGGCCTTGAAGATTTCGTATTGGACGGGATCTGTGTCTTGGAACTCGTCGATCAGCGCCGCCCGGTAGCGCTGGCGCAGCCGGGTGGCCAAGTCTTCGCCCCCTTGGGCGTTCACCAGGGCCCCGTGGAGGTTCAACAGCAGATCGTCGTAGGACTGGATCTGCTGGCGGCGCTTGCGGCGGGGCAACTCGACGCTGGCATAGTGGAGTAGCTCCACCTGGAGCCACTGGACGAACCGCCGGCAATAGTCGTCCAGGCGCTCGACAGCGGTCTTGAGGGTCTCACAGGCGTGGAAAAACGGATGGTCCGGGGTGGTGGCCTTTTTGAGGGTGGCTTGGCGCAGTTTGGCGACGGTGAAATTGTCGAATTTGTCGGGGAGCTTGAAGTCGGGAATGCCCTCTTGGTTGAGGTAATCATCCATCTTTTCACACCAGGCCAACACCCCTTGGTTGTAGACATTGCCCTTGAGGGCCTTGGACTGGAGCAACGCGACGATGGCCTCGCGCTCGGCCCGCCACAGTTCGCCAGCTTGGGCAAAGGCCGCCTCGAAGACGGTTTCAGCATCCCCCAACGCTTCGAGTTCCGCCCCGGCGGCCACCTTGAGGTAGGGCTTGGCCACCAGGGGCTGGACCACCTTGAGCATGACCTCGGGGTTGAGCTGATGGGCGATGATGTGGCTGGCCAGCAACGGCCGCACCTGGTGGAGACGCCGGCGCCAGAAGTCTTCGATGATCTCCAGCAAAACCGCGTCGGCTTCGGGTTTGATCTCGGCGTCAAAGGGTGTGCCGCTTTCAAAGGCGCATTCGGCCAGCACCCGTTGGCAAAAGCCGTGAATGGTGTAGATAGCCGCCTCGTCAAAGGCCAATAGGGCGTTGTTGACCCGGCGTAGGGCGAGGCTGTGGTCGGGGCAGGCGGCGAGCAAGGCCGCGGCAAAGGGATCGTCGCTTTCCCCCTGGCGCAGGGCGCCGCGCACCTGCAAAAGCCGCCCCTGGAGGCGTTCTTTGAGCTCGGCGGTGGCCGCCTTGGTGTAGGTCACCACCAACACCTCGTCCACCCTGAGGCCCACTTCGGCGATAAAACGCAAATACAACCCGGCAATGGCGTAGGTTTTGCCGGTGCCAGCGCTGGCCTCCACCAAAGACGCCCCCGTTAGGGGCGCCGAGAAGACATCCAGGGCATTGGGGGCGACGCTGTTGTTGTGGGCGTTCACAGGGGTCGGCGGGCTCCCGGCGGCGCACGGCGTTAAATGGTGGATTGTCTTCAATTGTCGACGCTAGCAGGCCCGGCGCTATTCCTCAAGGCCAACCCCCATATGTGGGTGTGCATTTAACCTTTGACCCCTAGATTTTGACAAGTTGGCCAGGGGGGGCGAGGGAGACGTCGGTGGGGCATCCCCGGTGGGGATCAAATCAACATACTGCACAAAGCAACAGTAAAAGAATGATGCGACGGGGTAAAGTGCACGCCATCGGCGACGCCCATGGCCCATCGGTGGAACGTTCGTTCTAAATGAGTCCGCAGTCAGTGGAGGTACCGGGATGGGCCATGGCACCCAAGCGCCCATGGGCCATGGTGCCTGGCGTCTTTTCACCCCGGGCAATCGACCACAGAAAATCCCCACCTACGCATGATAATTTGCCCAGTCCAACGGTAGCTGGGGAAAAACCAGGGGGCTGTGGCGGCGATGAGTTGAGATTGATAAGCTGAGGGGGCAATTAACCCATGTGGTTAACTTTATTGGGAGGTCGTTATGGACTTATCTATTGGCTTGTGGAGTCGTCTTGTTGCTCCCATGGTATTGGCATGGGCGCTGATACTCAACAGCCAGGGGCTTCTAGCCCAGGACGAAGGCGCGCTGGGGACGTTAGAAAACGACGCCACCAAACCCATATCCCTAGTCACCATCCCCTGGGAACCCTACTACGGCCCCGACCTCGAGGAGCAAGGATTTTTTTCCGCCCTGGTCCGCGCGGCCTTTGCCGAGGTCCAGCGGGATATCGACATCGAGTTTGTCCCTTGGCAGCGGGCGCTGCGAATGGTGGAAACAGCCCAGCGGGACCTGGCCTTAGGTGCCTACTTCACCGAAGAACGGGCTGAGACCTTCTACTACAGCGACCCCATTTACTACGTTGAAATCGGTTTGATCGCCCGCGCCGACGTCGATCTGGCGTCTTTTCAGTCCATGGACGATTTGCGTTCCTACCGCATCGGCGTCACCCGCGGCTTTGCCAACAGCCCCACCTTTGATGCCGCTGATTTTCTCGACAAGGACTTCGTCAGTCGACCCGTTCAAAACATCCACAAACTGTACCGCAGCCGTATCGAGCTGATGGTCATGCCCTTTGATCGCTTTCGGTTCGAACTCGCCAAGCTAGAGGGGTTTGCCCTAGATGAGGTGGTCTTTGTCCAGCCACCCCTGCAGCGCAGTGGCTTGTATTTGATCATCAGCAAAAGCCATCCCCAGGGCGAAGCCATCGTCGAGACGTTTAATCGCGGTCTGGCGTCGCTGGTGCAATCGGGTGGCTACACCGCAATCCTCCAGGACTTTGGCTTTGACAGCGCAGGTTCCCTCGTCGCCGAACGCTGACGCCATCCCCTAACGCCCGCCGAGACGCACCGGCACCCGCCGCCGCCCCCAGCGCCCGGGCTTGGCTTCAAACCGCCCGGCACAGGGGGTCTGGCAGTGGCGGCACTTTCCATCGGGGGTCAAAGCCCAGGTGGACAGCTCATACCAGTCTCGGCCGATGAGGCGCTCGCCGCAGTGGTGGCAGTAGGTGCTCCCCCCGTTGGCGTCGTGGACGTTGCCGGTGTAGGCGTAGCGCACCCCCAAGGCCCGGGCGATGCGCCGGGCCTTGGCCAGGGTGGCCGGGGGCGTCGGCGGTCGGTCCTGCAGCCGGTAGTCGGGGTGGAAGGCGGTGAAGTGCATGGGCACATCGCACCCCAGGTGCTCCACCACCCAGGCCGCCATGGCGCTGAGTTCTGCCTCGCCGTCGTTGAGTCCGGGAATGATCAAGGTGGTGAGCTCGAGCCAGGTGTGGGTCTCGTGCTTGATGTATTGCAGGGTCTCCAGCACCGGCTGGAGCCGACTGCCGGTGACCTGCCAGTAGAACTTGTCGTCGAAGGCCTTGAGGGCGACGTTGGCGGCGTCCATGACGGCGTAGAACTCCGCCCGGGGGGCGGGGCAGACATAGCCCGCCGTCACCGCCACAGTTTTGATGCCTTTCGCCCGACAGGCGTGGGCCACGTCGATGGCGTACTCGTGGAAAATCACCGGGTCGTTGTAGGTAAACGCCACGCTGCGACAGCCGCCCTTGGCCGCAGCTAGCACCACCGTCTCGGGCAAAGCCCGGTCCATGAGGGTGTCTAGCTCCCGGGATTTGCTGATGTCCCAGTTCTGGCAAAACTTGCAGGACAAATTACAGCCGGCGGTGCCAAAGGACAGCACTGGGGTGCCGGGCAAGAAATGGTTGAGGGGCTTTTTCTCGATGGGGTCGATGCAAAACCCGCTGGCCCGGCCATAGCTGGTGAGGACGATGCGGTCATTGAGGCGACCGCGGACAAAGCACTAACCCCGCTGCCCCTCCCGGAGCTTGCAGAAGCGGGGGCACAGATCGCACTGGAGACGGCCGTCTTCAAGACGGTGCCAATGGCGGGTGGTCACCACGGCGGGATCGTCGGGGCGGATGGCGTCGGGGTGAGCCGTCATGGGTTAGCCCTCCAAACAATTGCCGATTGCGCGCTGGGCTCTTATATTTTGCTCTTGTACTTTGTTGCTCTTTTACTTTTTTGGACCCAACGGGCCTCTAAACGCCCGATCTCTGGCCCATGGCTCTATCATGACCAACGAGTCACAACTCGTCCAGGAGACATTCGTCCATGGAGCCCATCCGCCCTCCCGCCGTCGCCGGTACCTTCTACCCCGCAAAGCCTCCCCGCCTGCGAGCCGCCGTGGAAACCCTCCTCGAAGGGGCTAAGCGCTCTGCTCCGCCGCCGCCTGACTTCCCTCCCAAGGTCATCGTCGTGCCCCACGCCGGCCTGCCCTTTTCCGGTCCCATCGCCGCCAGCGCCTACCAGTTGCTGACTCCCGGCCCCGCCATCCAGCGGGTGGTCATCTTGGGTCCCTCCCACTGGCTGGCGTTTAAAGGCCTGGCCCTCCCGGACCACCGGGCGTTTCGCACCCCGTTGGGGGATGTGGAACTGGATCTCGACGCCATGACCCAGTTGCTGGAACACCACCCAGACCTAGTCCGGGTCAACGCCGCCGCCCACGCCCGGGAGCACGGCTTGGAAGTGCAGCTGCCCTTCCTCCAGACCCTGCTGCCGGCCTTTCGCCTGGTGCCCTTGGTGGTGGGGGACGCCCAGCCTGCCCAGGTGGCCCAGGTACTGGAACTTTTGTGGGGCGACGACGCAACCCTGATCGCCATCAGCACCGACTTGAGCCACTATTTGAGCTACGACCGGGCCAAGGCCCTGGATGGCGCCACCTGCCAAGCCGTCGAGGCCCTGGACTCGGGCACCATCGACGGCGCCATGGCCTGTGGCTATCGCCCCCTCAACGGGCTGCTGTTCAAAGCCCGCCGCCAGGCCCTGGCCATCGCCACCCTGGACCTGCGCAATTCCGGCGACACCGCCGGCGACCGCCGGCGGGTGGTGGGTTATGGCGCTTGGGCATTGGGGCAGCAGACCCTGTGAGCAACGCCCTTCGCCGCCTCCTCGAAGGCGTCCCCGTCGACGCCCCGCCCCTGGTCCTGACCAAAGGCGACCAGCTGGCCCTGTTGGGGCTAGCCCGCCAAGCCCTGTGTTGGCAGTTGGGCCACGGGGTAGCCTGGCAGCCCGAACTCGCCACTCTCCCGGCCCCCCTCCACCAGGTGGGGGCGTGTTTTGTCACCCTGGAGCATCCCACATCGGGACTGCGGGGCTGCGTTGGGGGCTTTCACCGCCGGCCCTTGGGCCTCCACGTCCCCGAACGGGCCATCGCCGCCGCCGCCGACCGGCGCTTCGCCCAGCGCCCCGTGGCCCTGGCCGAACTGGCCGAGATCACCATCAAACTCAGCATCTTGACCCCGCCGCGCCCCCTGGTTTTCCACACCCCCCAGGAGCTCATCGAGGGCCTGCGCCCCACCGTCGACGGCGTGGTGTTGATTACCGCCTTGGGAGGGGCCACCTTTTTGCCGGTGGTGTGGCGGCAGCTGCCCCGGGCCGAGGACTTTTTGGCTCGCCTGTGCCACAAGCACGGCGCCCCTGGAGATCTCTGGCGCCGGGACACTCCCAACGTCGCCGTCTATACCTTCCAGACCCTGGATTTTGCCGAGCCCCGACCGGGGGGGCGGTTTGTGGGTCCCAAGGGGGCCACCGTCGGCGCCGGGGTGGGGTATCGCTGGGGGAGCTATGATACCCCCCAAGGGGACGCCCCGCGGGGCCCCGGGCCGCCCCTCGGCCCGGGGGCCGGGGGGGGGTGGGGGGCGCGCGGGGTCTGGGCGCCGGG
>JBHJHK010000499.1:0-40317 GCA_050330975.1 Candidatus Competibacterales bacterium | reverse complement strand
TTAAAACGCTTTACGGGGTTGATCAAGCACCTTGCGATACACAGATGCGTGAGGTTTTAGATCCGATTGATCCTGAAGTGATTCAGCCTGCTTTCAAAGTCCTTCAAGAGTACTGTCTTACGACAGCCCTTAACGATGATCATGCTCATCTGGGTTATCACTGGGTGCTTTATGATGGTACGCAGCATTTTGGTTCGACGCGGATTCGCTGCGCAGAGTGCTGTGCTAAAAAGAAGCGCAACGGTGAGATCCATTATTATCATCAACTGCTGGGTGGTGTTTGGGCCAAGCCGGGCTCACCGTACGTGATTCCTTTTTCTCCTGAGCCGATTTTGCGCCAAGATGGATCGAAGAAGAATGATTGCGAGCGCGAGGCGGCGAAGCGTTTTTTTAAGCGACTTCGTGAGGATTTTCCCAGGCGTCGATTCGTGGCGGTGGGTGATGCGCTTTTTGCGACTGAGCCGCATCTTAAGTTGTTGAAATCGCTCAACATTCGATTTGTCAATATCGTTAAGCCCGGTGATCATGACTTTCTCTATGAGCAAGTGAATCGTGCGTTTCGTAACGGGCAGACGCGCGAGTTTGAGTGGTTAAACGACGATAATGTAGAGTGTGGTGTTCGATATGTTAATGGCGTACCTTTAAATAAAAATTCGCGCCTTAGAGTCAATTTTTTTGAGTACTGGGAATGTGATCCCGACACAGAGAAACCACTTTACTACTGCGCATGGATCACGGATTTTTTTATTGAGCCAGCCAATGTTTATGCGCTTGTCGAAGGAGGTCGATGCCGCTGGAGCGTTGAGAACGAAACGTTTAATACACTGAAGAACCAAGGCTATCACCTTGAACATAACTATGGACATGGTCAGAAACATCTCTCGACCGTATTAGGTCTTTTGATGATGTTGGCCTTTATGGTCGATCAAATACAAGCGTGGGGCTGCGATTTTTTTCAACGCGCCGGGCGACGGTTCAAGACACGCAAGGCATTATGGTTTGAAATGCAAGCCGTTTTTTATCGATGTCTTGTTCCTTCGTGGGAGTCGTTGTGGTTTGCGATTGCTCATCCTTCATTAACTGTATTACCGTTGCCAGATGTAGATATCCATGATACTTCGTAATTCTTATCGTTGTTCATTGTGATGGGCCTTGGTGAAGTAGTGGAACAGAGTGAGAGATAAAGAACAAGCATCACAGAAAAAGATGCTTGAGAATCAGCTTGCGCCTTTTAAAAAGCCCCTTTCCGGGGGTCACTCAAAATGACACAAAGGGGGGGTGACCGGGAATTGCTGAGATTTTTTTAGATCTCAATTCACGATTGAGTGTTTGTGGTGCTTTTCAGCACTCTTATTGACTACTAGACTTGCTAGCACTGGATGCTGAAAACTGCTCAGAGTGGCCTCCGACGCCTCGGTATCGGACTGGTTAGCACCGGTGGTGGCTACGGTGATGGCCTTTAAGTCGACGGTGATCATCAACGACTTGTCAAGCGTTTTGGGATGGGCTCCTAGCTAGTTTGCTTCATGCCTAGTACCTCAGCATAGTACTCGGCGACAGATACGTGCAATGGTTGCTCAATGGCGCCTAGCGCGGACGCCTTGAGCTCCGGCATTGGGTGCAGCCGTTCGTGGTCAAACCACACCACGGTACCAGTGGATTGCTTCAGACAAATCGGTCCATACCCATCGCCATACTCACCCAGGGGGACGTAGCCCAGTGCCATGAGGGAGGCCCATGCTGCCAGGTACTCCCTGAGTGGACCGAGGGGGTCGTCAGAGGGAATGGGGATGATGAATGCCCCAGCGCCCCCGTACGCGGCCACTTGATCGACCAGATGGCAATCAGCGAGGTAGTAAGCTATACACTCCTCGGGCGGGACTACGCCGTACTCTCCAAAGGTGGCCTCGACGTCTGCGCGACTGATCTTAGAGGGCACGACCTTCCATAGGCCCCAGTCATCTTCGGTCCGCTCCTGAAGCATTTCCATGGGAATGCCGCCGTCCGCCGGTGTATCGCCGGGCTCCTTCACGACATGCCTATTATTGCCGCCGCCATGCAGGGCTGCGATCGCCTCGTTGATCCTACGCGTGTTCACTCGGGTCACTTTTGTCGCCAATGCAAAGTGGCCGCGTGGCAAAGGGGGGAACGGTGAGTTTCCATGGAGCACAATACCCAACGGTTGTTATGTCACACCCGCCTTCAGCGGGTGACGGTTTGTGCGGTAACGGCGAGAAAAGGCAGCCCAAAAAAGGCTGTTGCGATCCAAAGTTTCGCCGGATGCACCCGGAGGATACTCCGCGGGATCGCATAGATACCCCAGAGCAACAGAGGCACGGCGGAAACCGTCAAGATCGTAATGTCGACGAGTTCTACCTGAAGGTCGAGTCCGATCGAAACGAGATCCCGCGACCGCGTGTTCTCAACCCCAACAGCCCCCATGATCGCTTCGATCAGCCGACCGGTCGCCGGCAACGAAAGGAAGATCATGGCAAAGACCAGCGCGTCGAGATGCCGTTCGATCTGGCGTTTCCGCGCTTCCCACACGGCCTGGGCGAAGAACAAGATCACAAATAGAGCTACCAGAAACATGAAGACCAGGGAGGTGACGCTATCTGAATTGACACCGAAGGTATAGGTAATGTAAAAGCCGACAGCGGACAGAAGACCGGTGGCGAGCACGAGAAACCAGCCATGCCATCGATGGGCCAGCCGCGGGGTAGCCGAGGCCGCTTGCCCCATCAGCGCCGCCCCCAGCAGAGGCTGCAAGAAGAGGAGGGGGATGAGCGCCATACCCAACAGCGCATGGGCTTCGAGGGCCCTGGGGGCGAATTCAAAGGCCCGGGTGGCAGACTGGCCCCAAGTGCCCACGGACAGATACTCCATGAAGCGCGGCGTGAAGGCCACCACAGAAAATGCGACGCAGGCGAGGATCGCTGCCAGCGGCCAACGGTGGGAGGCAAAGAAGCGTCCCGCCCCCTTGTGTTCCAAAACTGACGCGGTACTCTCGATTCCCATTGGTGCGTGACCCTATCCACTTGTTGGCCAGCCTCTGGGCATGTGCGTTATACTACCCCATTTTACCCATCGAGGGGGCTTGTGGGGTGACGCCTGGGTCGACCAAAAGCCTCACCGGCGTTGCCCTTTAGAGGGATAGTGCCTTGACAGCTACGCGTTTTGCCCAGACCGGCGATCAACAGCAGAACTACCTGAGTTCGCAAGGATGGCGGCCGCCACCTCCACCCGGGCGTCGTTGTAGCACGCCCCCTCGGCCAGATCGGCCTTGTGGGCGGGAGCCAGGGCCGAGATGGTTTGGCCGTTGGTCGAGGTGGCCAGCCACGCCCCCTTCTCGGAATAGACCACCCCGGGGCGCACGGCCTCGGTGACTTTCAGGACCAGGGACACCTCGCCGAGGGCGTTCCACACCCGCACCGGTTGCCCGTCGGTCAAGCCCCGGGCCCTGGCATCGACCGGGTGCATCTCCAAAGGCGGCGCTTCCCCACTGGCGGGTAAGCCCCCAAAGGTGGATGAGACCCGCAATTCCGAGGCCGGCGACACCAACGCCAAGGGGTAGTCGCTGGCCACGGGTTCATAGCGGGGCAGGGGATAGCCAAAGCGCTGATCCATGGCCTCGGAGACCAATTCCACTCGCCCACTGGGGGTGCGGGGTGGGGCGTTGCGCACCACCACCGCCGGCGCCCCGCCCACCCCCATGGGCAGGGCCCGGTCCACGGGGAGCTGACTGGGGCGCACCCCCTGGAGGCGCGGGTCGGCCAAATCCAAGGCGTCGTCCATGAGTTCCAGGTCGCTGGCCTGGAGTTCGGGCTCGGCAAAGCCAAACCGCGCCGCTAGGCGGCGGAAGATCTCGGTGTTGGGCAGGCTCTCCCCCACAGGGGGAATCACCGCCTCGGCCCGCTGGAGGTAGTGCTGGCCGTAGGCGGGAAACAGGTCGTCGTGCTCAAAGTGGGTACAGGCCGGCAGCACCACGTCGGCGTAGGCCATGGAGTCGGTGAGGGTCACATCGCAGCCGACGATAAACACCTCTTCTTTGGCCAACGCCCGGCGCATGCGGTTTTGGTCGGGGTGGACCACCAACGGGTTGTGGTTGTAGATAAACAGCCCCCGGATGGGCGGGTCCAGGTCGTCGGCGACGATGTGGCGAGATATGTCCAAAATGTTGAGGGTGCGGGTGGCAAAGGGCAGCAGATCCGGCCGCTGGAGCCGGTCGGGGGTCTTGGGAAACGCCTCCCCAGCGCCGGCCACCAAGCCCCCGCCCCGCACGCCCCACTTGTTGGCCAAGGCCGGCAACGCCCCCAGCGCCCGAATCCCCGAGCCGCC
Source organism: Candidatus Competibacterales bacterium (assembly GCA_050330975.1). Lineage (GTDB taxonomy): Bacteria > Pseudomonadota > Gammaproteobacteria > Competibacterales > Competibacteraceae > JBHJHK01. The sequence continues at coordinate 35,979 of JBHJHK010000499.1, read as the reverse complement.
GTTGCGGTTGCGCTCCAACCCCACCCCGGGGACGATCACCGCCGGTTGGGCATCGCGATACCAGTGGGCCAAGGTGCGAATGGCCTCGGCTTCCAGGCCACAAAGCTCGGCGGCCACCTCGGGGGGATACTGGCGGGCTTTGGCCATGTAGGCCTCAAAACCCGTGGTGTGGGCGGCGACAAACTCGCCATCTATCCCTCCCGTGGCCTCCAGTTCACAGGCGATCGAAAGGGCCAACACCACGTCGGTGCCGGGCTTGAGGGCCAAGTGGAGGTGGGCCTGCTCGGCGATCCGCACCCGCTTGGGATCCACCACCACAAGCCTTGCCCCCTGGCGCTTGGCGGCGTTGATCAACCGCACCAGGTGGAGGTTGGAGCAGGTGGCGTTGTTGCCCCACACCACGATGAGCTTGGCGTGGGCCACTTCGTCCATGGGGGTGCCGGGCACCGGGCCGTAGAGGCTCTTATAGGCCTCGGCCCGCACCCCGCCACACAACGGTTTGCGCAACAACCGGCTGGCCCCCAAGCGGTGAAAAAACCGCGCCGACAAAGAATCCAGGGCCAGCATGCCGTGGGGACCGGCGTAGTTAAACGGCACCACCGCCTCGCTGCCAAAGCGCGCCACCACCTCTTGGAGCCCCGCCACCACCCGATCTAGGGCCTCGTCCCAAGCAATGGGGGCAAACTCCCGGGAGCCCCGGGGCCCGGTGCGCAGCAAAGGCCGGGTCAAGCGGGTGTCGCCGTGGACAAACTCGGGGTACAGGCGCGCCACCTTGGTACAGATGGCACCGTGGGTCAGGGGATTGGCGTGGGAGCCCCGCACGGCGGTGATGCGGTCGCCTTCCACCTGGACCGCCAGGCTGCAGGTGTCGGGGCAATCCAGGGGGCAAACACTGGGACGGTTCATAATCCGAGTACCTCTAAGTGACAAGTCGAGGAGTATGGTTCTAAACTTAGGCCAAAATTGGCCATGGGGCTATTGCCAATTTGGAAAATAGCCTAGATCCACTGGCCAAAGACTCACCCCGGGAGGACTGTGCCCTGTGGACGACTTTTCCCCCGCCTGCGACGATATCCCCCCTGCCCTCCAGGGGTTGGCCCTGGCCCCCGGCACCGCCACCACCCTCCAGCGCCAGTTGTTCGACAGCCTCCAACACCGCATCATCCAGGGCCAACTGCGGCCCAACAGCCGTTTGCCCTCGAGCCGCGCCCTGGCAAAGGCGTTGGGGGTGAGTCGCATCACCGTGGTCCAGACCTTTGAACGCCTCCAGGCCGAGGGATACCTCCAGCCCCGCCGGGGCCAGGGGACCTTTGTCAGTCCCCAGTTGCCGGACGATGCCGCCCCGGCCAACGCCGAAGGCATCCCCGCCCTCGACGGCGAGGGCCCGGCCCCGCGACCTTCTCGGCGGGGCCAGGCGTTGCTCGCCTGTCACCTGGGGGCCCGGGGGGGGGCGTTGCCCTTGCTGGCGCCGGGGGTGCCGGCGGTGGACCTGTTTCCCTTTGCGGCCGGGGGGCGGTTGGCGGGGCGCTTTTGGCGTCGGCGGCCCTGGCGGGCCATGGGCTATGGGGATCCCCGGGGTTATTTGCCCCTGCGGGAAGCCATTGTCGATTATTTGGGCACCGCCCGGGGGGTGGCGTGTACCCCCGAGCAGGTGATCGTGGTCGCCGGTACCCAGCAGGGAGTGGGGCTGGCCGCCCAGGCGCTCCTCGACCCCGGCGAACCGGCCTGGGTGGAGGAGCCCGGCTACAGGGCGGCGTTGGTGAGTTTGGCCCACGCCGGGGTCCGACGGGTGCCCGTGGCCGTCGACGGCGAGGGCCTCAATCCCCAGCTGGGATGGGAGCAAGCGCCAAGGGCGCGCCTGGCCATGGTGGCACCCTCCCACCAGTACCCCCTGGGGGTGACCTTGAGTTTGCCCCGCCGCCTGGCGCTGTTGGCCTGGGCAAGGCAGGCGGGGGCGTGGATCGTCGAGGACGACTACGACAGCGAATACCGCTACCGGGGGGCGCCTTTGTTGGCCCTCCACCAGTTGGACGGCGGGCGGCGGGTGATCTATCTGGGGAGTTTTAGCAAGGTACTCCACCCGGGCCTGCGGCTGGGCTATGTGGTGGTACCCGAGGACTTGGTGGACGTCTTTGCCGCCCTGCGGGGGGTGAGCGACCGCCACTCGCCCCTGGAGACCCAGGGGGTGATGGCGGAGTTTATGGCCTCCAACCAGTTCAGCGGCCACGTGCGCCGGCTGAGGACCGCCAGCGCCGAGCGAGCGGCGGCCCTGGTGGCGGCCCTGCACCGCCATGGGCTCGACCGCTGGTTGACAGTGGCAGAGCCCACGGCGGGATTGCATCTGGTGGCGCGACTCCACCCCGGCGCGGGGGTTGGGGACGACGTCGCCCTGGCGACAAACGCCGCCGAGGGAGGGTTGCGCACGCCGGCGTTGTCCGCCCACTATAGCCATCACCCCCGGCAGCAGGGGCTGTTGCTGGGGTTCGCCGCCACCCCCCCGGGGTTGCTGGACGAGGCGGTCCAACGACTCAAACAACTGTGGGTCCCCCGGGGCCAAGGGTAGGGAGAGGTGCTGTGGTGAATGGCTGGCAGGGGTTTGCACCGCGATTGTCCAAGGGCCATGGACTCTATCTTTTGGCCTTGGGATGTTTTGCCCTTTGCCCCATGTTTCCCATGGCCCTGGTGGCCAACTCGGGCTGGTTTTCCCAAGATCCCATCATCACCTTCGACGAATGGGTGGCCATGCTGGGGTTTGCCCTGGTCTTTGGCTTCCCCATCGCGCCTTTGGCCTTTGCCGCCATCCTGCTGGCGGTGGTCAATGCCCTGAGCGGCTGGCCCACTCGGCACTTCCACCCCTGGGCGAGCTTTTGCCTGCGGCTGGTGTGTTTTTCCCCCATATGGCTATTGCTGGGGTTTGCACCCCTCGCCGGGGGATGGCTCATCCTCTTGGGGCTGTTTTTCCTCTCCTTGGGAAGGCTGTTGATCGAGCTAGCCGAGGTGTCCAAACGGGGGTTTTGACCCTCAAAATAGGGCGTCCCAGGACAGGCCAACGGCGGCGGCCATGGCGATAATCACGGCGTAGCGTCCCCCCCTGCCGATGGCCACCAAGGTCACAAAAATCCCCAGATTGACCCGCATCAACCCCGCCACCATGGTGAGCACATCCCCTCCTATGGGGGACCAGGAAAACAACAAGCTCCAGAATCCGTAGCGTTGAAACCAGCCCATGGCCCGCTCCAGTTGGCGGGTAGTCACGGGGAACCAGCGGCTGGTTTTGTAGCGATGGAGGTGACGTCCCAGCCACCAGTTGATGACGGCCCCACCGGTGTTGCCCACGGTGATCGCCAACCACAGGCCCGTATAGCTGTAATCCCCCGTGGCCAACATGGCCAATAACACCGGTTCTGCGTAAAACGGCAAGGGAATGGCCGCCCCCAGGGCGACGAGGGCCAAAAATAAGTAGGGGATGAGCAGTTCTATCAAAACGGGGCACTGGACGCTTGGGGAAGGAGATGGCGCTACAGGTGCAAAGACACCCACAGCCACAGACAGTTGCTACAGGCTAGTGACTGGGCGAGCTCGACGCCACCCGTCTTCGAGGGGTGTACCCAATTACCCGGTGGTTGGAACAGGGTGGGATGGGCGGTTGCCGATGCCCCCCAAGCCGGGGGCATTGTCGGCGACCATGGGCGCGATCCCGAACAGCCAAAGACCTCTAGGGGCGAAACAGCTGGACCACCGCCGAGATATTCTCGGCCCCGTGGCCCCGCTGTTGGACGTCTTTAAAGGCCTTTGCCACCGCTGTGGTGGTGGGTAGAGAAGCCCCCACATCCCAGGCGCTGGCCACGGCGTAGTCCAGGTCTTTGACCACCAAGTCGATGGGGAACAGGGGGGCAAAGGCGCGGTTGAGCATCAGCTTTATCATCCCCGCGGCGGCGGGGCTCACCACGGGGATTTGGCTCAGGACTTCCCCGGCCTTGGCCAGGTCGAGTCCCGCCTTGTCCAGGTAGCCCAACAACTCTCCTACCACGGCGCTCTGGGTGGCCAACAGGGTATTGACCACCAGCTTGATGGTAGCGCCATTGCCCGTGGACCCCGCGTGGTGGATGGCGCCACCCATGGCCGCCAATAACGGCCTTGCCCGCTCTAGAACCGCGGCTTCGCCCCCGACGAGGAAAATCAATTGTCCGGCCTCGGCCTGGGGCCGCGACCCAGCCACGGGGGCGTCGAGGAATACCCCGCCGCCCTCGGTCACCGCCGAGCTCAATTCGAGGATCCAGCCGGGGGTCAGGGTGCTGGACTCCACGGCCACAGTACGGGCGGCGAGACCCGCCAAGGCGCCGTCGCTGTCGTCCAACCACACCTCTCTAGAAGCCTGGTCGTCGCTCACCATACTGATGACAAACTCGGCATCGAGGGCGGCCTCCCGGGGGGAGGGGGCCGCCGTGGCTCCGGCGGCCACCAGGGGCTCTGCGGCGGCCCCAGAGCGGTTCCAAACCGTCACCGGGTGACCGGCCTTGACCAGGTTCATGGCCATGGGAGCGCCCATGGCGCCCAGGCCCAAAAATGCAATCCGACCCACGGGTTAGTCCTCTTGAAAGTGACGGAGGTGATCTCCATGGCCGTCACCTTAATGGCCTAACGGTGCCTGGGACAGGGGCCGCCCTTCAGGATATTCGTGGATTTTTTGCAGCAATAAAGGCTTTGACTATCGAGGGATTCTGCGGGGATAGTGGGGTTGGAGGGGGACGGAGCTTTTACCCCGGCCCCTCGCCTTGGCCCGGGGCGCGGGGTTGGCCCGGTGTCACAGGACAAAGTCGAACTGGGTATCCCAATCGCCGTCGGGGCGGCGGGCCAGGTCCATGGCGCTGGCCCGTTGCTCCCGGTGGTCCAAGCGGCGAAACAGACCGTCGCGGCGATTATCGGGGTGGTCTTGGATAAACAATTGGGTGGTCAAGGCCTCCAGGTTCGACCCCGTCGGCGGGGTGAGGCGGGGGGGGATTTGGGGGGTGCGGCCGGGGTAGGACACGGGCTTGATGGTGCGAAACCGGTAGTGGCCCGCGGCGTCGCTCATCGCCACCCCGTAGCCTTGGAAGTGGCTGTCCCGAGGCGCGTGGCGCCCGCGGTCCCAGCTGTGGAGGTAGCGCCCGTTGGCGTCGCACTGCCAAATTTCCACGGTGGCCCCCGCCACGGGTTGGCCGCCGGTGTCCACCACCCGGCCCGTCAGGTGCAAAATCTCCCCGCCGGCCCGGCGCACTTGGCCCTCGATCTTGACCAGGTCCCAGTCTTGATCGGCAAAGCGTTGCGCTTCGGGGGGGTAGAAGGGGCCCGGGGTGAGGGCGGGGGTGCGGGGCCGCACGAGGGCCTTGGCCCGTTGGCCCAACCCGCCCAGGGCGGCCGTAGCGGCGCCCGCCAACAGCAGCGCCCGGCGCGATAGACGATGGAACATGGTGAACACTCCTCCCGAGGGGATGATGTGGTAAAGGGTAAATCCTTAGACGCTCTACCCCGGGGGTTATTTCCCGGCGTCGATCCCCGGGGTGGTCGCCGATGAACACCGACGCCTTGACGCTGTTCATCGACGTGGTCCAGCGGGGCAGTTTTGCCGCCGTGGCCCGGGAGCGCGACCTCGATCCCTCCACGGTATCCCGGGCCGTGGCGCTGCTGGAGGCGGAGCTGGGCTTTCGACTGCTCCAGCGCACCACCCGGCGGCTGGCCCCCACCGAGGCGGGGGCGTTGTACTACGAGCGGGTCCAGCGGTTGGTGGAGGCCCTGGAGCGGGCCCGCTCAGAGGCCCTGGACACCGTGGCCGCCCCCGCCGGCCAACTGCGGGTGACGGCCTCCGTCGCCTTTGGTTATCAGTGCCTGGTGCCGTTGCTGGAGCCCTTGCGCCGGGCGTTTCCGGCCTTGGCGGTGGAGTTGCTGTTGACCGATGAGGTCTTGGATCTCATCGACCAGCGCATCGACCTGGCCATTCGGCTGGGGCCGGCGCCCGATGCCAACCTAGTGGGTACCAAGCTGCGGGCCACCCGTTATCGGGTGTGCGCTAGCCCTGCCTATGTGGCCCGCCACGGCGCCCTGGGGCACCCCGGGGACTTGAAGGAGCGGGACTGTCTGCTGCTGACCCTCAAGGGCTACCGCAGCCACTGGCGGTTTCGCTCCCTCCGAGATCCGGGGGCGCCGGTGGAGGAGGTGGCCGTGGGGGGGTCGGTGGTCATTTCCAACCCCCTGGCCCTCCACCGCGCCGCCCTGGCGGGGTTGGGCCCGGCGCTGCTGGCCGACTGGCTGGTCGACGCCGACCTGGACCGGGGACACTTGGTGGATCTTTTGCCCCACCACCGGGCCACGGCGACGGATTTTGCCACCGCCGCTTGGATTCTCTATCCCTCCAGGGCCTATATTCCCCGCAAGACCCGGGCGTTGATCGATTTTCTCAAGGAACACGTGGGGGGGTATCGGGGGGACTAGTCTGCTAAGGTCGTCGAGAAGTCCCCTTTTCCTGGGGTCATCCCACCAGGAGTTACAAGGAGCGCTTTGCCGTGATCGACCCCGTTTGGTACCTCACCTACATCCTGGCCTGTGCCGCCGTGGTCATCGTCCCCGGCCCCACGGTGACGGTGATCATCGCCAACAGCCTGCGGTCTGGCCCTAGGGCTGGACTGCTCAACGTCGCCGGCACCCAACTGGGATTGGCCACCATGGTGGGGGTATTGGCCGTGGGGCTGACCACGGTGGTGAGTGCCATGGCGGGGCTGTTTGACGTGTTGCGCTGGCTGGGGGCGGCCTATCTTATCTGGCTGGGGGTGCGGATGTGGCGCTCCGATGGCGAACTCGCCGCCGCTTCGGCCGCCCGGGGCAGCCACAGCCAGTGGTTTTGGCAGGGCTTTTGGGTCATTTGGTCCAACCCCAAGGCGCTGTTGTTCTTCGGCGCTTTCATCCCCCAGTTCGTCGATCCCCAGGGGGATCCCCTGGTCCAGACGCTGCTGTTGGGGGGCACGTTTATGGCGGTGGCAACCCTGCTGGACGGGGCCTATGCCCTGGCCGCCGTCTGGGCCGGGCGCTGGCTGACCGGGACTCGCTTCCGGTTGGTGGAAAAGCTGTCGGGGTGATTGTTGTTCCTCGGGGGGCTTTGGCTGGCCACTACCCGGCGGGGGGCGGGGTGAGTTCCACGGTCAACTTCCCGGCGGGGACGGGGAGCCCGTGTTGGCCATGGGGTGTGAGGGCCCGCACCACGAGAATTCCACAGCCCCAAGGGGTCAACCCCCAGGGGTGTCGCCCAGCTGGGCGAGGCGCCGATAGAGGGCCCGTTCGCTCAAGCCGAGCTCGCGGGCGAGGCTGGAGCGATCGCCGGAGTAGCGAGCCACCACCTGCTGTAGGTAGCGACGCTCCAGCTCTTTGAGGGGGATGAGCTCTGGCAGCTCGGCGCCCGCTGAGCCAGAGCTGGCGCTGCCCCTCGGTGGGGGGGCGTCGTCGGCGTCGACCTGGCGGCAGCGCTTGGGGAGGTGCCGGGGCAGCAGCAGCGGGCCATCCATCAACAACAGCGCCCGCTCTACGATATTGCGCAGCTCCCGGACGTTGCCGGGGAAGGGGTAGCGCTGGAGCAGCGCCAAGGTCTCTGGGGCGATCTGAATCTTGCGCTTGGGGGCCAGCTGGGTCACCAAACCCTCCAACAACAACGGCAGATCCCCGGGGCGCTGGCGCAGGGGCGGCAGCTCGATCTCAAACACGTTGAGGCGATAGTAGAGGTCTTGGCGAAACTGCCCCACCGCCACCATGCCCTCCAGGTCGCGGTTGGTGGCGCAGATCAATCGAAAGTCCGCCCGCTGGAGATCGGTGCCCCCCACCCGGCGAAAGCGCCGGGTCTCCAATAGCCGCAACAGCTTCACCTGCAGCCCCAGACTCACATCGCCGATCTCGTCGAGAAACAGCGTTCCCCCGGCGGCGGCCTCCACCAGCCCCTGTTTGCGGTGGTGGGCCCCAGTAAAGGCCCCCTTCTCGTGGCCAAACAGTTCGCTCTCAAACAAAGACTCCGCCAGCCCGGAACACTCCACTGGCACAAAGGGCTTTGAGGCCCGGGGGCTGCGGCGATGGATCAACTGGGCCACTCGCTCCTTGCCGCTCCCCGACTCCCCCAACAGCATCACCGTCACCTCGCTGTTGGCCGCCCGCTCGGCGAGCTCCAGCATCTGGGTAAAGGGGGGGGAGCGGCCGATCAACCCCAGCTGGGTCACCCCCTGCTGGGCCACCTCGCTGCAGCGCATGATCTCCACCAAGTAGCGAACCCGCCCCCGCGGGTCGCGAACCGGATAGGTCTCGACGTCGACGTATTCCTGGCCGTGGTTGGTGTGGTGGACGTGGAGTACCCGCCGGGGCTGACCGCTGGCCAGACTCTCCCGCAACGGGCAACTCTCCCCGGCGAGGTCGCAGGGTTTGTCGTAGCGGTGGGAGACCTCATAGCAGTGGCGTTGGCGCAATGGCCGACCATCGCCGTATTGGTCGATGTAGGCCTGGTTGGCCAACAGAATGTGATAGTCGCTGCTCAATAGCACGGCGGGGGAGGGCAGGCAGTCGAGGACCGCCCGCATATCGGGTAGGGGTTCCATGGGATCCTCACCGGAATCTGCCGCGATCGGCAGAGGCTGAAGTATATGGCTGCCAGTTTAGGCGGACGTGGCCCAGTGCGCCAGCAGATCGGGGCCGAAATCGTCAATAAAGCCCTCTATATTGCTGAATTAAAAACAACTTTAGATTTTGCTGATGGATGGCACGCTTCTCGCTGAGAAGGGGTTATCTCCCGCTGCGAGGTCGTGGTTATGGCTGAGGATCTCGATGTCCCCCTGACGCCCGAGGCGCTGGTGGCTCCCTATCGGCCGCTGGTGCTGGAGTGGTCGCCGTTGAGCCTGGTGGCAAAGCAAGAGCACTGCTGGTTGGTGGATGTGCGGGAGCCCGAGGAAGTGCTGCTGGGTTTCCTCCCCGAGGCGATCAATATCCCCCGAGGGCTCTTGGAGTTTGCCCTGCCAGAGCGTTTGAAGGGGCCACCCTTCAGCCGGCCCTTAGTGCTCTACAGCAGTCGCGGCTATCGCTCGACTCTCGCCGCATACAGCTTGATGACTCTGGGCTACGGAGAGGTCGCCTCCCTTCAAGGCGGCATGCACCAGTGGCAAGCCCTGGGTCTGCCGGTCCATTGAAGGGAGCCTGGGTGTATCGCCCCCCGAAATTGAAGGGCGCACCCCGGGGTGTTATCCCCTGGGCCGCCCTCTGGGCGAGGAGAGATGAGCCCTCCTCGCCTGCTTGCCAATCCCGGCAAGCGCTGGATCGCTGCTCACCACCGTTGATAGACCGTTTGATAGACCGTTGCCCGTTGCCGTTAAAACCAAAGGAATCAGCCATGTCTGCAATTTGCTCGATCCATCCCGCCCCAGCCATCATCAAGCGCCTGGGCCTGGGGCTCCTGGGGGCTTTGCTGCTGGTCGCCTCGCCGAGTGCGCTGTTAGCCGCCGAGGCTGAGGACGCCCCAGGGGCCGAAGTCAAGGGGGTTTTTGTGGTGGTCTCAAGCCCCGATCCCCAGACCCAGATGATGGCCATGGTGCTGTCCAATCAGGTTCTCAATCAGGGCAAGACGGTCCAGGTGCTGCTCTGTGGGCCCGGCGGCGATCTGGCTCTGGCCGAGGGGGAGGAGGTGCGCTTTAAGCCCCGGGATCTCTCCCCTCAGATGCTCCTCAAGCGGCTCATGGAGCACCAAGTCACCGTGGAGGTGTGCGCCATTTACCTCCCCAACAGCGACCACACCGAGGCGGATCTGGTGGAAGGTGTCGGCGTCGCCAAGCCCCCCGCCATCGCCACGGCCCTGCTGGAGCCCGGCGTCAAGCTGTTTACTTTTTAGTGATGGTAGCCGTTTGATCCGTTGAGTTATGCCCATCGGCGGCCCACCGGCGGTGGGCCACTGAAACGAGCTGTGAGATAGTCCCCATGTCCAGGGCCGTTACACCCTCACCGACGCTGTTGGTGCTTCCTCCTGCTGTGGGCTTTATCGCCGACATCCTCCTCGCCCCGGCCGTCGACTAGGAATATCCCGTAGTCAGTATTGGCCAAATAGATACCACAATAGGTCTTAGAGTTCTTAGATAAAAATTATTTACCGGTGGCAGTTAATGATCGTGGATCACCAATGAGGAATATCCACTATGAAAACCACTTCATTCGCTCCGAGGCGATTATGGATACTGCTATGGCATTTCCTGATACTGATTGCTGCGCTAGTCTCAGTGGCCAGTGGCAAACCGTCAACGGCTGACCATACCCAATTTGAGATCTTACAGCAGGACTTCCAATCGGGGCCAGAAGTCACTGAGGCCTGTTTGAGTTGCCATACCGAGGCTGCTCGCCAAGTCCATCGCTCTATCCATTGGACTTGGGAATACGCCCATCCAGAAACGGGACAGTTGCTGGGTAAGAAAAACGTTATCAATGCCTTCTGCGGTAATATCCAGTCCAACGAGCCCCGCTGCACCAGCTGTCATGTGGGGTATGGCTGGGAGGATGACAGCTTCGACTTTAGCGCTGAAAATAGAGTGGACTGCCTTGTCTGTCACGACCGCACCGGTGAATACTTCAAGATTCCCGCCGGTGCCGGCCATCCAGCCTACGAACCCAATACCCCATCGAGTGGCAAGATCTACCAGCCCAAAGATCTCGGCAATATCGCTCGCCAGGTCGGCATGCCAGGGCGCGAGAACTGCGGCGCCTGTCACTTTTACGGCGGCGGTGGCGATGGGGTTAAACACGGTGACCTCGACTCATCCCTCGTCTCTCCGGATCATGGCCTCGATGTGCACATGGCGGTAGACGGCGCCAACATGGCCTGTCAAGACTGTCACCGAGGGTCGGGACACCAGTGGGCTGGTAGCCGCTACCACACCACGGCCAAAGATGAGATCGGCACCGGCAAGCCCGGCGAACGGCGAGAGGCCGCCAGCTGTGAGTCCTGCCACGGCCATACCCCCCACGACCACAACAGCAGTGGGTTGATCCAGGCCACAACCCTCGACAACCACGTCGATAAAGTCGCCTGTCAAACCTGCCATATTCCCGAGTTCGCTCGCGGTGGCGTGGCCACTAAAACCCTCTGGGATTGGTCAGTTGCCGGTCAGCGGAATGAACATGGCCAGCCCATCAAGGGCCATTACGACAAAAACGGTCAAATCGTACCCGGAAAAAATGAGCACGGTCACTATACCTATTTGTCTATCAAGGGTCGATTTGAATACGGTGAGGACGTTACCCCGGCCTATCGCTGGTTCCAGGGAGACGTGGTCTACAAGCTGCTAGGCGAGACCATCGACCCAAGCCATCGTGTCTACCTCAATGAAATCAGCGGTAGTTATCAAGACGATGACGCCCGCATTTGGCCTTTCAAGATCATGCAGGGGCGTCAAGCCTATGACGAGGTCAATAATATCCTTGTGCGCAGCCACGTTTTTGGCCCCAACGACGGCACGAGCTACTGGGAAAACCTCGATTGGGAAAAGGCCTTAGCCGCTGGTATGAGTACTACCGACGTTCCCTTCAGCGGTCAACACGGATTTATCGATACGGCTATGTACTGGCCCATCACCCATATGGTCGCCCCCGCCGCCGATGCCGTTGGCTGTGTCGAGTGTCACACCAAAGATGGGCGTCTCGCTGGCTTGGATGGTTTTTACCTGCCGGGACGCGATAAAAATCAAGCTGTGGATCGCGCAGGCTTCTTCCTCTTGCTGGTGGCCATCCTCGGTGTGGCGGGCCATGGCCTATTGCGTCTGTTGACACACCGTCGCCGCCACCACTAGTCCATGGGTCTGAGGAGTTTTTACCATGAGCCAGAATTTCGATGATCCCACTGCGGCACCCGCTAAACCCGTGATGATCTACGCCCCCTTTGAGCGCTTTTGGCACTGGACCCAGGCGCTGCTCATTGTTGGGTTGCTGGCCACGGGGTTCGAGCTTCACGGTAGTATTGCACTCTTCGGATTTCAAAATGCCCTGGAGCTACATATCATCATGGCACTAAGTCTGATTGTGCTGTGGGTTTTTGCTATCTTTTGGCACTTTACTACCGGTGAATGGAAACAGTACATTCCCACCACTCGGAGGCTCTGGGCGCAAATCTATTACTACAGCATCGGAATTTTCAGGGGAGATGAACACCCCTTTCGCAAGACCCGCCGCCGCAAGCACAATCCTCTCCAGGCACTGGCCTATTTGAGCCTCAAGTTGTTTATCTCGCCAGCCATCTGGCTATCGGGGATGCTGTTGCTGAGCTACAGTTGGTGGCCCGCCAGTTGGCATGACTACCTCAGCTTTGGCGGCGTCGCCGTTGCCCACACCTTGGCGGCATTTGTCATGCTCACCTTCCTCATCGTCCACGTTTATATGGCGACCGTTGGTCATAGTCTGTTACACCACATTAAAGCGATGATCACCGGTTACGACAGTGATGTAGGCGAGGAAACATCAACCCAAGCACCTCAGCGGTGAGTGGTGCCCTCGGCGGCGGTGCTTGGGTGGCACCACCCTAGGGTGCGACTCGAGATCATGCTGGGGTGACCTCTGACGCCGTCGAATGGGATGGCGCCACCCGCGTCCACGCCCTGGGGGTCTTCAGAGCTTGAGGACTTCTTTCTGGCCCTTCATGGTGTTCCAGCCCTGGGCGGTGCCCTGGATCAGGGTGCCGCCCTCGTCGAACAGGTCGTAGCGCTTCTCGAACTGGTTGAAGTTGACCGAAAACGACTCCGAGGGGCGATCGCCACCGCTGTTCTGGGTATAAGAGGAGATGATGGGGTCGTGGACGTGGATGTGCTGGTAGACCTGGCCAGTGGCGCCGGTGCCGGAGGTGTTGAGGAATACGATGTCGAGGCCCACTAGAGAGACGCCGGCGGTGGCCTGCATGAAGAGATCAGTGGAGGCCTGGTCGGTCTTGCGGGTGAAGGTGAGCTAGGAGAAGGAGGGGTTACTGGTGTCGCGGTCCTTGCCCTCGGCGACGATGTTGATGGCCCGGCCGACGCCCCACTGGATGGACTCGACGTTGATCCAGTTCTCGTAGCCGACACTCTGGGAGGTACCGGCGATGACGCCCCCCTCAAAGTTGATCAAAATCATGGTTCATCTCCTGATGGTTTATCTCAAACCCAGCTATCTTGTATCACGATGGCCCCATGGTCCAACCCGATACCGCCGCCGCGGCCCCTAGGGGCGCTCACCACCCCCCTAGTTGCAGGGGAGCAGGGAGCCTGGAGACGCCACGGCGCCGATATCCCCAGGGCTGGGCGGGTTTGGGCGCTCCCCGCGCTCATCCGCTCGCGAAACGCCGCGTCAAAGGGCCCCAGCATCGTCCGAAATTCCTCGACCGTATGGCCTCAATGGTTTGGAAACTTTTTGTGGTCGCGGCATAATTTCATCATAAGTGTTTGATTTTTTAAAATAAAACCCCCTATCGCCAGCCTAGAGAAAAAACTTTGTTAATCAATGAGTTATAAAAAATGCCTGAATCGTTGATTATTGAAGGATATCAAAAATCCTCCTCTGGCAAGGGGTGAAACGGTTCGTTTTCTAGTGAAATGTCTTCGAGGGGAAGGCGCTGGAATTGACGGTGTAGAGCGACAGAAATCGCTGATTCTCGTGTTGTGCTTATTTGCACTTCGCAGTTTGCCGCCCTCATCAAATTGGCGAGGTAATCCAGCTGAGCTTCTAGGGTTTTCAAAATTCGATGACACGGCGAGCAGCATTGGAAAATCCGAGCCGTCGATCAATGATCCCTGGCGCCAGCCCTACCTTTGAATAGCGTTGCCTAGGACAAGCCGCGAGGGCTAACGATAGAGCCAAAGTTTCGCCTAGGCGCCGGTCTCGGCGCGCTAGCGTCTCGGGATGATGGGCGGCCAAGGCTACCTCGACCGTCGCAAAGTCCCCATTTTCCAGCTACCTTGAAAGGCGACACCCATCGATTGTGGTCAGCATCTCCATGAACGTCGCTACCGCCCTCTCCGACCCCGCACCGGCGGCGGGCCTCGCCGCCCGCCATGCCATCCGCCAGGGCCACCACCAAGGGCCCACGGCCAATTTGGCCTTTGACTGCGTCCAGGCCAACCTCGTGATCGTCCCCGCCGCCCACGCCTTCGACTTTCTGCGCTATTGCCAGGCCAACCCCAAACCCTGCCCAGTGCTGGCGGTGGGAGAGCCCGGTGATCCCCACCTGCCCACCCTGGGGGAGGATCTCGACCTGCGCACCGACTTGCCCCGCTACCGCCTGTGGCGGGATGGGGAGCACGTGGACACCCCCACGGACATTACACCACTGTGGCGCAGCGATGCCGTGGCCTTCGCCCTGGGGTGCTCGTTTTCCTTTGAGGCCGCCTTGGTGAAGGGGGGCATCCCCCTGCGCCACTGGGACCTGGGCCGCAACGTCGCCATGTACCGCACCAACCGACCCACGGTAAAGGCGGGGCCGTTCCAGGGCCCTTTGGTGGTATCCATGCGCCCCTTGCGCCCCGCCGCCGCCGTCAAAGCCATCCAGATCTGCTCGCGGTTCCCCGCCGTCCACGGGGCCCCGGTTCACCTGGGGTTGCCCGAAGACCTGGGGATTGCCGATCTGGCGCGCCCCGACTACGGGGACCCCGTGCCGGTGCTCGCCGACGAGTTGCCCCTGTTTTGGGCCTGTGGCGTCACTCCCCAGGCGGCGCTCTTGGCCGCCAAGCTCCCCTGGGCCATCACCCACGACCCCGGCCACATGCTGGTCACCGATTTGACCAACGACGCCCTGGCGGCCCTCTAGGGCCCTGGGTGTCCGATTCTCCAACCCCTCCACTGCTGCGGAGTTTCAACGTCTATGTTTGCATCCAAGCGCGCCTCCAGTGCCCTGCTCTTTGTCGCCGCCACCCTGGCCCTGCCGGCATCAGCCCAGGACACCGTCAGCTTCAACTACGTGGGTAGCTGGAGTGGTTTGGGCCTGTTCAAAGAATTTGAGCAACCCTTTTGGGCCGAGGCGCTGCCGGCTTCGAGCGACGGTCGCATCGAGACCCAAGTGACGACCTTCGACCAAATGGGCCTCAAGGGCGGCGAGGTCTTTCGCCTGCTAAGCCGCGGGGTGTTCGACATCGGCGCCACCGTGGCCGACTACACCGTCCAAGATGCCCCGGAACTGGAGGGGCTGGACCTGCCCATGCTGGCCCCCGAAGCGGAGCAGGCCTTCCAGGTGGCCAAGGCCTACAAGCCGGTGTTGGACGACGCCCTCCAGCAACGCTTCAACGCCAAACTCCTGGCGGTGGTGCCCTACCCTTCCCAGATGCTGTTTTGCAATGCCCCCATCGAGAGCATGGCCGACCTGGACGCCAAGCAAATCCGCGCCAGCGGCCGCTCCACCGCCGAGTTTGTCGAAGCCCTGGGGGCCGAGGGCATCACCATGTCCTTTAGCGAAGTTCCCGGCGCCCTGGAGCGGGGAGTGGTGGATTGCGCCATCACCGGCTCCCTGTCGGGCTACAGCGCCGGCTGGCACGAGATCTCCACCCACCTCTACCCCTTGCCCATGGGGGGGTGGGACCACGTGGTGACGGCCATGAACCTAGATCGCTGGAACGAACTGGACGCCGAGCTCCAAGCACAGATCCTCTCCGCAGTGGAAAGTCAATTGGAGACCCCGGTGTGGCGCAACGCCCCCGCCCAGACCCAAGCGGGGGTGGGGTGTTTGACGGGGACCGAGGCTTGCCCCTACGGCGAACCGGGGAGCATGACGCCAGTGGTGGCCACCGAAGCCGATTTTGAACGGGCCCGCCAAGTGCTCCAACAGACCCTGCTGCCCAACTGGGCCGGACGGGTGGATGCCGATTGGGTGGCCCGTTGGAACGACACCATCGGCCAAGTGGTGGACCTCCAGGCCGACGCTGCCCCGGAGTGAGCCATCTCCTCGACACCCTGGTGGCGGGGATGGGGCGGGCCTCTTTGGTCCTCGCCTGGCTCGCAGGGGCCCTAATCCTGGCCTGTGTGGCCCTGGTGACCGTGGAAGTGGTCCTGCGCCGCACCGGGGGCGGCTTGGGGTTAGCCCACGAATTGTCGGGTTACGCCTTGGCCATCGCCGCCAGCTGGTCCTTTGCCCACGCCCTGTTTTGCCGGGCCCACATCCGGGTGGACGCCGTCTACCTGCTGTTGGGGCCCAAGACCCGGGGCCTGTTGGACGCGTTGGCCCTGGGGGCGCTGCTCTCTTTGGCCATCGCCGCCATCATCGGGGGCTGGGATGTGTTTTGGGGTTCTTGGAGTCGGGGGTCCTCGGCCAACACCCCCTGGCAGACGCCCTTGTGGATTCCCCAATTGCTGTGGCTTGTGGGCCTCATTTGGTTTGCCCTGGCGGCGGCTGCGTTGCTGGTCAAGGCCTTGGTGGCCCTGGCGGCGGGGCACACCGACCAAGTCCAGGCCCTGGCCGGTAGCCCCACGCTAGATCGCCCCTGGCAAGGGCCCCCCCAGGAGCCCGGGCGATGACCGCCGTCTTGGCGGTGGGCTTGTTGATCTTGCTGGCCTTGGGGATTCCCGTGGCGGCCACCCTGTTGGCTCTAGCCCTGTTGGTCGACCAGGCCTTTTCCCCCTTTCCCCTCCACCGGGCCTTAGGCGAAGTCCTGTGGTCGGCCTCGGACAGCTTTTTGCTGGTGGCCATCCCCATGTTTATCCTCATGGGGGAGATCTTGGTGCGGGCCGGCGTCGCCCGGCGCACCTACGACGCCCTGGAGGCCTGGGTGTCGTGGCTGCCGGGGGGCTTGCTCCACGCCAACATCGCCAGCGCCACGTTGTTCTCGGCCACCTCGGGCTCCAGCGTCGCCACGGCGGCCACCATCTCCACCGTGGCCCTGCCCCAGGCTAGGCCGTTGGGCTACGACGAGCGGCTGTTCGCCGGCTCCATCGCCGCCGGGGGGACTTTGGGCATTATGATTCCCCCCTCCATCAACTTGATCGTCTATGGTTTCCTCACCGAGACCTCTATTCCCCGACTGTTTATGGCGGGTTTGGTGCCGGGGTTGGGGCTGGCGCTGTTGTTTATGCTGGGGACGGCCCGCCGTTGCGCCTTGGCCCCCGCGTTGGGGGGGCCTCGCCGGCGGCGGCCCTGGCGAGATCGCTGGTGGGGCCTTTTGGATTTGCTGCCGGTGGCGGGGTTGTTCACCCTGGTGGTGGGGGCCATCTACGGAGGCTTTGCCACCCCCACCGAGGCGGCATCGTTGGGGGTGGTGGCGGCCCTGGGGTTGGCGATTGCCGTGGGGCGCTTGCGCTGGTCCACCTTGGCCACCGCCCTGGAGAGCACCATGCGCACCACCGCCATGATCCTATTGATCATCATCAGCGCCTATTTTCTCAATTTCACCCTGGCCTCCAGTGGGGTGACGGGGCAACTGGCCGAGTTGGTCGCCGCCAGCGGCCTGTCCCCCTACCAGACCCTGGGGTTAGTGGTGTGCCTCTACATCGTCTTGGGTTTTTTCATCGAGACCCTCTCCCTCATGGTGATCACCATCCCGGTGGTGGCGCCGGTGATGGTGAATTTGGGATTCGACCCGGTGTGGTTTGGCATTTTGCTCATCGTCCTCATCGAGATGGCGTTGATCACGCCCCCCGTGGGGCTCAATCTGTACGTGGTCCAGGGGGTGCGCCAGCGGGGAGCCCTGAGCGATGTCATGGTCGGGGCGATACCCTATGTGATATTGATGCTGGTGATGGTGGGGTTATTGGTGGTCTTTCCCAATTTGGCGTTGGGACTCCCCGCCTGGATCAACCGCTGAGTGACCTGTCCACCGAGAGGCCAGTCCTGTGTTTACTCTCCACGCCGATGATCGCACCCTGCCCGCGGTGGTCGAGACCCTCATCATCGCGGGCTGGACCGGCCGCGACGCCGCGGCCGTCCAGCACCACATCGACGAACTCGAGGCCCTGGGGGTGACACCCCCCTCCCAGGTGCCCCTCTACTACCGGGCGCCGGGCGCCTTGGTCACCACCGGTGACCACATCCAAGTGGTGGGAGATCACACCAGCGGCGAGGTGGAGCCGGTGATCTTCGCCTTCGGCGAGGAATTGTTCGTCGGCCTTGGCTCCGACCACACCGACCGCCGCGCCGAGGCCACATCCGTGGCCTTGGCCAAGGCCTTGTGCCCCAAACCCGTGGCGCCCCAGTTATGGCCTTGGGCGTCGGTGCATCCCCACTGGGATCAACTGATCCTCAAGGCCTGGATCACCGTCGACGGGCGCCAAACCCTCTACCAACAGGGGACTTTGGCTGGGTTGCGGCGCCCCGAGGAACTGTGGCGAGACTGGAGCCACGGCCGGGGTCTACCGTCGGGGGCCGCGTTGTTCTGCGGCACCTTGCCCGCCATCGACGGCGTGCGCCCCGCCGAGGCCTTCGCCATGGAGCTCACCGACCCCGTGCGCCGCGCCACTCTGCGCCACCACTACCGGATCGAGCCCCTGCCCCTGGTGAGCTGAGGGTCGTTGGCGACCCCAACCAGTCTCCCACCACGCCGCGACTCCCGGTTTTCCCCAGCGCCCACTTGAGCGCTTTTTGGTGCAGAAACTGAGCACCGCTCCCCCCTAGACTGCCCATCACTCGCCCAGGTGCAGGAGACACAGTCCCTCGCCCCGGGGCGGGGAGCCGTTTTATCCATCAACTCGAGCAAAACCTTTTTAAACCCATCTGGACCGATGGGTTTAAAAAGGCTTGGAGACCCTTGCCATGAAAGTCGGTGAAAACCTTTCCTCAGCCTTAGTCGACGAAGCCCGCCAAGCCCTCCAGGGGGATCGGGCCATCGACCGAGACGAGCTGCAGCGCCTCAAGGCAGTGGCCCTGGACGACGGTGTCATCAGTCACCGCGAGCGGACCTTTATGGCCAACTTGGACCGGGAACCCTTGATCACCCAACTGGGTCGGTTTTCCTCCGAGGAGGCGCTGCAAAACGCCCAACTGGCCATCGACGGCGATGACTACGCCCTGGCCATGGACGACCAGGTGGTGATCAACGGCCTCGGCGGTGGTGCTCAGGTCTTCGAGGGGGGAAGTCTCAAGGTCGAGAGCCTCTACGATTTCCACCAGTTCCACAACGAAAGCGGTGACCACGCCGCCTGCTCGTGCAATGCCTCTGTGGCCGCTTTGGCCCTGCGGGGGCCCGAGGCCATGGCCGAGGCCCTCGACAAGGTCCAAGGAGCCATTCCCCAGGGCAACCCCGGGGATTTGGCGGCGGTGACCCGCATCGCCTCGAGCCTAGAGCAGGGCACCCTCACCACCGCGGACCTCAACGAACTGGCCTCGGTGCTCTATCGCACCTACGACAGCGACTCGAGCGACGCCATCATGTCCTACGGCGACGTCATCGCCATGGGCCAAGACCTGGGGTTGGCCGACGGCCAAACGGCCCAAAACGCCTTTGTCGAAGGCGGCCCCACCCTGGATGGCGACATCACCGGTATCGACAGCGGCAGCGGCCAGCTCGTCCACGACGTCGACGCCCATAGCCCCGAGTTTCGCGCCGCCCAGCGGGCCACCGCCCAAGCGGTTCTCGCCACCATCGACAATGGCGACAGCGCACTGGTCAACGTCTTTAACGGTCCCCCGGGGGAGACCAACACTCCCAATCACTACCTGGAAGTGGGTCGCGACCCCGACGGAGTCGTCTATGTCTATGACCGCATGGGGGGGGATAGCAACTTCATCACGGGCCAAGCCGCTGAAGACTACCTCGCCGACCGGATCGGCATCGGTAGCACGAGTAGTGATAACCCTCCGTGCCCCGCCCAACCCATCGCCCCAGTCATTCCCCGTCACGTGGTGACAGATGGGGTTTGGTGAGAACTCGAGGCCTTTAATCCCGGGGGTGATCTCAGTATGCTGAGGGGAAATCCCGCCACAATGGTGGGCCCTTGGCCCCACTGAGTTGGGAAATGGTGGGTTTGCAGGGAGGCGGCTCGATGCCGCAGCGCTAGACGCTGCGGTCATTTCAAAGCCCAGCTGCAAGACCACGAGTCAGCTGGCTCAAAGTGGGGAGGACAGAATATGCGCGTAGGAGAAGGTGGGCTCAATGCCGATCTCGTCAATGATGCCCGCACGGCGTTGCGGGACGACCGCACTATCAGTCAAGAGGAGCTGTTGCGCCTCAAGAACACCGCCCTAGAGGGCGACAACCGGATCACTGACAACGAACAGGCGTTCTTGGCCAATTTGGATCGAGAGCCCCTCATCACCCAGTTGAGTCGCGAGGGCTTTAACGCCGCCCACGCCGACCTCAACGTCGACGGCGGCGACACCCTGTTCATGGCCGGCCAAGAGGTCCACGATCCCGGCCACGGGGCAGCTGTGTTCGTCGACGGCCAGGTCAACCCCGACAGCTTGGCGGAGTTTTCCCAAACCAACAACAGTTCTGGTGCCAACGCCGCTTGCTCGTGCAATTCCTCGGTGGCCGCTTTGGCCATGGAAGGACCCGATGCCATGGGGGAGGCCCTGCAACAGGTCACCATGCAGATTTCTCCCCCCACCGAAGACCAGGTCCAAGACTTCGCCACCTTGACCCGGATCTCCGCCAACCTGGAGGCCGGCACCCTGACCACCGCCGACCTCAACGACTTTTCGTCGACGTTGCACAATCTCTACGACAGCAACAAAGACGACAACATAATGACTTATCCCGACGTCATTCAAATGCGCCGAGATTTGGGTTTGGCGGGAGCCGACGCCGAAAAGCAGGACGAAGTCGGGGCCAATGTGGGGCAGGTTACCTTTAGCACCGTACCGCCCAACCGGGGTCAAGTGGTGGGTGCCACCGTCGATGTCACCTCCGAAGCCTTTCAAGACGCCCAGCGCGAGACGGCCAATGAGGTCACCGAGGGCATCGGCAACGGCCAAAGTGCCCTGGTGGGGGTGTTCAACGGCACCGGCACCGACAGACCCAATCACTTCGTCGAAGTGGGGCGCAATGAGGCCGGCGAGCTCTACCTCTACGATCCCCTGGGGGAACCCCGCAATTTCCTCACCGGCCAGGCCGCCGAGGATCACTTGGCCCGCCACATCGGCGTGAGCTTTGGCAATCCCCAGCTCGCCGGCGGCCAAGAGACCTACGACGTCCGCACGGCGGCGCCGGTGATCCCCCGAGACTAGGGCCTAGCTGGCCTCTCGCCAATCCAACAACAGCCCCACCCAGGGCACTTGCTCATAGACGATGAGCAACGCAAACACCGCCAAATAGCCAAAGCGCACCGAAGCCAAGGGTGCGCTTTGGCTAAAGCCCATGGCCAATAGCAACCAACCAAAGCCATAGACCGGTGCCACGGCATAGGTCACCAGGCAAAAAATCAACAATAACGGATCGCGACAGCGCCCGAGCCACGAGGAGGCTGGGGCCAAAAAGGCGGCGGCCACCAAGGTTTGATCCAACAGGTTCCACCAGGTGGACAAGGTGGCCAACAGCAGCAGTGATGGGGGCAAGTTCGGCGCCGGCCCCGGATCCTGGTAGCGGTAGTCCCCCTCGAAGTAGGCGCGGGCGGCGTCCAGGTCGGCGTAGCTGGTGTTGCTGAACAACACGACAAAGTCGGCGAACCGCCCGTCCCCCACCAAGGTGGTGGTAAAAAACACCCCGTTGGCAAAATCCGGCGATAGCCACTTTTGTAGCGCCGCCAAGGCAAAGCACAAACCGATGAGCCAGCGGGCGTTGGCCGCTGCGGTTTGGGGCTCCGACAACCCCGTGGCCACGGCCAGGGCCAAACACCAATAACCCAGGAGGTAGGCGTGGTTGTCAGCCAACGGCCAATCGGCCACCACCCGCCACAGGGTCAACGCCGCCAGGGCCGCCCACAGGCCAAATTGCCGTTCGGCCCGCAATAAAAGCCCCGCCGCAGCGAGGGTCAAGGTCCACGGCCGCACCGTCCAGTCCCCCACCGGGGCCAACAACAGTGTCAGCAAGGTAAGACGGCCCCCCCAGGCGACGGCATCGGCCACCCCCCGGGGAAAGGAGAGACTGAACAAGGTGTCCCTAGGGGGCAGCGGCAGCGAGGGGCTCACGGCGGGGGAAAGACATTTCAAGGGCGGCCACCCGGTGGGCGCGGGGCCGCAGGTCGGCGTCGTAGACGTTGCGCCACACTTCCACCGCTAGGGCGGCGGGGGCCTTGGGGTCGTCGGCCAGGTGGCGGTGGGTGGCCTTGGCGAGCTCCTCTAGCCAATGGCGGTGGGGAAACCCCTCGACCCGCAGGGCCAACTCGTCGAGATGGCGGGGTAGGTCCACCGGCCGCCGTCGGCCGGCGGCGTCGACGGCGTAGAGGTACACCCGCCGCACGGGGGTGATATCCGTGGAGGCAAACATCCCAAAGCCACCCCCTAGCCAGGGGGACAAGTGCCCCCAGTGGCTCCAGAGGAAGTGATGGCCCGCGGTCGACAACAGCACAATGACGGGCAAGCCCCGCAGGGTCCCCCGCACCAGGGAGACGGATAGGGATTCACCCCACATCGGCGGGGGCGCCGACGCCGTACCACAGGTAATCCCGGGCGCTGCCCCGCCGCTCGTCGCTGCGCTCCTCTCGCCGTTCCCGGCGTTCCTCGGACTCCTCCCGCTCCCGGCGCTCTTCCCGCTGCTCCTCTTGATTGCGGTAGTACTCCCGGCGCTGATCCTCCTCGTGGCGGGTTTCCCGGCGCTCGTCGCGGTTATTATCCCGGCGCTCGTCGCGCTCGTCGCGCTCGTCGCGGTTGTTCTCTCGGCGCTCGTCGCGCTCGTCGCGGTTGTCCTCTCGGCGCTGGTCGCGCTCATCGCGGTTGTCCTCTCGACGCTCGTCGCGTTCATCGCGATGTTCGCCGCGGCGCCCGTGGCCGCCATGGTGCTGGGCCAGTTCCGGCGCGGGGCTCCGGTGGGCAGGGCGCAACCCACTGGGGCCCGCGGGTCGGTGGGGCGCGGGATATTGGGTGAACCACAGGTTCCCCTGGGGGGCGGCAAATGTCGCCCCGGGGAACGGTGTCTTTCCCCAAAGCACCCCGGGAACAGCTGCCGAGGCGCTCAACAAGATCACCCCTAGATATTTGATTCCACGACCGAAAATACTGTGCATGCTTCCACCTCCAGAATGTGGCGGTCCCTTCGAATCAACCGCGCCAAGACATTGTCTACTTCATGGTCTACTTTATCGGCCACTTCATGGTCTACTTCGGGGTTTTTGAGCCCCCCCAAGCCGGCGATGGCTGGGATGAAGGCCAGTCTAACGCCCCCATCCTGAATCGCCCAATAATGGTCGTACCCCCGGGGATGGGGCCCGTGACGGGTTTCACTCGGGGTTCATTCTCCCCGTGGCACTTTGCGCCCATCTGCCATCTTATTGAGTGCACGCATCAGCCACCGCACGAGACCTCATTGTCCTATGGCGCCAACTCCCTCCCCCTCCTCGACCCCCGCCGCGGCCCCGGGGGCCGGGCACCGACCCAGGCGCTGGAGCGCCCTCTGGCCCGTGGTGGTTTTGCTCCTGGGCGTCGGCGCGGCGGGCTACTTGCTCACCTCGAGCCCCAAGGCCCAGCGCCAGCCCCCGGTCCGCCGCCCGCCCCTGGTAGAAGTGATGCCGGTGGCATTGGCCACCCACCCCACGGTGGTCGAGGTCCTGGGCACGGTGCGGGCGGCGACCCAAATCGATTTACAGCCCCGGGTCAGCGGCGAAATCCGCCGCGTCCACCCCGCCCTGGAGCCGGGGGGTTTGCTCAAGCAGGGCGACGTGGCGGTAAAGATCGACCCTCTGGATTTTGAAATCAAGCTGCGCCAGCACCAGAGCGAGGTGGATCAAGTGCGGGCCGACCTGCACCTGGAAGAGGCCAACCGCATCGTCGCCGAGGGGGATTACCGGCGGCTAGAGGGGAATTTGGCCAATGCCCGGGAGGATTTGATCCTGCGCAAACCCCAGCTGGAGGCGATACGGGCCAGGCTCAGGGGCGCCGAGGCGGCTTTGGAGCAGGCCAAGACCGACCTGGCCCGCACCGCCATCCAAGCCCCCTTTGACGCCGTGGTGGTGGATCGGGCCGTGGACCGCGGCGCCCAGGTGACCCCTAGCACCACCTTGGCAACCCTAGTGGGCACCGACCAGTTTTGGCTGGAGGTGACGGTGCCCCTCGAAGATTTGACTTGGATCGACTTGCCGTCCCCCCGGGACTCGGGGGCCGTGGGGTCGCCGGTGCGGGTCTACGCCGACGATCCCTGGGGGCAGGGCGTCCACCGCACGGGTCGGGTGCTGCGCCGGGCCGCGGCCCTCACCGACGACAGCCGCATGGCGGTGCTCTACATCGCCATAGACGACCCCTTGAGCCTCGATCCCGAGGGCGAAGGGTTGCCGCCGCTGTTGCTGGGGACCTTTGTCCGGGCCGAGATCCAGGGGCGGCCCGTGGCCAACGCCGTGGCCTTGGACCGGGCGTTGTTGCGGGACGGCGACCGGGTGTGGCTCCTCACCCCCGACGACACCCTGGCCATCCGCCCCGTCACCGTGGCCCACCGGGGGCTGGAACGGGTGTTGATCACCCGAGGCCTCAACCCCGGGGAGCGGGTCATTCGCTCGGACCTGCCGGTGGCCGTGGCGGGCATGGCGCTGCGGGTCGCCGAGGGCCAGGAAGACCAATATGCCGCCCGTTGAGTTCCCCTCCATCCCCCGGGGCCCCATCGCCTGGATGGCCCAAAACCCCGTCTCTGCCAACCTCCTCATGGCCATCTTAATCCTCGGGGGATTGATGATGGCCTTCCAGATCAAACAGGAGGTCTTCCCCGAGTTCGAAGCCGACCTGGTGACGGCCACCATCGCCTACCCCGGGGCCAGCCCCGCCGAGGTGGAACAGGGCATCGTCTTGGCCGTAGAAGAGGCCCTGCGGTCCCTGGAGGGCATCGCCGAACTGCGGACCACCGCCGCCGAGGGCGTCGCCCGCATCGACGCCGAACTGAGGCTGTTCACCGACCAACAGCGGGTCTACCAGGACATCCAACAGGCCATCGACCGCATCACCACCTTCCCCGCCGAGGCCGAGGAGCCCGAGGTACAACTGGTGAATGTGCGCCGGGACGTGTTGGAGGTCAACGTCTTTGGCCCCGTCGACCCCTGGGCGCTGCGCCAGATCGCCGAACGGGTGCGGGATCGCCTGGTACAACATCCCGCCATCTCCCAGGCGGAGTTGGAAAACCCCAGGGCCGTGGAGGTGGTGGTGGAGATCCCCCGGGAGCGGTTGCGCCAGTACGACCTCACCTTGAACGAGGTGGCCGACCGCATCCGCGCCACCGCCCTGGAACTGCCCGCCGGGACGGTGGAAACTCCGGGGGGGGATGTGTTGCTGCGCTTTGCCGAGCGCCGAGACTGGGCCGAAGAATTCGCCAGAATCCCCATCCTCAACAGTCCCCAGGGTACGCCGTTGCGCCTGGAGGACATCGCCGCAGTGCGGGACGATTTCGAAGACACCGACCGCGTCACCACCTTTGACGGCTCCCCCGCCATGAGTATCGAGGTGTTTCGGGTGGGCCGCGAGACCCCCATTGGGGTGTCCGACGCCGCCCAGGCTGTCATGGCCGAGGTGGGGCAAGACCTCCCCACCGGGATAAGTTATACCATCACCAATGATCGCTCTACCATCTATCGCCAACGCCTGGCGCTCTTGCTGAAAAACGCCTGTATCGGCCTGGGGTTGGTGTTGCTGATGCTGAGCTTATTTTTGGAGCTGAGCCTGGCCTTTTGGGTCACGGTGGGGATTGCCACGGCCTTTGTGGGGGCGTTTTTGTTTTTGCCGTTGTTTGCCGTTTCCATCAACATGATTTCCATGTTCGCCTTTATCCTGGCCTTGGGGATTGTGGTGGACGATGCCATCGTCGCCGGGGAGAACATCTACGAATACCGCCAACGGGGCATGGACTATTTGACGGCGGCCATTCGCGGCGCCCAGGACGTGGCGAGGCCCATCACCTTTAGCGTGCTCACCAATATCGCCGCCTTTATCCCCTTGTGGTTTATCCCTGGGGGCATTGGCAAGGTATGGGCGGTGATCCCGGCGGTGGTGGTGACGGTGTTTATCATCTCTTGGGTGGAGGCGCTGTTTATCATGCCCGCCCACTTGGCCGGGCGCCGCCGTCCGCCGCCAAGGGGATGGTGGGGGACGTTGAGCGCTGGGCAGCGGCGCATAAGCCGGGGTCTCAACCGCTTTGTCGAGGGGGCCTACGCCCCCTTGTTGCGGCGCTGCCTCGAGGCGCGCTACCTGACCCTGGCGGCGGGATTGGCGTTGTTGCTGGAGGTGGTGGCCTTTGCCCTCAGTGGCCGGCTGGGCTTTCAGTTTATGCCCCGGGTGGAGGCCGACGAAGCCAACGCCACCGCCACCTTGCCCATCGGCGCCCCTTTGGCGGCCGCCGAGGCGGTGCGGGAGCGGTTGTTGGCCGGGGCCGAGGCCGTCATCGAACCCTTTGACCGCTCCGGGCTGGTGGCGGGGATCATCGCCGACATCGAAGATAACGTCGTCGAAGTGCGAATCTACCTCCAGCCCCCGGATCGGCGCCCCATGGGCGCCGCCCAGTTTGTGACGGAATGGCGCCAGGCGGTGGGAGAAATATCGGGCCTCCAGACGTTGGCGTTTCAATTCGACCGGGGAGGGCCGGGCAGTGGCAAGGCCATCACCGTGGAGCTGAGCCACCCCGACACCGTAATACTCGACGTCGCCAGCCAAAGGCTCGCCGCGGCCCTAGAGGAGTTTCCCAACAGCCGCGACGTGGACGACGGCTTTGAGTCGGGCAAAGAGCAGCTGGACTTTCGCCTCACCGAGGCCGGTCGCAGCTTGGGGCTCACCACCTTTGAGGTGGCCCGCCAGGTGCGGGCGGCCTTCAACGGCGTCGAGGCCTTGAGTCAGCAGCGGGGCCGCAACGAGGTCACGGTGCGGGTACGCCTCCCCGGGGACCAGCGGATCAGCGAGTACGACATCGAGCAGTTGATGGTGCGCATTCCCTCCGGCGGCGAGGTGCCATTGCGGACCATCGCCGCCGTGGAGCGGGGTCGGGCCTATACCACCATCCGGCGCCGGGATGGCCGACGCACCGTGAGCGTCACAGCCAACGTCGAGCCCCCCAGACTGGTGAGCCAACTCCAGGCCGCCTTGGTGAGGGACGTGTTGCCCGAGCTCCAGGCCAGCTACCCCCAGTTGAGCTACGGCTTTGAGGGCCGCCAGCGCCGGGCCCAAGATAGCCTCGACAGCCTGTTCAGCGGTTTTCTCCTGGTGCTGTTGGTGATTTACGCCCTACTGGCCATTCCCTTCAAAAGTTATATCCAGCCCCTCATCGTCATGTCGGCCATCCCCTTTGGCATCGTCGGGGCGGTGTTGGGGCATGTCATCATGGGCTATGGGTTGAGCATCATCAGCATACTGGGCCTAGTGGCCTTGTCGGGGGTGGTGATCAACGACTCCTTGGTGATGGTGGACTATGCCAACACCCGCCGCAGGGCGGGGCACGGGGCCTTTGCCGCCATCTACCAAGCTGGGGTGCGGCGCTTTCGCCCCATCGTCCTCACCACCATCACCACCTTTGGCGGCCTGGCGCCCATGATATTTGAGGCCTCGCGCCAGGCGCGTTTTTTGATCCCCATGGCCTTGTCGTTGGGGTTTGGCATTCTGTTTACCACGGTATTGATTTTGCTCCTGGTACCCTGTTTATACCTGGTGGTGGAGGACTTGGTCGCCACGGATCAGCGGGGGAAAACCCCCGCCGGGGATGAGGGAGCGGCCATCGAGTCATGAGCAAAAGACGGAGGAAGATAGCGATGATCAACGGCAAACTCTGCCTGGCCGCAGGTCTGGCCTTGGGACTTGGCGCCTGTGCCAACAGCCCCAATCCCCGCACCGAGGCGGGGGTGGCCATCGGTGCCGGCACCGGTGCAGTCATCGGCGCGGCCATCGGCGAGAGCGGTGGGGCGGCGGTGTTGGGAGGTATCGTCGGCGCCACCGCCGGGGGGCTCATCGGCAACTACATGGACCGCCAGCAGCGGGACTTCGAGCGCCAGCTCGAGGAAGAGCGCCGCCTCTACGGCCTGGAGATCGAGCGGTTGCGCAACGAAAACCTGTTGTTGTCCATCCCCAATGAAGTGTCCTTTGACTTCAATAGCGCCGAGCTCAAGCCCTCCTTTGTGGGGGCCTTGGACGATGTGGCCTTGGTGCTCCAGGACTACCCCGAGTCTTATGTCCAGGTCCTGGGGCACACCGACAGCATCGGCAGCGAGACCTATAACCTGGGGTTGTCCCAGCAGCGAGCCGACAATGTCGCCGACTACCTGGTGGCTCGGGGCGTCGATCCCGGGCGCATGGAGTCCCGGGGGCTGGGGGAGACGTCGCCGCGGGCCAGCAACGACACCCCCGAGGGGCGGGCTTTGAACCGCCGGGTGGAATTGGTGATCTCTCCCCCCGAGGGACAGGCGATTTCCATGGCCAGGGACGACCTCTACTGAGACCTCGGCGTCGAGATTTGGGCAGGGGACACTCAGGGCTCCTATACTACGAGGCGCCATAAATCCGACAAGCCCAGAGGAACAATCTGTCCATGACCCAATCCGTCGACGCCACTAAGTACCGGCTGCGCCCCACCGATCTACTGTTGGGGGCACAGATGTTGTTCGTCGCCTTTGGCGCCTTGGTGCTAGTGCCCATTTTGACTGGCCTCGACCCCAACGTCGCCCTGTTTACCGCCGGCGCGGGGACTTTATTATTCCAGGTGATCACCGGTTTTTCCGTGCCGGTATTTCTGGCCTCTTCCTTTGCCTTTATCGCCCCCATCATTTACGGCGTCGAGACCTTTGGCCTCGGCCCCACCTTGGGGGGGCTGATGGCGGCCGGGGTGGTCTATGTGTTGCTGAGTGGCCTGGTGGTGTTGCGGGGGGTGGAGGCCCTCCATCGGTTGCTGCCTCCAGTGGTCATCGGCCCGGTAATTCTCATCATCGGCCTGATTTTGGCCCCGGTGGCGGTCAATATGGCCACGGGTAAGACGGGGGATGGGGCGGCCCAGCTGGTGCCCTTGACCACGGCGGCCCCGGTGGCACTGCTTTCCCTGGCGGTGACGGTGTTGACGGTGCTCATAGGGGGGCGGTTTTTGCGCCTGGTGCCCATTTTGATCGGCATCATTGCCGGCTATGTTGTCTCCATTCCCCTGGGGTTGGTGGACTTTACCCCCGTCCTTGAGGCGCCGTGGTTTGCGGTGCCCAACTTTGTCGCCCCCGAGTGGCATCTGGGGGCGATCTTATTCATCTTGCCCGTGGCCATCGCCCCCGCCATCGAGCACTTTGGCGACATTTTGGCCATCAGCAGCGTCACGGGAAGAGATTATCTGGAAAAGCCCGGCGTCCACCGCACGCTGTTGGGAGACGGCCTGGCCACTTCGTTGGCGGCGGGTCTGGGGGGGCCCCCCAACACCACCTATTCCGAGGTGACGGGGGCCGTGGCCCTGACCCGGGCCTACAACCCGGCCATTATGACCTGGGCGGCGTTGGTGGCCATCGTCTTGGCCTTTGTGGGCAAGCTCGGGGCGTTGTTGCAGACCATCCCCACCCCGGTGATGGGGGGGATTTTGGTTTTGTTGTTTGGCGCCATCGCCGTGGTGGGGTTGCGCACCACCGCCAAGATGGGGGAGCAGATCATGGAGCCCCGCAACCTGGCCATCGCCTCCATTATGATCGTCTGTGGCATCGGCGGCTTGGTGGTCCAGGCCGGGGAATTTCAGCTAGCGGGCATTGGCCTCGCCGCGGTGTTGGG
Source organism: Candidatus Competibacterales bacterium (assembly GCA_050330975.1). Classification (GTDB taxonomy): domain Bacteria; phylum Pseudomonadota; class Gammaproteobacteria; order Competibacterales; family Competibacteraceae; genus JBHJHK01. Next base: position 6,224 of record JBHJHK010000499.1, on the reverse strand, counting down.
CGTGGTCCTCAACCTGGTGTTGCCGATTCAGCGCACCGGCACTTGAGGTCTGCCCCGAGCCCTCGGTCCTCGGGCTGGGTTTTAGAGATTGACGAAAAAGCTCCCGTCTTGCTGATCCCCCAAATCGGCGGGGAGCAAAGGGCGGGCTCGGCGCCAGAAGGCCTCGGCGCTGGCTGCATCCACCTTGGTGGCCACCGTCGTGCGGGCCCGCTCCAGTTGCCCTAGGAGCGCCTCAAAGGACAAGGTCTCGTCGATGGCGATGACCAGGGAAGTGGCGCCGCCCCCCAACGCCTCCCGCACCAGGGCTTTGACCCGGTCCTTGGCCTCGCCAAAGGGCAAAGGCCTCGGGCTTTCGTCCTGGGTTGGGGGCTGGGCTCGGTCCTTGGCCGAAGCGCTCGTGGGTGGGGGCAGCTCCAGGGGGGCGATGTAACCCCCGGCGGCCAGGGCCTCCAAAATGACTGGGACATCGCCAAAGGCCTGGAATTTGCCGATGTAGTCGGCGACCGAGCGCTTGCCGTCGACCATGATGAGTAGATGACGCCGCTCCAGGGGCAGATCCGAACGCCGTTCGATTTCCGCCAATCCCTTGGGCGTTTTGTGAAAAATGATTGTGCTATCCATCGTTCTAAATCGCGGGGGTTGCCTGAGGGGTTGCTCCATTTTAGCCGAGAATCCCTTACCCACAGCAATGGCTCTTGGCCGAGATCCCCAGACCGCGACCGGTCATTGGGTGTGTTCCCACTGCCGAGGGGTTGGATGAACAATTGCGAAGGCACCCTTGTGGGCTCTAAAAGCCTTTGACCCCGGTGGGACTGGCGGTGGAATTCTAGTCAACCCCAGGGGATGGGCCGCTGTCGTCCAGCGCCTGACACACCGTCTGGAGGCTGTGGCGAAACCAGCGGTGGGCGGGCTCCTCCTGGCGGCGTCGGCTCCAGTACAGGCCCATGGCCGTCGGCAAAGCCCTCGGCGTGGTAACCCTTGCTCCCCACCGCCCGGGCTAGGGGGCTACCGATGGGTGAGCCGTCCGCCAACTGCTGGAGAATCCGCCCAAAGTCGTACCTAGGCTGCCAACCCAAATCCCGCCGCGCCCGGGCATTGATGTACACCCGATCGATGTCGGCGAACATGGCGAACCGCCGCTGGGCGTAGACGGCGCTAAACCCGGGGTAGTGGGCGGCGACCACGGCCGCGGGGTCCCGGCGCAGGGTGGAGAGGTCTTCGCGGCCAAAGGGCGAAGTGGCGCTGATGACGTAGACCCCAAAACCGATGTCCCGCACCCGCTCTAGGGCGTGGGCGTGGGCCGTGGCGGCGTCTTCTAGGTCGACTCGGCGAAACAAAAACTCGTTGGCCTTGGCGTTGACATCACTAAATCCCTCCCGGACGGCCCGACTGTCGTCGGCCTCGGGAAAGAAACGCGCGGTCCGCAACACCACAACGTGGACCCCGTGGTTCCGGGCGAATAGGGCACAGAGGTCTTCGGCGGCGGTCTTGGTGGCGCCGTAGATGTTTTTGGTTACCCCTTTGAGGTCTTCGTCGACCCAGGCGGCGGGGGTGTCGGGGGGCGAGCTCAGGGCCCGGCCGTAGGTGCTGGTGGTGCTGGTGAAGACGATGCGGTCGACACTGGCCCCCTGGGCTTCCTCTAGGAGGGTCAAGGTACCGTTGATGTTGGTATCGACAAAGGCTTGCTTAGAATGGGTGGCGAGGTGGGGCTTGTGGAGGGTGGCGGTGTGGACGATGGCCTCGACCCCCGGCAACGCCTGGCGGATCAAGGTGCGATCTGTGATATCGCCGACCCAGTGGGTGAAGGGGCTCGGTTGTCGGTCGAGCCCTTTGACGGTGTGGCCAAGGGTGGGGAGCAGCCCCATGAGGGCTTCCCCCAGGTGCCCGGCGCTACCGGTGACCAAAACCTTCATGGCCCCTCGGTGACTCCGGGACCCCCTGGGGTGAAGCCCTCACCTAGTTGATGCCAGACTAGAGCGGCGCAGAGCGCCAAGGCGTTCATGCTCCCCGCAGTTCTCTGGCCTGGCGCTCGTAGTAGACCTCCTGGAGGAGGCGCTGAAAGTTGAATTGTGGGGCCCTGCCAGCGGTGCGCTCCCGTTCTTCGAGCTCGATGGCCGGGGCCAGGGGCGATAGCTGCTTCAGGACCGAACGGGTCAAGCCGACGTCCGCCAGCATGGCGTCATTCAGGTTCCTCAGCTCTGCTGCTGTTCTGACGATCTCGGTCCGGTGCCGTAGCCAGTTTTTGATGCAAATCATTTTTCCATCCCTCTCATTCGTTTATCGCGGGCGCACAAGTTATCAGTGGTCGTGTCGGGAGGGAATCGAAAAATTTTGATGTTGTCGATCAACGATGCCAATGATGCCGTGGGGGTTGGAGTTCGCCATTGGCGTACACTGTTTCTGTGGCCTGTTTCCCGTGGCTCCCTCGTCGATGACCCAGACCAACCCCTGCGGAGGCGCCCATGAGAGATATCGATACCAGTTTATTGCGCGCCTTTGTCGCGGTGGTGGACACCGGCAATTTCAGCCGCGCGGCCCAGCGGCTCAATCGGACCCAGTCGACCCTGAGCATGCAGATCAAGCGCCTCGAAGCGACGGTGGGGATGCCGCTGTTCGAGCGTTCCGTGCGTCCCCCCGTGGTCACCGAGGCCGGGGAGCGGTTGTTGGCCTACGCCCGGGAGATGTTGGCCATCAACGATGCCGCCCTGGAGAGCCTTCGCTTCAAACGCCTGGCCGGTCAAGTGCGGTTGGCCACCATGGAAGACTACGCCGCGACCCGGTTGGCACCGCTGCTCCGGGAGTTCATCGAGGCACATCCCGACATCAAGATCGAAATCCACACCGAGTCCACTGCGGCGCCCCTCAACCAATTGGGCACCCGCTATGATCTCGCCCTGGCAGCGGTGCCCGTGGGGTATCCCGACGGCGACTTGCTCTATCGAGGTCAGAGTGTGTGGGGCGCCAGCCCCCACTTTGTCCTCGCCCACCACGAACGCCTGCCCCTGGCCCTCTATCCCCAGGGTTCCCTCTTTCGCCGCTGGGCCACCGATGCCCTGGACGCCGTGCGCAAGCGGTGGCGGGTGGCCCTGGTGAGCGCCAGCTACGGGGCCGTGGTGGCCACGGTGCGGGAGGGCTGGGCCCTGGCGGTCTTCAAAGACACGACCTTTCCCGCCGATCTGCAGCCACTGGGGCCGGCCGAGGGCTTGCCCCCATTGCCCGACTGGGAAATGCGGTTGTTTTGGGCTCCGGGGATGCGGGTGGGGGCCACCCAGTACTTTGGCCAGTTTTTGGCCGAGCGCCTCCACGACGATGGGGCGCCGAGACCCTGGGTGCCGGGTGTTGTGGCCGATGGGATCCGCCTCCGCGATCAGTCCCCCAGCCCTTATCACGACGCCCCCTGAGGGGAGGGGGTCGGCCACCGGGGGCGATTTCCATTGGAAGCCCCCAAGGGCCAAGGGCCTCGGGGGGCCACGAGGTCCAGATCCAAGCCCTCAACGAGGGTCTCCAGCCGATCCATGGCACCCCGTGGGTTTTGGGTTGAAGATCGTGTTAATCTTGGCCGCCCAGTATTAGGGAGGCAGGGGTGAACGATTCTCTTGCCAGCAACAATATCAAGGCGAACCCGTTCACCCATTGCCAAGGAAATAGGGCACTTGAACGCTTGAAAATAGGGAATTGAAACTGTGACGCAAGTAAATCGCACCGAGAATGAAAGCCAAACGTTAGAAGCCCCTGAACGGGCCGCGGCCGTTGCCCCCGCCGATGGCAACGCCGACCAGTTTCATCAGGCCCTGGAGGGAGAGCAGGGCCCAGCAGTTACCCCCCAGTCCCGGGCCAATATTATGATCAGCGGCAGCCAGGGTATGTTTGGCCTCGACGAGGGCCACTTGGGGGAGCAGCTTGCCAAGGCCACCCAGGCCGACCTCGCCACCGGCGATCTGGCCGGCGTTGCCGGCCTCACGGCAGAAGTCCTCGACGGCGTCCACGCCGAGGAGGGCTTCTGGGGTGGGGATGACAGCAGCCGCGTGGCCCTGGCCACCGCCCGCCACCTCGACGATGACCAATTGGCCGCCTTGGCGGCCCATGGCGACGGCGTCGGGCTCCTGGACACCTTGGCGGAGCACATGGAGGACAACGGCGTCGGTCGACAGGAGCGGCGTCAGCTGGCGCGCATCGATCGAGCCCTGGGACAAGGGGCCGTCGCGGCCACAGCCAATGCCGCGCCTGCCTTCGACTTGAACCGGGATTTTGCCAATGCCCCTCCAGGGGAGGTACGCGCCCTCCAGACGCACCTGGAGGAAGCGGGCTACGAGCCCGGTCCCATCGATGGTCTGTGGGGCGGCCAGACCCGGGCTGCCTTGGAAAAGGCCCGAGCCGACCGCTCTCCGGGGCAAGCTGATCTTCCCACCTCGGCAGAAGCCCAGGTGGGGGCCCACGGCGACGCCATGGTGGTGGTCTACCCCGACTATCCCATTTCGATTCCCGACGGCATGGAAGCGGCCCAGTGGTTGTTGGGCAACGAGGCCAACCTGGGCCACGCCGACGTGGTGAGTTGGTCCGACGCCGAGGGGGGGCAGGTGCGGCCCATGCTCCACCAGTTTGGCCGCTACGACGGCGACGCCAACGCCCAGGGTATCGTCCGGGAGCACCAGCTAGACATCACCCTCGACATCGACCCAAAGACCAAAGACCTCACCCCCGAATCCCGGGATGCCCTGTTGACCCACCTCTCCGACAACTTTGGCCACGGCGGGCGCATCAAGGCCGCCGAGGTGGAAGAGATCGACTTGGATCGCTTCAACGCCTTCACCAGCGCCCAGTTGGCCCAAAACGACAACCCCAACCGGGAAGCCTATGATGTCTTGAGCCACAACTGCACCACCTTTGCCTGGGACGCCGCCGCCGCCGGGGCCTTCGACGAAGACGTGGCCGACAACCTGGCCGGCCGCGGGGCTTACCGGCTGCCGGGGCACTCGTTTATGGGGGTGAGCCGGGTGGCGGATTACTACGAGTACACCCCCGCCCAGTAGTCGTCTGGCGACTTTGCCCCCCAGCGGGGGAGGGTTAGGGTGGGGGAGAGCGAGAGGTCGAGATCCCCCCTCCTTTGTCAGACGGTCTCTAAAGATCCTCAACGTTGTTCCAGTGTCGGACCATGGGGTCCCGTTGTACGACGTATGGGACTGTGAAATAATAAGGTTTATATCGCTTATCTGAGGGGTTTCCAGGGAGAGAGATGTATGCGCCCGTTATGAAGTCCACAGCAAAGGCTCATCAACAGGTCAGCAATACCTTCGCTCCACAGCCTTAACCGCTCTTTAACGACCCGATAGCGCTTGACGCTGCCGATGACGTGCTCCACCTGAACCCGCCGCGAGGCGATGGCGCGATGGGCCGCTTTTTGTTCCCCACTCAACACGCCTTTGGGGGGCTTTTTATGAGGCTGGACGATGACCACATCCGCCAAGCGAAAGCCCTGAAAGCCGAGATCTTGAAGGAGCTCGCTACCGGAGGGCAAGGTATAGCCTGTCTCGTCGGCCAAGCGCTTGTCGTGGCAGCGGCCCACCACTAAAGGCGTGGCCAGGCGAATCGCCAGGTGCTCATCGATGACGATCAACGTCTTGAGGGTATGGTCTTTGTGCTTACCGCTGTAACAGGCGCGTTGGTCGTCCCGATCGCTGGGTCTTGCGATGGGCCACTCAGTGGCGTCTTGAATGAACATCCGCCTCTGGGGGGGAAAGCCTTGGAAGGGCGTCGGCGCCTAGGGTCTCGGGGGTCTCGGGGGTCTCGGGAGCCTCGGGGGTCTCGGGAGCCTCGGCCAACGGCGGTGAGGCGGCGGCGCCCTCGGGCGAGGCCCTCGCCAGACCTTCGCGGACCATCGCCTCGTGCAACGAGGCCGAGAGCTGCACCTGGCCACCAGCCGGCAGGTGATGGTACGTGCGCAACGTGTCCAAGAGTACCGGCAACAACACATGGAGCCATTGATGGGCTTTGGGTTGGGTCAAGCCAAAGAGCCAGGCCAGCAGCACCTGCAAAGGATTTTGCTTGAGATATACCAGCACAAATAACAAGCGATCTTCGGGCAAGGGCAAGGGGCAATTCTTATAAACCACGAACGACCGCCGGCGCCGACGTCGGCCATTCAAGGTCCACGTGCTCATCCGCTCGCGAAACGCTGCCTCGAAGGGCTCGAGCATCGTCTGAAATTCCTCGACGGTATGGCCCGT
>JBHJHK010000498.1:0-2555 GCA_050330975.1 Candidatus Competibacterales bacterium | reverse complement strand
GGTCGACCGCGCCCTGCTCCCCCTCAAGAAGCCGGCCTGAGGGCCGGGGTCGCGGCGCGGCCGATGCGCAGCAACAACATCAGGCCCGGGGTCACCATGAGGGCGGTGACGACGAAGAAGGTCGCCCAGTCGCCGGCCAGGCCATCCACCATCGCCCCGCTGGCCGAGGCCAACAAGGTGCGCCCCAGATTCCCCAACGAGGCCAGGGCCGCGTACTGGGTGGCGGTATACAACCGGCTGGTGAGGTGGGAGATAAACGCCACAAAGGCCACCGTGGAGAAGGCCGTGGTGAAGTTGTCCACCACCACCGCCAACACGAATAGCTCGGGCACGGGCCCCGTCACGGCCAACAGGGCAAAGAGCAAATTGCTGGCGGCCATGGCCACCCCGCCGATGAACAAGCCCCTCACCAGGCCAAAATGGGCGTTGATGGCGCTCCCCACCACGGCAAAGACGATGATGACCCACCAGCCAATCACCTTGGAGTAGGCGGCGATCTCGGTGTTGGAAAAGCCGATTTCCTTGTAAAACACAATGGACATCCGGCCCAAAAAGGCCTCCCCCACCTTGAACAGCACCACAAACCCCAAGATGGCCAGGGCCAAGCGCCAACCGTTGCGGACGAAGAATTCCCGAAATGGCTCGGTGAAGGTGGTCACCCACCAGGCCCACATCTCCCGCCAGGAGGGATGTCCCGGCGCGGTGCCCTGCCGGGGATCCCTCACCCCCGGAGGCTCCTTGAGGAGCCCCACCACCACGGCCATGAGCGCCGCCAACACCCCGGCGAGGACCCCGTAGACCATCCCCCAGTCCACAGCGGGCAAGTCCGCCAAGGTCAAGGCCAGGGCTCCGGGTAGGCTGTAGCCCGTCCACCACCCGGCAGTGGCCATGGCGGCGGCCGGGGGCATCTTGGCCGGCTCGTCGCGGCCGATGATCTCGATGCGGTAGGCATCAATGGCCACGTCCTGGGTGGCCGATGCCACGGCGATACTCAAGGCCACGGCGCTCAACAGCCACAGGCTCTCCCGGGGATCCCCCCAACTGATGGCCAACACCCCCAATAGCATCAACCCCTGGGTGGCGACGATCCAGCTGCGTCGCTGCCCCAGTACGCCCAACCCCGGCAACCGCCAGCGATCCACCAGGGGCGACCAGGCGAAGTTCACGGTGTAGGCGACGAAAATCGACCCAAAGAGGCCAATGGCGGTGCGGCTCAATCCGGCTTCCTGGAGCCAGGCCGTCATGGCCGAGCCGATGAGCACCCAGGGAAAACCGCTGGCAAACCCCAGCACAAATATCGCCGCCAGGCGGCGATCGGCGTAGAGGGCCAGGGTGGCTTTGAGGGTTTTGGGCGGCGCCGACGAGGTGGGCGTTGTCACGGACGCCGGCCCCTCCCACGGCGACACGGGGGACTGTGAAACAAAAGGTTAACGCTCTTAAACAAAAGGTTAACTCCCCCGACACCGCCCCCCGCGGGCAAATACCCCCGTGCTAACATGGTTGCCCCAGCCGGGGCTCCACCGCCCTCTCCAAGGCCTTGGCGTCGGTGTCAGCGAATCGACACCGAGACTGTACCCGGGGTGCGGTGCACCCGTTGACCCCCCAACCCGTCGTCGGAGGCGCTATCATGCAAAGCTTGGCCATCGAAGCTCCATTTGCCGGCGATCCCATCGGCGCGGACATCAGCCGCCTCACGGGATTGTTGTTTGATAGCCCCCGACGCACCTGGGGTAGTCGCCGGGAGGCAGATGTCCGCGGCACCTTGGCAGCGGCGCCCTTGAAGCATTTTGCCCCGCGCCTGCTCCAGGACAATCCCCAGTTCGACGACCGCGACCACCTGGTGCGGGCTGCGACCCTGGAAATCTACTGCCGCGATGACCAGAGCAGTCGGCGTCTCGCCACTTGTCTGTTCGACCCCCGGACCAGCCGCCTACCCTTGGCGTTGACCCACCAGGGCATCGGCCAGGTGGAGGTGCTGGGCACCGCCGGCGTGCTCCAGTGTCAGTGGCGGGGACAGCAGGGGGCTTGGGCCGAGCAATCCCCCCGGCGCCGGAGGGGCGATATCCACTTCCAGCGCTTGATGGACCTCATCGGCGAGGCCCGCGCCCCCGCCGACGAGTTGGCGGTGGCGGTGGCCGACGGCGAAGAGGCCGAGGAAGTCATCGAGCGCTACACCCGTCCCCGGGAAAGCGCTGCCCTGGTGTGTCGGGGCTTTCGGCGCATTCTATCGGACCATTCCGCCTTGGTCTTCACGGCCGGCACCAGCCCCTCCAGCGGCGAGGGCGCTCCGGGCGCGGCGATTTCTTCGGCGGCGTTGGCCAGCGCCGTCGCCGAGGCCCTCACCCGGGCTGGACTGGCGGCGGACGGGGCCATCACCGCGACCCTCATCGACGCCGTGGCCCGGGTGAGGCAGGGCCATCCCCCCGTGGCGTTGCACCTCACCGACGCTGCGATTGTGGCCTCCCGCCACCCCGGGGCGCCCCCCCCGCTGCCCTTGATGCGGCGGTTTCGCCACTTGCGTCCCCCCTTGCGGGCCTGGGGCATCGAGTGGTGGC
>JBHJHK010000497.1:0-18998 GCA_050330975.1 Candidatus Competibacterales bacterium | reverse complement strand
CCCCCCCACCGCCCGCCCCCCCCCCCCCCCCCCCCCCCCCCCCCACCTGTTTTGTGTTGGGGGGGGGCCCGGGGGTGAGGGCTTGTCACACCTTGGGAGGGGTGGTGGTGCCGAGGGGCACTGCAAGAGTTGGGTTTGTGGAAGGTTGATGAGAGCCCTTTGCCATGTGGGGAAAGTTAGTGTCCCACGCCGGGTGGTGGTATCCAGGTACTGCGCCGTATTTGGAAAGATCTCACCATCCGCGGTGTGGCATCATCTAAGAGACCATCTGATGAGTTTTTTTCGCCTCAACCTCCCCCCTTCCAACCTCTCCTAGCCGCTCCCCGGGGGCGAGGCCGTCGATGCGCTTGCGCTCCACATCCGAGCGAATCCGCACCGCGTGAGAAGGGCATTAGCCACAACCTCGCAGAGAACGCCAAGTCCGAGGATCTCTTCGCCGGAGCCCAAGTGCTGGCGGTGGCGGGGGTGGCGGGGGTGGGGTGACGACATGGGCCATGGCTTCGACGACGAATGGCCCATGGCTTTGATCTGCGACGGTACGAAATCTCTCCAGCCCCTCTGACAGCAAAAGCCGTGTACATCCAGGGGCCGTAGACCTACACCCGCGCCACGGGCTCGCCCCTGGGCTCCTCAGCCATCCTCCTCAAATCCTGGTGCACCAACGGCGCGGCGCCTCCCGCCGTGAGAACCGGATCGCAGTCATGGTGCATGGCGGTGGGTAGCTGCGTTCACTCTGATAATCCTGTTTTCCAAAGGCCTTTGCCTTAGAAAGCGCAATGGTTGAGCAAGGATGTTGATTGTTTTTAAGTTATTGATTTGATTGATTTTTTTGTTGTACTCGCATTAGGTAATACACCCTATTTGATATCTCTCCCAAATATCAGATAATTTTGGCTGTTGCGAAATTGATACGTTGGGTGGCTGGTTTGTTATAAGTTTAAAAAATGGGCGCCGATTGTGCATATTTTTAATTCAGGTCTCAAGGATGGCCGCTCTGTAGGTGAATCTATCTATTGACTAGAGGCTAATTTTTACAACGGTATCTATTGCGAGGTTCGCAATGGCTACTTAGCTGAGGAGAAAGTGATGAAGTTGGTAAATAAAATGGCCCTGGCACTGATTGGCACGATGGCTATAGCTGGTACTGCAGCTGCCATTACTTTTGACGATACCACTCCAGAGGGTTTTGTCACTGATCTGTCTGGGGCATCGACGTTTGGTTTGGGTTGCCCCGCTTGCGACTCCACAGTCAACTTTGCTACCTACAGCAATGCTGATGGCGATGATTGGCGCGCGGATATTGATGCCCTTTTTGGCATCGACATCAGTGCCGGCTGGGTATTTCAAGCGAATGATCCAACTGCCGTGGGTGGTGATGATGGTAATCCCTGGAACGATCGCTTTGTGTTTTTCTACCAGATCGAAAATACGAATCTGGCAGGCGGGATCAACTCTCCACTGGAAAATTTTAATATCACCAACAACGGGGACTCCAATGCCTATGCCAATGGCGGTTTTAACCCGTTGGCTGCCCTTGATCCTCTAGCTACGCCCTCGATTGATGACCCCATTAACAATGGAGATCCTTCGGAGACAGGGGATAGAACCATCACCGCCAATCAGCTTGGTATTGACCCGGCGTCGTTGACATTTACTGATGTTTCTGGACCAAGCCCCATCTCTAGTGCCGAACCCAGTATCTTTGGGATACCTTTCGCCGGCGCCCTATTTGGCTTTACCCCCCCAATGAGTGGCGACATTCAACCCGATCAATTTTCCTCTCTGCTCTGGCTCTCCACAAACGCTGACGCAACCATTCGTTGGGCGGAGTCTGAATCGAGTGGGGGATTTGGTGCGCCCGGCGACATCGCAGGTGCCAGCGTCGTGCCGACCCCCGCTACCCTCGCCCTCTTTGGCATGGGTTTGGTCGCTTTGGGGGGAAGAGGTCTCCGTCGACGCAACGCTCAACGGGCAGCTAGCGCTTGACGCCGAGCAAAGGACGTAAGTGAACGGGGGCGCCCCTGACCTGCTGGGTGGTCGCAGTGCCCCTTTCTAGCGTCAACGGATTCTCCTGCCTGAATTCCGGAGCCGTATTACCCTAGGCATATTGTGGATTGAGTCAAACCTTTCCATGTGCCTAGGAGGTTCCTTCCATGTCCCGTTGTTACCCCGCGATTTTGCCTTTGCTCGCAGCCCTGCTCCTGGCGCCCGTCGCCTTTGCCCAATCCCTGGTCGACCAGTGGCGCGCCGGACTCGCCGGCAGCCAGTTGACCGCCTACCAGGGCTCTCCTGTCAGAGATCACTCCACCTTGACGGTCATCAAGTTCTGCCGCGGGGGCCGCTACCACTACTACCGGGAGGGCAGTTGGATGGCGCCAGGACGACCGGGTGAGCCATCGGTGGGCGGGGGGGCCTCCCAAGGCCGCATCAGCGGCACCTGGGACGTCGCCCAGCAGGGCTGGACGGTGTTCCTGGTCTACCAAACCGACGACGGTCGCCAGGGGTCGTTTCCCATGTATTTGCAGCACAACGGCCGGGTCAACATCGGCGGTCTGGCCTACGCCGTGGTCCAGGGTGGGGCGGGCTGCTGAAGGGTGCCTACTGGCTAACCCTTCCCATCAAAGTTCGCTCCACCGTGGCCGTCAAGCTCGAGATATCCACCGTTTGGCCGGTATCCACCGGGATCACCGGCGCTCCCTCGTCTTCCCTGGGAGCTTCAAAGGCCTGGGCCTGGGCATTCAACATGTCGAGGTGGGCGTCGGAGGCATCGTTGGTCCATGCCCGCCGGCCCGTGACCCGCCCCCGACGGAGATCCTCGGAGGCCGTGCAGTGGAGAACCGCCCCCGGGATCCCCCGGGCGGCGGCCAGGTCCAGAAACGGTTGCCGCTGGGCCTTGCTGCCAAAGGCGGCGTCGGCGATCACCGCAAACCCCGCTTCTAGTGCTTCGCCCACCGCCTGGAGGAGTCGGGCATAGGTCTTGCCATCGGCCTCGGGGGTGTAGAGTTCATCGCCCCCCCGTTGCCCGGGTGTAAGGCCGTGGATGCGCTTGCGCTCCACATCGGAACGAATCCGTACCGCCCCCAACTGCTCCAGGAGCTGTCCCGCCACGGTGGTTTTCCCCGACCCCGACAGACCGCAAGTCAACAATAACCACGGCCTTGTGGGCCAGGCCAGGGCGTCTTGGGCCTGCTGTAGATAGCGCTCCAGGCGCCGGTGCTGTTCTGGGTCGGCGGGGCGTTCGGGGTGTTGGGCCAAGGCGAGGCCCGTGGCCAACGCCCGCACCGCGGCTCGGTAGCCGATGAACAACGGCAGCACCGCCAATCCGCCGTAGTCACCGGTGATGGACAAGTAGCGGTCCAGCAGCCTAAAGGCCCACGGACGCTGGTGGTAGCTCAAAAGATCCATGATCGGAAAGGCCACCTCGCCCATGACGTCCATCCAGCGCAGGGCAGGCTCGAACTCGATGCAGTCAAAGGGGCTGACCTGGCCCTCCACCAGGGCGATGTTGTTCAAGTGCAAATCGCCGTGGCCTTCCCGCACCCAGCCGGCCCGGCGCCGGGCCTCCAGGCGCGGGGCATGGCTGGCCAGGGCTGTGTTGAGACCGTCGCGGAGCTGGCGGGCCTGCGGGGCGGGGGCACCGTCGGCCAGGACTTCCACTAGCCGATCGACGGTGCCGCCGATCCAGCGGCGGCGTTGGTCGCCATTCCCCCAAGGTTCCTCCAGGGGGCTCCGGGGAGCCCCCTGGTGAAAGGCCCCCACGAGCTCGGCCAGTCGATCCACCTGCTCAGCCCGCAAGCGGCCCGTGGCCGCCCGCTGGCTCCACAGGGCATCACGGGCAAACTGCTTCATGTGGACGGCGTGGGCCAGGAGGGGAGAGCGACCTCCAGGGTCAGCCTGGGGTACCACCCGGGGTCGATCCACATCCCCCACCACCGCCACTACGTCGAGGTAGAGGTGGGGTGACCAACGGCGGTTGAGACGCAACTCCTCGCGGCAATAGTGGAGGCGCAGGTCGGGGGTGCTAAAGTCGATAAAGCCCAAATCCACGGGTTTTTTGAGCTTGTAGACGTGTTGCCCGGTGAGGAATACCCACGAGATGTGGTTCTCCAGACACTCGATGGTGGTGGTGGGGTGGGGGTAGGCCTCGGGACACTCCAAACCCGCCAACAGGCGATTCCAAAAGTTACCGTTGAGCCCTGCGGGGGGGTTAGAGGGCATGGTGCGGCTCCCCGGTCTCACTGGCTGTGGATTAAAGTCCTGCCACAGGAATCTGGGATCCCCGCAGCCGCGGCACAGGACCCGTGGCGCGGCACCCCACCCACCGCCCCTGGCCCCATGGGCTGGGCCGACTAGACCGGGGAGGTCTGGGGGGCTGGGGTGCCAAAGGCCCACCCCCGTCCCGGCGCCGCCGCCAAGAGGGTTTGGGTGTAGGTGTGGTGGGGTTGGGTGAACACCGTCGCCGCTGGTCCGTACTCCACCACTTCCCCCTGGTACATCACCGCCACGTCGTCGCAGACCTGGGCGGCGACCCGCAGATCGTGGGTGATGAACAACATGGCCAGCCGAAACTGGCGCCGCACCTTGTCCAAGAGTTCCAACACCTGGGCCTGGACCGAAACGTCCAAAGCCGACACGGCTTCGTCGGCCACTAGTACCTCGGGTTCCATGGCCAACGCCCGGGCGATGCAGATCCGCTGGCGCTGGCCCCCGGAGAACTGGTGGGGGAAGCGCCCTAGGGCGTCGGCTTCCAGCCCCACCACGGTCATCAATTCTCGAGCTCGCGCCAGGGCCTCGGCCCTGGATAAACCGAAATTCATCGGTCCCTCGACGATGGCATCCCCCACCCGCAGCCGGGGGTTGAGGGAACGGTAGGGGTCTTGGAAGACGATCTGGATCTGCAGGCGGAAGGGCCGCAACTCCCCCTGGGACATAGGGGCGATGTCCTGGCCGTCCAGCTGGATAAAGCCATCGCTGGGGTCGATGAGCCGGGTGATACAGCGGGCCACCGTGGACTTTCCAGTCCCCGACTCCCCCACCAGCCCCAGGGTTTCCCCCCGGCGCAAAGTGAGATCCACCCCCTTGACGGCGTGGACCACCCGCCCCCGCCCCAGCCAACCCCTGCGGCCGTAGACCTTGGTCAGACCCCGGGCGGCCAGTACCACCGGGGCGTCCGTCGCCCGTTCCCGGGGGACAGGGGTGAGGCTTGGCACAGCACTCACCAACAATTGGGTATAGGGATGCTGGGGGCGGCCCAACACCTCGGCTACGGCGCCGCTCTCCACCACCCGGCCGTGCTGCATCACCACCACCCGATGGGCAATCTCGGCCACCACTCCAAAGTCGTGGGTGATAAACAACACCCCCGTGCCCCGCTGGGCCTGGAGGTCGCGGATCAGCTGGAGGATTTGCGCCTGGGTGGTGACGTCCAACGCGGTGGTGGGCTCGTCGGCGATGAGCAACGGCGGGTCGAGGGCCAGGGCCAAGGCGATCATCACCCGCTGGCGCTGGCCACCCGAAAGCTGGTGGGGATAGGCGTGGCGCAGCCGCCCAGGCTCGGGCAAATTGACCCCGGCCATCAGCGCCAACAGCCGCTCCCGCCGGGCTTTGGGCCCCAAATCGGTGTGGGCGGTGATCATCTCCTCGATCTGACGCCCCACGGTGAACACCGGGTTGAGGGCGGTCATGGGCTCTTGGAAGATCATGGCCATCCCCACCCCCCGGAGCGCCCGCAACCGGGCAGAAGACGCCTGGAGCACGTCTTCCCCCTGGAGTTGGATGGCGCCACCTTGGGGTTTGAGCTCCGGGGGCAAGAGCCCCATGACGGCGTGGGCCGTCACCGACTTGCCCGAGCCCGACTCGCCGACGATACAGACGATTTCCCCCGGGGCCACGGCGATGGATACCCCGTCCACCGCCCAGGGGCGATCGGCCCCCTTGGGCAGGGCGATCTTCAAGTCCTCGATGGCCAGGACCGGTTCAGCGGACACCACCCTGGCGTCGCGCTGCATGGGGCGGGTTGCGCCGATGTCGCTCATGTCCTCACTCGCTTGGCCAGGCGGGGGTCGATGGTATCCCGTAACCCGTCCCCCATGAGGTTCACCGCCAGCACGGTCAACGCCAAGAACAGCCCGGGAAACAGCAGGATCCACGGCGCCAGCTGGAAGTAGATCCGCCCCTCGGCCATCATATTGCCCCAACTGGGGATCTCCGGGGGGGTACCCGTGCCCAAAAAGCTCAAAATCGCCTCGGTGAGCATGGCCGAGGCGCAAATATAAGTGGCTTGGACGATCAAGGCCGGTACGGTGTTGGGCAAAATGTGGCGCAGCAAAATCCTCGGCGTGCGGGTGCCGGCGGCGATGGCCGCCTCCACAAAGGGCTCCTCCCGGACGCTCAACACCACGCTGCGCACCAACCGCACCACCCGGGGGATTTCGGGGATGGTGATGGCGACGATCACCGTCACCAGGCTCGCCCCGGAAAGGGCCACCATGGCGATGGCCAGCAAGATGCCGGGGATGGCCATGAGGCCGTCCATGACCCGCATCAAAACGGCGTCCAGCAGGCGATAAAACCCCGCCAATAGGACGATGATAAGCCCCAAGACCACGCTGAAGAGGGCGGCAAAGAGCCCCACGGCCAGGGAAATCCGCGCCCCGTAGACCGCCCGGGTATAGACCTCCCGGCCGAACATGTCGGTGCCAAACCAAAACTCCTCGGAGGGAGGGCGCAGCCGCAAAATGGGGTTGAGCAGCAAGGGATCCCCCGGGGCGAGCCACGGGGCCCCCAGGGCCATGATGCCCATGGCGAGGAGCAAGCCACCCCCTAAGGCAATGGGCAAACGGCGGGCGAGGTTCACGGGCGCGTCCTAGGCTGTGGCGGGTTCAATAGCGGATCCTCGGGTCGAGGACGGTGTACAGCAGATCAATGATCAGATTGATCAAGATATAAACCCCCGAGAACAGCAAAATCAGCCCTTGGATGATGGGGTAATCCCGCTTGAGGATGGCGTCCACCACCAGGCGCCCCACCCCGGGGATATTGAACACGCTCTCGGTGACCACCACCCCGCCGATCAACAGCGCCACCCCGAGGCCGATGACGGTGACGATGGGCACCGCGGCGTTGCTCAGGGCGTGGCCCATGAGAACCCAGCGCTCCGCAAGGCCCTTGGAACGGGCGGTGCGGATGTAGTCTTCCCCCAGGATCTCCAGGGTAGAGGCCCGGGTGATACGGGTCACCAGGGCGATGTAGATGGTGCTCAGGGCGATGCTGGGCAGCAGCAGATGGCGCAACCAGGGCCACAGGCCCTCCCCCAAGGGGGTGTAGCCCTGGACCGGCAGCCAGCGCAGTTCGAGGGCAAATAGATAGATCAACACATAGCCGAAGACAAACACCGGCACGGAAAATCCCACCACCGCCAACATTCCGATGAGGCGGTCGATCCAAGTCCCCGCCTTCCAGGCGGCCACGACCCCCAAGGGCACGGCGATGCTCACGGTGATGAGCAAGGTCAAGGCGGTCAATGACAACGTGGGCTCGACCCGCTGGGCGATGAGGGTCGTCACCGGCAAGTTGGAAAAGATGGAAATGCCCAGATCCCCCTGGAGTAGCCGCCCCAACCAGCTGAAAAATTGGATGTGCAGAGGGTCGTCCAGCCCCAACTGGGCGCGGATTCGGGCGATATCTTGGGGGGAGGCGTAGTCCCCGGCGATGACCGTGGCCGGGTCGCCGGGGCTCAGGTGCAACAGCAAAAACACAAAGATGGCCACCACCAACATCACCGGGATGGTGGCCAACAGGCGCTTGACGATGTAGCCCATCACGAGATGGAAGTCACTACTTGCTGATGTTCCAGAAGAACGGCACGGGGGAGGTGATCAGCCCCTCCAGGTTGTCCCGGAAGGCCATGGGGGTGTAGAAGGTGCCGTAGTTGCCGTGGGTCACCACCTCCAGGGCGCGCTGTTGCACGGCCTCGGCGATTTCCCTTTGCTTGTCCGGGTCGGTTTCCGTGGCGAACTGGGCCCGTAGGGTTTCGAGCTCCTCGTCGTCGGGCCAGCCAAACCAGGCCTTTTCCGCACCGCCGGCCGACAGGCCGATGTTGCTCACTGGGTTGGCGATGTCGGCGCCGATCCACCAGGTGTGGAATACGTTCCAACCGCCGTCCTCGGGGGCTTCCCGCATGGCCCGCCGCGAGGTGAGGGTGCTCCAGTCCATGGCCTGGACCTCGACGTCAAACCCCACCTCCCGGAGGCTTTGGGCGGTCACCAGGGTGGCGGGGCCGTTGATGGGCTGGTCCGTGGGATGCATCACCACCACTTTGTGGCCGGCGTAGCCAGCCTCCTCGATGGCGGCCTTGGCGGCCTCTACATCGCGCTCTTTGAAAGACTCAAAGCCCACGTCGGTCTGGAGGGGGGCCCCACAGGCGAACAGGGTGTGGCACACCTCGAAGAATTCGGGGTTGCCCACGGTGGCCATCATGTAGGTTTCCTGGTCGATGAGCTTCAACACCGCCTGGCGCACTTCGGGCTTGTCGAAGGGGGGGTGGAGGTGGTTCATCCGCAGCATCCCCTGGCTTCCCAAGGGGTCGAAGACCTCCACTTGGACCCCGGGCATGGTGGCCATCACCGTGGCCAGGTCGTGGGGGGGGCGCTCATAGATGTCCACTTCGCCGCTGGCCAGGGCGCTCATGGCCGTTTGGTGGTCGGGGATGTAGAGCCATTCCACCCGGTCTACCTTGGCCACCTTGCCCCCGGCGGCGGCGCTGGGGGGCTCGTCCCGGGGCGCGTAGTCTTCGTTTTTGACGTAGACCACCTTGCTCCCCGGCACCCATTCTTCTTTGACGAACTTGTAGGGACCCGAGCCGATGATCTCCGGCACTTGCTCAAAGGGGTCGGTCTCGGCCAGGTGCTTGGGCATCATAAAGGGCACGTTGGAGCTGATCTTGCCCAGGGAGTCCAACACCAGACCATAGGGTTTGGTGAGGACGAGCTCGATGGTCTTGTCATCGACGGCGGTGAGGGATTCGGTGACCCCCAGGAGCTGCTGGCCCATGCCGTCCCGCTGGCCCCAGCGCTGGATGCTGGCCACGCAGTCGGCGGCGGTCACCGGGCTGCCGTCGTGCCACAAAAGGCCATCCCGCAGGGTGAAGGTGTAGGTGAGGCCGTCGTCGCTGACGGTGTGGGTGTCCACCATCTGGGGCTGGGGAGTGAAATTTTCGTCCAGGGCGAACAGGGTATCGTAGACCATGTAGCCGTGGTTGCGGGTGATGTAGGCCGTGGTCCAGATGGGGTCGACGTTTTGCAAATCGGCGTGGGGAACGACGCGGAGGACGGTTTGGGCCGAGGCGTTGACCGCCAGGGCCAAGCCCACCGCCGCCAGTGCCCAAGAGAAGTTTCTCATCGAGGATCTCCTGTGGATAGGTTTGACGACAACCCCGGCAAAGATAGTGCAGGCTTTGGCCCCTGGCTAGGGTCGATCCCGAAACGGAGCATCGCTGTCGTTGCCGATGTCCCTTTGGAGACCTAAGGGCGCGACGGCCCAGGGTCTACCACCCGCCCCTGGGCTCCCTTCAACCCCACTGGCCGTGGAATTTTGCCGCGGCGGGGTTGGCCGACGGGGAGGAGAAGGCGGCCGCCTCGCCGTCGAGGCCCGCCGCCTGGGCCAACGCCGCCTGGTCGAGGAGGCGGATGGTGCGCTTGTCCGCGGCGATGGCCCCCTTGTGCTGGAGGGCGCTGATGCCGCGACTTACGGTTTCTTCGCTGAGACCCAGGTAGTCCCCCAGGTCGTGGCGGCTCATGACCAAGTGCAGTTCGTTCCACCCCCCAGAGGGGTCTACGCGATGCTGGGCCAGGTGGATCAAAAACAGCGCCAGGCGCTCTACGGCGGTTTTGGGGGCCCGCAGCCGCAGGGCGGTGTACTCCCGCTGGACCTCCTGGCTCCACAGGTGATGGAGGCAGTCGCCGATGGCTTTGGAGTGTTGGGCGGCGCTGGCCAGGCCTTCAAAAGACAACTGGCACACCAACGTCGCCTCGAGGGCGATGGCCGTCCCTTCGTGGTGGTGAAGCTCCACGGCGTCCAGGCCCAAAACGTCCCGGGGGAAGTAAAAGCTGAAGATTTGACTGGTGCCCTGGGGGTGGATCTCCAGCAACTTGGCTGACCCCGAGCAAAGCACATACAGTCGATCGAAGGCGTCGCCCGACCGAAATAACGCCTCGTCTCGTTCGAAGAGGCGGTAGCCCATGAGGGTACCTGGGGCGATGTGTCGGTGAGCGGTGGCGGGTAAACGTTGAAGAAGCGGGCAGCCCTTGGCAAACACACAGCGCTGGCAGGCGGAGGATTGCGAGGGCATAGTACTCCTCGAAGAACTTCCACAGTTGAGTCATTGGGTGCCCCCTCGCTGGCGGTGGGGTTTCCACCGAGGGGGGATCGGGGGTGGGGAACGGCTACGGATAGTCAGAAAAGACTACCAACTTCAGAGGATAAGGAAAACCCCGGGGGGGGTTTCCACGGCGGTAGCCCCCGCCGTCGGTGGTCCGAGGGAGGGATATCTCGATGCCTGCCCCCTGGGCTCAGGACACCGGGTCTTGGGGGATGGCGCTTTCCCCCAGGGCTTGGGCCACTCCCAAAGCGCGCAGCATGGCCACTTTCTTGGTTTGGTGGGCCTGCATCCGCTGCAAGATGTCGTCGAGGACCTGGACGGCCCGCAAGACGTGGGGGCCCTTGTTCAGCATGACGCATTCGGCCCGGTGACCCATGGCGGCATCGGTGATCTCGGCCCGGGAGGGTAGACCCTCCTTGGCCAGGTTCTCCAACACCTGGGTGGCCCAAATGGTCGGGACATGGGCCGCCTCACACAGCCAGAGGATCTCTTCTTGGACCTCCGCCAGGCGTTCAAAGCCGCACTCCACGGCCAAATCCCCCCGGGCGATCATCACCCCCCAGCACGGTGCCCCCATGGCCGTCAGCAACAGCGCCGGCAGATGCTCAAAGCCCCGGCGGGTTTCGATCTTGAGGACGATGGCGAGGGAGGGGCTACCGCGGCGCGCCAGCTCCTGCCGCAGATTGGCCACATCGGCGGCGGTGTTGACAAAGGACAGGGCGACGGCGTCGGCGTGTCGGGCGACAAAGTCCAGATCCCCGCGGTCCTTGGCCGTCAGGGCCCCCAGCTCCACGGGGGTGTCGGGGAGGTTGATGCCCTTGTCGGCCCGCAAACGGCTGCCGTCGGTCGGGGCGTGGGTGATGTGAACCGTCACCCCCTCGGCCCCCACCGCCTCGATGATCCCGCCGATTTTGCCGTCGTCGAACCAAATGGTTTGGTCCACCGCCGCCGCCGCCAGGGCCTCGGGCAAGGTGCAGCCGATGACGGCGGGGCCAGAGGGGGACGAGTGGCCCATCCGGCCGTCTCGGGCCACCAGGAGGCGATCGCCGGGGCGCAACAACAAGGTGCCTTCTCGCGGGGGCAAGGGACCCACGGGGGCCTCGTCGTCGTCGGCCCGCAGTCGCGTACCGGGCACCACATAGGCGGTCTTGGCCAGCTCCCCCCAAATGCCGTCGTCCTCCCAGTCCCGGAGTATCAAGGTGCGCCGGGCCCCCCGGGCATCGGTGAAGCGGAGGGCCTCTCCACAGCGGCGCCGGGCCAGCCAGGGGGCGGGGAGGGGCAAGTGGGGCCCGGCGCCCGACACCCTTTCCCCCGGGGGAGCTTGGGCCACCAGGCGCACCCTGGCCTTGGCGATGACGCGGCCGTAGGCGTCGCGCCGGGGCTGGAGGCGCAGGACCCGAGGGCCCGGCGCCAGGGGGCCCGTGCGCAATTTGGGCCCGGCGAGGTCCATCATCACCCGACAGGGACGCCCCACGATGGCTTCGGCCCGCCGCAGGTGGGCGATCATGCGCCCCCAGGCGGCGGAGTCGTCGTGGGCGCAGTTGATGCGCATACAGTTCATCCCCGACCGCAGCAAGGCCTCCACCAGTTTGGCGTCGTCGGCCGCCTCCCTGGGCATAGTGACCATGATGCGGGGGTCGCGCCCAGGGTGTGCCGGTCCAAATAGGGCCTCGGCGTGTTGGGCGAGTTGCCGTCGCTCGATGTCGAAGGCGCCCTCACTTTGGCCGCTTACCGGTGGCAATCCGGGGCCTTGGACCAGGCGGCCCAGGGCGCTGATCACCGCTTCTACGGTGGCGAGAACATGGGGTTCGGCGCGCCCCAGGGAAGAGAGGCCCAAGGCCGCGAGCCGGCGCTGCAATGGGCGGCGGTCGCGACTGCGCAGAGCGAGGTAGTGGACGAGGTTGCGGGCGCCGGCGCGGCGGTGGGGGTGCACTGCCTGCAACGGCTTTTCCAGGGCGACCGCGGCCTGTCGCAGTTCATCCCCCAGGGCCAGGAGTTCTTGGAGCAGGCGATGGTTGTCGCCAGTGGGGTCAGGGTCGAGGCGGGTCATGGCCGGAGTCACGCGTCGAGGAGAGCTAGGGGCGACCACTGCCGACGGCCCAGGTTCCCCCGGTCTGCGGCGGTGTCCCCGCCGAGACTACCGGTTGGATCCGGGACCGGGACCCCTTGCACTCAAGGATTGGTGGCGGTAGCGGGGGAGGATGGCGCGTTCGACGCCGTGGAACTTAGCACGGGGATCCTGTGGCATCCGCGGCTCTCCCCCGGGGGCAGGGCGATGTGGAGTACGCCGTTGTCCAGTTGAGCCCTGGCGGCGGTGGCGTCGACCCCCTGGGGAAGAGTGACGCTGCGCTCAAAGTCCCCTTGGAGCATCTCGGCGCGGAAGCAATTCCCCGCTCCCGCCGTGGCTTGGCGATGAAAACGCCCTTTGATGGTCAATTGTTGGCCGTCGAAGATCAGCGTCAAGTCCTCGGGGGCCACCCCTGGAACTTCGACGTAGACGCTCATTCCCGTGTCGCCCTGGCCGTCTCGGTGTTGGACGATGTCGAGGGCGGGCAGGGTCAAGGGTGCCAGGGACGACCACGAACCGTGGGCCATGAGCATCTGCCGCCACAGGGCGACGCTGCTCCCGGGGAGGCCATCCCACTGTCCCCGGGCAAAGGGGTTCAGGGCAAAGGGGTTCGGGGCAGATGGGTTCCAGTGGGTGTGGGTCAACCAACCCTGGGCAAAGACCCAGTTGGCCCAGCGCTGCCATTCAAACCACAGGTCGATGAAAGCCGTCAGGTCAGTCCCTGGGACTTGGCGTTCGGAGCTGGGGAGGTGTTGGATGATTTGGCGGGTTACGTCGGGTTTCATTTTTGGTGCAGGATGGCTCATGCCGGCAGCTCCTGAGGTGGGGTACCAAACATTGCCCCGCCGGCGGTGAGCCAAGGCGGAGATAGACGGAGTCATTATCGACGCCCGAGTTCCTGGGGGCCTTGATTTCTATCAACCACAAATTTTTTCACGTATTTGTGGCCGAGCCCAGCCCTGGGGTCTCCCGGCGAGCCTCTGGCACTGGCCCTGTGTCGATCAGTCGAAGATCTCGAAGTGGGCTTCGGTGGGTTTGTTGAGCTTGCCGTTGATGGGCAGGATGTCTTGGGGGCAGGCCGAGAAGGCGATGACCACATCGAGTTCGGCCCGGAAGGTAATGGCGTCGCCGGGCTTGGTCACCGGCGGATCGAAGGACAACTGGCCATCGGCGGTCCAGGGAATGTGCATAAACACGTTGAGGGGGGAGGGGGTGGTGCGGGGATCTCCCAACCCCAAGGCCCCCAGGGCGGCGGCGAGGTTGTCGGTGCAGTTGTCGTGGTATTCGGTGCACCCCAACAGGCCGTAGCGGTAGTTGTCACAGGCGGCCATCAAGGTGTCGTGGACACCGGGGGAGGTGTCCTCGATGACCCTGAGGATAGGGCGTCGCCGCCAGGTGTACAGGGTATCCCCAACGGCGGGCCTCAGCTTCTTGAGGGTGGCCCGGGTGTGTTCCATGGACATGTACTCCGCCAAGTCGTGGCGGACAAAGGCCCAGGTGTCCACCACCTGCTCGCCGTGGGTGTTGATGATTTTGATGTGTTGACCGGCCTTGGCAAAGGCAGCTTTGCCCTGTCTGGCGGGAATGGTCTCGATGGCCATGGCTATCCCTTGTCTTTGTTTGGCGTTGGAAAACGTTGCGGACGCCCCCGGCCACGGGCATTCCCGGCCCTCCCCCACCGCTGGACGCTTGATCACAAACGCCCTGGGAACGATGATCCAGGACGATGGGCCGGGCCGATTATTTCGCCTGGGGTGTTGGAGGTGGCCATCGTCGCCGATGGCCATCAACCCCCCGTTGCTTCACGTATTGGGGGTTGAGCCACCCTCTGGGGTCTCCAGGGATTCCCCTTGCGCCGGCGCATTGTCGATCAATTGCCGGATCTGTTCTAAACCCTGGCGGTGGTCGGGGGAATCGACGACTGTGTAGTGGAAGTTTTTAAACGCCCCGGTGAGTTGGGTGAAAAATCGCCGGGCGCTGTCTTTGTCGGCAAAGGCAAAGGGCTTGTTGACCACGTGGAGAATCAAATCCAAGACCTGACGCTGGCGCTCGAGATTGGCCGAGGCGTCCACGGGGTCAAAGGCGTCTTGCTGTAGGTAGGCCAGGTCCAAGAGCAGCGCCTTTTGCTGGCGGACAAAGTCGGCGAGGGTGATGCCCTCTTCGCCGGTGACCTGCATCATCTGCTGGATCTCTTCCCCTTGGTGGAGCAACGCCAGCAGGGTTTGGACCTGGGCGACCCAGGTGGGGCCACAGTGCTCCCGGTACCAGTCCTCCAATTGATCGAAATAGCGGGACCAAGACGTCAGGGGATCCACCGCCGGGTAGTAGCGCTTGTAGGCTCGCTCCGCCGACAGGCCCAAGAAGGTCTTGACCGTCCCCAGGGTGGACTGGGTCACGGGTTCTTCGAAGTTGCCCCCCGCCGGGGATACGGTGCCAATCAAGGTCAGGCTGCCCCGGGCGCCGTCGTTGCAGGCCACCACCCCGGCCCGTTCGTAGACGCTGCGGATGGCCGAGTCCAGGTAGGCAGGGAAGGCCTCTTCCCCGGGGATTTCCTCCAATCTTCCCGAGGTCTCCCGCATGGCCTGGGCCCAGCGGGAAGTGGAGTCGGCGATCAACAACACCTGGAGGCCCATTTGTCGATAGTACTCCCCCAGGGTGATGCCGGTGTACAGGGAAGCCTCCCGGGCGGCCACGGGCATACTGGAAGTGTTGCAGATCAACACCGTGCGATCCATGAGGGAACCGGTGCCCTTGGGGTCCTTGAGCTTGGGAAACTCGGTGATGGTTTCCACCACTTCGCCGGCCCGTTCCCCACAGGCGACGATGACCACGATGTCCACGGCGGCAAAGCGGGCTATGAGGTTTTGCAGCACGGTCTTGCCGGCGCCAAAGGGACCTGGGATGCAGGCTGTACCCCCTTGGGCGATGGGAAAAAAGGTGTCGATGATCCGCTGGGTGGTGATCAGCGGCGCCGTGGGATAGCGGCGTTCGCTAAAGCGCTCCCGCAGCAGGTGCTCCGCCAGGGGGCGCCGCACCGGCCAGCGCTGGACCAGGGTCATGGAGTGTTCGCCTTTGGCGTCTCGCCAGCGGGCGACGGGGGTGTCGACGGTCACCGCCGCCTGCTGGATCCAGGTGATCTCGGCTGTGCCCCGGTGGCCAAAGGGCACCATGACCTTGTGGCTAAAGGGGCCCTCCTGCACCGTGCCCACCACGTCCCCGGCCCTGAGCTTGGCGCCCACCTGGACCACGGGCACAAACGACCATTTGCGCTGGCGATCCAACGACGCCATGTCCACTCCCCGGGGCAAGAACGTGCCGTGGTGTACCGCCAGGGCGGTGAGGGGATTTTGCAAACCGTCGAACACTTGGCCCAGCAACCCCGGCCCCAGGGCGACGGACAACAGTTCGCCACTCTGGAGCACTGGGTCGCCAATCCCCACCCCTTTGGTGGATTCAAATACCTGGGCGTCGGCCCGATCCCCTCGCACCCGCAGCACCTCGGCCTCCAGCCGGGTGTCGGGATCGGGGCAGATATAGACCACTTCGTTTTTCATCAACGTACCCCGGCCTGGGTCGGCGAGGGCCAGGGTGACCAAATCCTCTTGGACGGCCACCACCTGGGCTTGGGGTGTGGTTTGGCTCATGGTGTGGCGTCGGTCCTCTGTTGGCCTGGTCGGCGCCGCTGGAAGTCGGTCATGGCAGTTTGGACCAGGACGTCAAACCGCCGCCCGGCGGCGTCCCCTTGGTAGCGGAGCCAGCGGTCCACCAGCTGCCAGCGCAGCAGGTAGACGCCCACGGCGGTCAAGTCAAAGCGGTGGTGGTCGTTGAGCCGGTCCAACTGTCCCCAGACGACCTCAAAGAGCAGGCGTTCTAGGGCCAGACTGTGGCCGGCGGCCAACAGGGCCTGAGCTTGGGGCAGCCAGGGGTAGCGATGGCCCAGCCCCAAGTCGGGGGCCGTCCAGTGGCGGCGGATGCGGTCGGCCACGTTCCCCCAAGGGGGAAAGGTCCCCGCCGGGGGGGGCGGCTCGCCCCCCCGGCGGCGCCGCACGGCCATGACGGCGAGCCGCAGGCTCAGCCGTTCGATGACCAACTGGTGCAGGGTGGGCGTGGTCACCGCCGCCAGGGCCCCTTCGATGTGCTGGATGGTGGCTGCTTCGTCGCCGTTGGGGAGCCGATGCCAGGCCAGGGCATCCTCCATCCCCTGGAGTTGTTGGACGTCCCCGGGGGTGAGCCAGGCCAGGCGCCGTTCCAACTGCAGGGGCGACAGGGGAAGTTGCCGGGTCTTAAACGGCAGCCCCAAGGGGGGCAGGCTGGTGATCAACAGGGCGTAGCGACAATCGGCCATGGGGAGGCGTCCTCAGGGGGGGTGGGCGCGAGCGCCTCGACCCTTGGGGACACTATTTGACAATGCCTTCCACCAGGGCCCGAAAGCGGGGCTGGAGGTGGGCCAAAATCAAACGGCCCACGGTTTGCTCCCCCATGTCCACCAACACCCCGCTGTCTTGCATGTTGAACCGCAACCCCCCCTTGCCCTCGGGGTCGGCCCCCAGGGTGACGCCATCCCGCAGCATGTCTTGGGCGATGGTGCGCACCGCGTCGGTGAGGGGGCTGCGGTCCAGGGCGTCGGGGTCGCGACTCAATTCCTCGAAGCCCTCGGCGTCGCGGGGCAGCAATACCTCCAGGGTCGAAGCCGCGTCCACCGCCTTCTGCACTCGCCCCACCAACTCCAGGATCATCTGTCGCAGCAGCGCCGTCTTGCCCAGCTCTTGGCTCACCAGCCGCTGGACCTCCAGGGCAAAACGGGCGTTGAGTTCTCCCTTGAGGGCCAAGATGGCGTCCCGGGTGGCGGTGGCCAAGGCCTCCCGGGTGGCTTGCTGGGTGCGCTGGGCGGTGGCCTTGGCTTGCTGCTCCAGGGCCACGGCCTCGGCCTTGGCCTGGGCGACGATCCACTGGGCCCGGGTCTCGGCGTCGGCGACGATGGCGGCGGCCCGCTGACGGCCTTCCTCTACCCCCTCTTCCCGCAACCGTTCGATGAGGGCTTCGACCCCCGATGACACCAGCCCCGGATGGCGGTGGGACGGGGCGTCCGGGCCCTGGGGCTTCGCCTCGCCCGACTCGGCGCTGCTCATGGCGTCACCGGCACGACGGTGGGACCGGGGAGGCTGGCGCTCACCACCAGGGCGAAGATAAAGGCAAACACGGCAAAGCCCTCGACGATGGCCGCCGGGGCCAAGGCCAAGCCGAAGATCTCCGGCTTGAGCTTGGCGGCGTGGATGGCCCCGGCACAACACTGGCCCTGGTAGATGGCCGAGATCAACAGCGCCACCCCCGCCGCGCCGCCGATGGCGAACAAGCCCGCGGCGGTGGGGGCGTCGAAGGGCCCCTGGTCGAGGGTGAACATGATGACGATGCCATAGATCACCTGGGAGGAGGGCATGGCGGCGATGCCCACGAACCGGCCGTGGCCCACCTCGGTATCGATCATGGCGCCGATGGCCGCTTGACCGGCGGTGGCACAGCCGATGACGCTGCCCACCGCCCCCAACGCCACGGGCCCATACACCCCAAACCAGCCCAAGATCAGCATGATATCGTTCACGGACGACGCTCCTTGCGGGCGAAGGCCCGGAAGGGGTGACCCTCCCGGAGCAGGCTCCAATTGAAGAACTCGATGTAGTTCAACCTGAGGCCGTGGACCAAACCGCTCATCAACCCCAAGGCGAGGTTGATGGCGTGGCCCAGCCCTAGGACCAACAGGGCCAGCAACAGCCCCAGCCCCGGTACCTCGGTGCGCACTTGATCCGCCAGGGTGTTGAAGGTCACCGCCAGGGAGGCGCTGGCCAACCCCAGGGCGAACAGGCGCAGATAGCTCAGTACGTCGCCAAATAGCTGGGTGACCTGAGCCAGGGCCAACAGGCCCTCGCCGACCCGCAACGCCAAGGCCTTGGGGGAGGTCACCGGCCGCCGGCTGGCGAAGGCCACCACCGCCAACAGGCCCACCCCCATGGCCGTGGCCCCCACCCAGCCCAGGACCTCATCCCCCAGGGCCAGGGCGGTGGCCCCGGCCATGACGACGATCCAACCCACCGGGGGCACCCAGGCGGGGAAGGGACCGGCGTGCCAGGCGCTGATGACGTGGCCCAACACCACGTGGAGGGCCCCCACCGCCACGGCGAGGACCATCATGGCGTCAAAGTCGTCGAGATCCAAGAGGTGCAAGCTGGCCAGGAACGAATCTGTTGGGGGCGTCAGGCCAAAATAACTCCCCGCGAGGACGCCATAGCCCGTGGCCACCAGCAACACCCCCAGTCCCAAGGTGCGCAGGCGTCGCCCCACCTCGTGGTGCCCCAGGGGTTGCCAGGCGTAGAGCAGTCCCCCCAACAGCACCAGAGCATAGCCGGCATCGGCCAAGATCATGGCGAAGAACAGGGCAAAGGAGCCCAAGAGCACCGCCGAGGGATCCCAGGTGCCGTAGCCCGGCACCCGGTAGAAGGTGGCCAGCTGTTCCCCCCCGGCCAGGGCCTCTGGGTTGGAGAGCAGGGTGGGGGGGTC